>JALYVZ010000340.1 GCA_030852965.1 Actinomycetota bacterium | reverse complement strand
CGGCAGCAGTGTCGGCGGCTCGCCGAGCAGCGGTGCGCCAGCTGGCCGGTCGCGACCCACCCGACGGAGACGGCCGGTTCGTCCAGGTCGGCTCAGCTCAGGCGTTCCAGCACCATGGCCATGCCCTGGCCGCCGCCGACGCACATGGTCTCGAGGCCGATCTGCTTGTCGTGGGTTTGCAACGAGTTGATCAGGGTGGTGGTGATCCGGGCGCCGGTCATGCCGAACGGGTGACCCAGGGCGATCGCGCCCCCGTTGACGTTCAGTTTGTCCTCGATCCCGGAGTCGGACAAGCCCAGCTCGCGGGCCGACGGCAGGACCTGCGCGGCGAACGCCTCGTTGATCTCCACCAGGTCGACGTCGTCGATCGTCATCCCGGCCAGCGCCAACGCCCGTCGGGACGCCTCCACCGGGCCGAGGCCCATGATCTCGGGCGACAGCCCGGACACCGCAGTGGACACCACCCGGGCCAGCGGGGTGATCCGCAGCTCGGTGGCCATCGTCTCGGACATGATCACCAGCGCGGCGGCGCCGTCGTTCAGCGGGCAGCAGTTGCCGGCGGTGATCAGCCCGTCCGGGCGGAACACGGGCTTGAGCTGGCTCACGCCCTCGTAGGTGACCCCGGGCCGGGGACCGTCGTCGCTGTCGACCACCCGGCCGTCCGGCAACGTGACCGGGGTGATCTCCCGGGCGAAAAAACCTCCCGCGATGGCCTTCTCGGCCAGGTTCTGCGAGCGGACCCCGAAGCGGTCCATGGCCTCGCGGGAGACACCTGCGTACCGGGCGACGTTCTCCGCCGTCTGCCCCATTGCGATGTAGACGTCTGGCAGCTGGCCAGCCCCGCGTGGGTCGTCCCAGCCGTCCACCCCGCTCTGGCCCAGCTTCTCGCTGCGCGCGGTCGCCTCGGCGAACAGCGGGTTCTGGGTGTCGGGCAGCGAGTCGGAGCTGCCCTTCGCGAACCGCGACACCGTCTCCACCCCGGCGGAGATGAAGGCGTGACCCTCGCCGGCCCGGATCGCGTGCATGGCCATCCGGGTGGTCTGCAACGACGACGAGCAGTACCGGGTGATGGTGGTGCCGGGCAGCTCGTCGTAGCCGAGCAGCACCGCCACCACCCGGCCCAGGTTGTATCCCTGCTCGCCGCCGGGCAGGCCGCAGCCCAACATCAGGTCGTCGAGCTGCTTCGGGTTCAGCTGCGGCACCTGCTCCAGCGCGGCCCGGACCATCTGGACCGTCAGGTCGTCCGGGCGCATCGTGGCCAGCGAGCCCTTGAACGCCCGCCCGATCGGTGAACGGGCGGCGGCGACAATCACGGCTTCGGGCACTCGGGCCTCCTGTTCGCGGGCCAGCGCGACGCCGGTTCACGTGTCGGCGCGCCGACGGTGCTGAGACGAACCCTACTGCGGAGTAGTCGGTCTTGCGGTCCCTCAGTCGGTGCCGCTGTCCCGCTCGGTCGAGTGGGGCTCCGGGCCAGGATCCGGGGACGTGGGCGGGTCGAACGACTCGGGCACCTTGCGAAGGTGGGTGTTCATCGACCGGATCAGGAAGAACGTAGCGATGAACAGCAGCAGAATGACGACCAGGCCGATCGGTGAGGACCCGCCGAACTCGGGGGCGTTCGGCGGGGGCTGCTGGGTGCCGAAGTGTGGGGCCAGCACCCAGGTCACGCCGTCACCCGCTCCCGGATACCGGCGAAAAGATCGTCCTCGGGGGTGGTGCTGTCCACCAGCGAGCGCACCAGCTCGTAGTCCTCCGTGGGCCACACCTGTCGCTGCAGCTCCAACGGCACCGCGAACCAGCGGCTGGTCGGGTCGATCTGGGTGGCGTGTGCCTTGAGTGCCTCGTCGCGCACCGGGAAGTAGTCGGCGCACTCGACCCTGGTCGTCACTCGGGTGCCGGGGTCACGCTTGTCCTCGGTCCAGTTCTTGATCCAGTCGACGTACGGTGACTCCAAACCGGCCACCTGCATCGCCTCGTGGATGGCCACCACCCTGGCCCGGGAGAACCCGTGCGAGTAGTACAGCTTCAACGGCTGCCACGGCTCGCCGACGTCGGGAAAGCGCTCGGGGTCGCCGGCCACGTCGAACGCCGCCACGGAGACCTCGTGGCAACGGATGTGGTCCGGGTGCGGGTAACCGCCGTTCTCGTCATAGGTGACCAGCACGTGCGGCCGGAACTCCCGCACCAGCTCGACCAGCACCCCGGTCTGCTCGGTGAGATCGCCAGCGGCGAAGCAGTCTGGCGGTAGCGGCGGCCTGGGGTCACCTTCGGGGAACCCGGAGTCGACGAAGCCCAACCAGCGGTGGTGCACCCCGAGTAGCTTGGCGGCAAGGGCCATCTCGGAGCGGCGCACCGCCACCAGGTCGGCGACGATCTCCGGGCGGTCCATGGCCTGGTTGAGGATGCTGCCGCGCTCGCCACCCGTGCAGGTCACAACCATGATCTCGTGACCGTCGGCGGCGTAGCGCGCGCAGGTGGCCGCCCCCTTGCTCGACTCGTCATCGGGGTGGGCGTGCACTGTCATCAGACGTAGCGGTCCGACCATGTCCCCCTCCTGGTACGGCACTAGTCTCGTGGAGCGCCGACACAACTGTCCCGCGCTGGCCGGCCTCAGGTGTAACCGGGCCAGCGGCTCAGTTCTTCCCGGGTTTAGCGCCTGACGTCGCTAGCTTGCTCAGATGCAGGTCATCCGGTTGTGGGTGGCACTTCTCCAGACTGACCGAAGCCAAACGAACTGTCGCAATCTGAGATTCGGGAACTTCTGGGTCGCCTCGACCGTTCGTCTAAAGGGTGCGCCGAACGGTGGCTGACGTGCTAACGTAGCCGCCTGCACGGCCCGGCGTCGGGTCGTGTTTTTTCTTCTCAGGGCTGGTCCCTGGGATCAGGCGGCGCGCATGCGGGTCGCCGACCCGCAACCCGCTGGTCCGGAAGGCTGGAGGAGTGATGACCGTGACGGAGATGCAGGTGACCTGGTTGACCCAGGATGCCTACGACCGGCTCAAGCATGAGTTGGACGAGCTGATCGCGAACCGGCCAGTCATCGCCGCGGAGATCAACGCGCGTCGTGAGGAAGGCGACCTCAAGGAGAACGGCGGCTATCACGCGGCTCGCGAGGACCAGGGACAGCAGGAGGCCCGGATCCGGCAGTTGCAGGAGCTGTTGCGTACCGCGAAGGTCGGCCAGGCTCCCACCGACTCCGACGTCGCGCAGCCGGGGATGGTGCTCACCGTCCGTTACGACGATGACGAGGACTCCGAGAGGTTCCTGCTCGGTTCCCGCGAGGAGGGCAGCCACGGCGGCTTGGAGGTCTACTCGCCGCGCTCACCGTTGGGAGCGGCGATCCTGGGCGCCAAGGTCGGTGAGACCAGGCAGTACCAGCTGCCCAACGGCGGGACGATGAAGGTGACGCTCGAAGCCGCGGAGCCCTTCCGCGGCTGATCCGGCTGCCCGGATCAGCCGGAGATGACCTGATGGCCCGAGGCCCGCAGGGACTCGAGCACCTCCACCTGGTGCCGGGGCCCTCGGGTCTCGAGTCGTAGGGCCACCTCCACCTCGCCGAGCGCGAGCGACCCGGACACCCGGGAGTGCTCGACGTCGAG
Organism: Actinomycetota bacterium; assembly: GCA_030852965.1. Classification (GTDB taxonomy): domain Bacteria; phylum Actinomycetota; class Actinomycetes; order Mycobacteriales; family Pseudonocardiaceae; genus Pseudonocardia. Next base: position 812 of record JALYVZ010000340.1, on the reverse strand, counting down.
CACGTTGCCGCCGAGCTCGGCAATCAGCCCGAGCAGTTCGGCCAGCGCTCCCGGCCGGTCGACCACGCGAATGCGGATGCTGAGGTACCGGCCGGCGGCGGCCAACCCGTGCTGGATCACGTGCAACAGCAGCAGCGGGTCGACGTTGCCGCCGGACAGGACGCACACCACCGGCGGGGCGAAGCGGCCCGGATCGTCGAGGACCGCCGCCACCCCGGCCACGCCGGCCGGCTCAACCACCTGTTTGCCCCGCTCCAGACAGTGCAACAGCGCGCGGGACAACGCGCCCTCGCTGACCGTGGTCACCTCGTCCACCAGCTCCGAGGCCAGGGCGAACGGTGTCCGCCCTGGCTGGGGGACCGCGATGCCGTCGGCAATTGTCGGGCGGGCGGCGGTGCGCACCGGGTGCCCGGCGGCCAGCGACTCCGGCCAGGCGGCCATCTCGGCGGCTTGGACCCCGATCACCCTGGCGGTCGGCACCAGCTCGCGCAGCGCCACCGCTATTCCGGCGGTCAGCCCGCCCCCGCCGGTCGGGACGAGCACGGTACGGACATCCTGACCGGCCCGCGCGGCCTGTTCGGCCAGCTCCAGACCCACGGTTCCCTGCCCGGCCACTACGAGTGGGTGGTCGAACGGGTGCACCAGCATCGCCCCGGTGCGGTCGGCGAACTCGGCGGCGGCGGCCAGGGTCTGTTCCAACACGTCACCGACCAGCCGCACGTCGGCTCCGTAGCCACGGGTGGCGGCCACCTTGGGCAGCGCGGCCAGCCTGGGCATGAACACCGTGGCCGGCATCCCCAGCAGCCGTGCGG
>JALYVZ010000339.1 GCA_030852965.1 Actinomycetota bacterium | reverse complement strand
GTGCTGGACACCGAGGTCGGCGCCGCCGACGTGGCTGCCGCTGGCCCGGGGGCCCGCGAGCTGCTGGTCCGCCGGGCCGCGCTGGCTCGGGCGCTGCTGATGACCGGGGCAGGCGTCACCGCGTTGCGGCAGTCGGTGCGCTACGCCGGGGAGCGGGTCCAGTTCGGTCGTCCGATCGCCAAGTTCCAGGCGGTCCAACAGCAGCTGGCGCTGGCCGCCGCCGAGGTGGCCGCCGCGCGGGCGGCTGCGGACGCAGCCACCCGGATTGCCGCCGCGAGCGACTTCGCTGGTGACGACGCAGGGCTCGCGGTGGCCGTCGCCAAGGCCCGAGTCGGGGAGATGGCCGGTGCGGTGGCGCGCATCGCGCACCAGGTCCACGGCGCGATCGGGTTCACCCGGGAGCACAGCCTGCGGCTCGCCACCACCCGGTTGTGGGCCTGGCGCGACGAGGACGGCGACGAGACGCACTGGAACCGCGAGGTGGCCCGTCGAGCGCTGGCCGCCGGCCCGGACGGGTTGTGGCCGCTGCTCACCCGATCCAGCTGAGCCAGGTGAGTGGCGCTTGCCGCGGGCGTGGTCGGACCGCCGGTAATCAACGCTCACTGCGGGTAACGAAGTGCAGGCACCGCTGTATTCGTGCGGGTTGAGTGGTCCACCCGTCTGGGGCGGACTCGGCCTCGCTGGTCGTCCCCGTCGGGTGGGCACCGCTACGCTCCGCGCGGTTGGTCCACCTGGGGTGGACCGTTCGGGAGGAGGCGCGGCTGATGCGGCCGACGCGGATGGTGGTTGCCGTTGCGCTCGGGTTGGGTTGCGCGCTGGTCTCGGCGGGGCAGAGTGCGGCGGCGGCGCTGGACGGACCGGTCAAGGAGTATGTCGCGCTGGGAGACTCGTACGTGGCCGGGCCGGGTATCCCGGTGCCGACCGGGCAGCCGCCCGGTTGCGCCCGCTCCGATCACAACTACCCGTCATTGGTCCGCCGGACCCTGCGCCCCGCGCTGTTTCGCGACGTGAGCTGCAATGGGGCCACGACCGCGGACATGACCACCGCGCAGAGCACCACGGTGGGCTCCAACGGCGCGCAGCTCGACGCCCTGTCCGAGCGGACCGACCTGGTCACCATCGGGGTCGGGGGCAACGACATCGGCTTTGTCGAGATCATCACGACCTGCGCGAAGCTGTCCTCGACCCGGCTGAACGGCGCGGCCTGCCGGGACCACTACCGCAGGGCTGGGCGCGACGAGCTGACCGAGCAGATCAAGGCCACCGCGCCGAAGGTGGCCGCCGTTCTGGAGGAGATCAAGCAGCGCTCCCCGGACGCCCAGGTGCTGCTGGTCGGCTATCCGACGATTCTGCCCGCCACCGGTCCCGGGTGTTACCCACTGGTGCCGTTCAGTCCGGGTGATGTCAAGTGGCTACGGGAGACCACCAAGGCACTCAACGCCATGCTCGCCGAGCAGGCCGACAAGGCCGGTGCCGAGTTCGTCGACACCTACCGCCGAAGCGTCGGGCACGACGTGTGCCAGCTGCCGGGCACGAAGTGGGTGGAGGGACTGGTGCCGACGTCCCCGGCGGCGCCGGTACACCCCAACGCGTTGGGCATGCGCGGCAGCGCGAACGCCGTGCTGGCTGCGCTGGCACTACGGTCTTCGCTGGGCGCTGAGCTGGTCAGCCTCGGCGGGTGAACGGCGTCCACCCAGCGAGCAGTCCGTGCTGTGGGATGCCCAGTACCGGCTCGGCCGCCGCGCCCTCCTCGGCGAGGACGTCATTGGCCGCCAGCACCCCGGACAGCGCCGAGCGCTCCATCAGCCCCGCGCACCACGCCAGCTCCACGAAGTCGCCGGCGACCCGCACACCGCGGGCATCGGTCCGCACGCCAGGCCGACGTCCGGCATCCCCAGGCGGGAACGCCGGTGCGCTCGCCTCGTACCGGCACAGCTGGTGGCGGACCCCTGCCCCTCGGGTCTCCGGCCAGAGCCCGGCCAGCTCCGCGCGCATCGAGTCCGTGGCCCGCTCCGCGTCCGGCTCGCCGCACGCGTAGGAGTGCAGCTCCAGCACCGAGCCGCCGGTGTCTGCCGCCCACCGCCGGGACGGCTGCTCCAGCCGGTGGTAACAGGTCACCGAGTCCAACGTCGGCTCACCGGTTACCGCCGAGAAGGTAGCCCGTGCGTGCGCGACGTCCCGATCCAGCCACAGCCTGGACACCGCGAAGGGCGGGGCCAGCCGCAGCGCGGCCACTTGCTCGGCCAGTCGCGGCCCGACCCGGCGCAGTGCGGTCGAGCGATCGACCAGCCCGCGCAGACCGCCCGGGTCGAGAGCGAGCACCAGGTGCCGGGCAGTCACCACACGATCGTCGAGCTCCACTCGCCAGTGGTGCTCGGCGGCCGGCTCCACGGTGTGCACCGCCGCGCCGGTCCACACGGTCGCCTGGTGCTGTAACAGGTGCTGGGTGAGCGGCCGCCAGATGCAGGTCAGGTAGTCGGTGTCGGGTGCGTCGAAGGCCAGCCCCTCGGGGTTGCCCAGGAAGTAGAAGTGGAACATCGCTACCAGCTCGGCGGCCGAGAGTCCGCCCGGGTCGCAGAAGAACGACCGGGCGAACGCCTCGAACAACATGGTCCGGGCCCGCTCAGTGATCCCGAACCGATCCAGGAAGTCACCGGCCGAGACCCGGTCGAGCGACCGGGTGGTGCGTTCAGCGTGGTAGCCCAGCAGCTCCAGGGCCAGTTTGCGGTCGGCTCCGGCAATGTCGCGCAGCCCGAGGCTGGGCGAGCGGGCGAAGAGCGCGAGCAGACTCAGCGGCGGCGCGCTGGGCAACCCGGTCAGGTCCTCGTCCGGCCACTGCCGGGAAATCACCGGGTAGCCGCCGACCGGTTCCAGGAAGCCCAGCTCCGGGTCTATGCGCCGCAGCACCGCGCGCCAGGTGTAGTACTGCCGGAAGAACGCGTGGAACCCGTGCTCGACGATCTGCTCGGTACCATCGGGCAGCAGGTGCGGCCATGCGCCCAGCCGTCCGCCCAGCGTCGCGGCGGCTTCCAGCAACGTCACCTGGACCCCTCGCTCGGCCAGCACCACCGCCGCCGAAACACCAGCCACCCCGCCCCCGACCACCACCGCGGTCGAGCCTGCCGGCACCACCCGGGGGGCGCCGGGCGCCGCAGTGACAAGCTGCTGGGCCCGCATTCCCCACGGCGTCGCCCGGCTGTACACCCTCGTGATGATGCCTCGATCGGGCACGGATCGCGCGCGGAGTAGAACTGGTGTCTCGTGTCTGACGTACTGGGACAGACACTCCGGGGCGAGGAGAGCGGGATGGTGCAGGGGATGACCGGGACCTGGTTGCGAAGGTTGCTCGGCCTGCTGGCCGCGACGTCCGGGGCGGCACTGGCCTGGAGGGCCCGGCGCCGCTCGGTGCCCGAGCTGTCCGCGCGGACCTGGTCGAAGCCACTGCCCGCGCCCGCCGCGGTGGAGCCGGTGGATGAGACTGCCAGGCCGGCGCCGACCCCCGGGCTCCGCCTCGGTCCGTGCCCGGGCTCGGCGCTCCCGCTGGACGACGGCTCCGCGCCATCCCCGGAGTTTGTGGTCAAAGGCAACGTGGGCTCAATGCGCAGCCACTCATCGGGCTCGCCCTACTTCGGTCGCACCAGGGCCGAGGTGTGGTTCCGCACTGAGGGGGACGCCCTGGCGGCCGGCTTCCGCCCCTGGTCCCGGACGAAGTAGTCCCTGCCACCACACAAGCGTGGTTGTCAGCCAGCGGAGTCAGCCGGTGCGGCGCGGCAGCGCACGGAACCCCCGCGACCCACCGCGCCCACCCTTGAACTGCCCCTGGTCGGGACCGGTGGCCGGCGCGCGCCCAGGTGGCGGAGTCCGCAGTCCGTTTCGCCCCGGAGCACCGGACTTTGCCTCCAACGCGACTCGAACGGCTTCGCGCAGGGCTTCTGCGCTGGGCTTCTCCTCGGCGGCCACCGCGGTGGGCACGTCGGAGCACACGTCGGCTGCCGCGTCGGCGGCGCCGTCGGCCGGCACCTTGGCAGACAGCTCGGTTGGCGCTTCGGCGGAGACCCCGGTGGACAGCTCGGCCGACTGAGCCTTGCGCGGTGTGGACGGGCGGGGGCGTCGACGGTTGCGTGACATGGATCCTCCTGGGGAGTACGTGGGCGGCGGACACCGCCGCGTAGTCGGACGGGTCGAGCGTGCACATCAGAGGTCCATGTCGATGACCATATCCGCCGCCGGTCCAGCGTGCAGCCGAGTTTAGGCGCCGGGCACCCCGAGTGGTGTCCGGCCGTGGACGCCGAGTGCTAACGCGGATTTCCGCGTAGGTGATTCGGCGCAACCCCACCGGTTGGAACGCCATACCAGCTGCGACTCCAGGGGCTGCTGACCTGCGGGTACGCTCGTAGCGCTGCGCAGACGTTTTCGACGA
>JALYVZ010000338.1 GCA_030852965.1 Actinomycetota bacterium | reverse complement strand
TCCCTGCGCGACACGCTGGACCGGGTCACTCAGACTGTCGGTGCTGACCGGCACACTGAGACCGTAAACGCCGCCTGATGATCACCGGGCCGCCACCGAAGTTCCACGGAACTCGGGACATCCTCGCAGCTCCCAGGGCTCCAGTTTAACAAGTCCGAACTCAACAACCCGGACGAACTCCGGCGGGAATGTGAAGCCGGGCGGCAGGTCGGTAGACGAGAGTGGATCAGCCACTGCCACCTCCCGCCGACGGAACGGGCTCACCGTACGGCCTCGGCATGATCGGCGAGCCCTGCGGGTGCGCTTCGCGGAAACCTTAGCCCTGTCCCGCGATCCGACTGTGCACGGCCTGACCGTAGGTGTCCGGGACGTTCCCCTGCCTATCCCGCAGGTTACTCGGACCTTCTGGGACCCGCTCCGGCGGGAACGGTGCATCGTGGGCATGCACATTGGCGTGGACCGGAGTCCCGGTCTGCCGGGCAGCGACTAGCCGTCGGTTGTCCAGCGTGGTCAGCCCACCGTCGGGCATGTGCACGACGTCGATCGGGTCGCCCTTCCAACCGTGCTGGCTCATGCTTGTAATGTATTTCTCGGTCGTGGCCTTGTTTACTGACTTCTGGCTGAATCGGATGGCGTCCGGGGCGAACTTCTCGACGGCGCGCGCGCCCTTGCTGGCGTATTTTGCCGCGCTCGCGGCGCCGCCAACGATGGGGATCATCGCGGCGGCGGACAGGGCGGCGTTGGCATAGTCGCCCTGGGCCAGGTAGAGACCGGCGTTCGCCAGGTCGGCGACCTCGCCCACCACGGGGATGAACCCGATTACGTCGAGGGCGCCGTGCGCGAGGTCGCTCAAGCTCGGTCCCTGGTGGGCCAGGCGGTACGCGTTCAGGTCGGCGTCGGTCATCGGGCGCAGGCCGAGGGGGTAGAGCAGGTTGACCGGGTCGTTGTTCGCGTAGTGGTACGGGTTGGCGGCCGACCAGGCCGTGCGGCCCGTCGCGCAACAGGTCCAGGGTCAGCACACCCTCCTCGGTCACCCCGATCGGGGCGGCAACACCGGGGTCGTGGCCACCTTCCCGACCAGCGGAGCGCCACAGCTCCTCGACCACCGCCGGATCGAACACGTCCTGGTCGAACAAGGTCGTGACGTCCACCCGGATCGGCAGCGAGGCACCGACGGCGGCGGTCTCGGGATCCTCGAACCTGGCCAGGGGGAGCGCGCAGGACCGGGCGGTGCTGGTGTCGAACCAGCCGATGAGCAGCCCGTCGACGACCTCGCCAAGCGGTGGCCGACTCAGCCGGGCGGTGCCGTCGGCGTCGAGCAACTCCACGACCGTGGTGCACACCGCCGGGAGCCGGTCGGTGGTCGGCGCCAGCACGATCCCGGCGACCGGGCCGGCCGCACCGCGCAGGAGCGCCCGCACCGGTGCGTTGCGGCCCTCGGTCAGCCGCACCGCGTCGACCACCGCGAACAGTACCGGCCCGCCCGGCCCGCCGTCGCGGTTGTTCCGGTCCGCTTCGGGGCGGGCTCGGTGCGCCTCGAACAGCTCGTGCATCAGCGAGTCCGCCGCCGCGGTATCGGCGGCCAACAGCCGGGCTCCGCCACCGGCGGCGGCGTCGTGGTTGTGCGGCAACCACTTCACCCACTCCCAGGCGACCACCCCCTCGGGCTCGGTGAGCACGGCGATCCGCAGATCGGCCGGGCCGTGGTGCACCGCGGCCTGACACACCAGCGACCGGGCCAGCGCCAGGCCGGCGGCCCTCGGCCCGGTGATGCCCACGACACCGCCATCGGCCAGGTCGACCAACGCCGGAACCAGCTCGAGCCGGGACATCTCGGCCACCACCCTGGTCACCTCGGCCGGCCGCTCGCCGTGCGGGTTGGCCACCACCGGCCGCCAGTCGATGCTGCCCGTGCCGGCGGACAGGTGCAGGAAGTCCGGGTCGGTCAGCCTGCGTTCCCAGAGCCGCACACTCGGCGCGGACGCCCGGCGCAGAATCTCCGAGGACTCCGGCAGCTCGGCACGCAGCGCCAGGGTTGCCTCGCCACGCCGACCCGCCAGCTGGGTCCGGAACGTGTCCAGGTCGGCGGCGAACCGCGCGGTCTCCCGGCGCGAGGTATGCTTGCCCTGTCGGCGACCCTCCGCCCAGTTGCCGATCAACATCACCGGCGACAACAGCGCGAACATCGCGTACAGGAAGCTGCCGGTGACCAGCACCAACACCGCGGCCAGCGCAAGTGGCGCGAGCACCGCAATCCACGAGAACGGTTGTCTGACCGGCGCCTCGCGCGGTGGTTTCGGCAGCGGCACCGGTTCGCCGGGCGCCGGCGGCATCGACCTCGGCGGGCGGTTGAACGACGTGTTGCCGCCTGCGGTCCGCCGCGCGCCGAGCAGCGCCGGACGATCGTGTGGGTCCCGCGCCACCAGTGTCAGCTGCACCGCCCCGAGCTGCACGATCTGACCTGGCGAGAGCTCATGGCGGCCGGTCAGGGTCACCCCGTCGATCAGGGCGCCGTTGCGCGATCCGAGGTCCTCGAGGCTGACCACACCGAACGGGTCGACGTCGACCGCGCAGTGTCGCGACGACACCGTGGAGCTGGCCAGCCGCACCGCACAGGAGACGTCCCGGCCAATCACCGCGCGGCCGTGCGGCAGGGTGATCCGGCGCCCGGTGTCCAGGCCGCCCACAACTGCCAGCGCAGGACCCGCGCCGTCGGACCCGGCTGGGCGCTGGCCAGCGTCACCGAGGTGCACCACCGCGCCGTCGTGCAGCCCGGCTTCGGCCAACGCCAGGTATCCCGGCAGGCGGCGACCGTCCACCACGATCCCGACGGCGTCGTCATCGGTGTGCTGCCCCAATGCGTCGAGCAGGTCGGCTACGGTCGCGTCCGGGACCTGGACATTGACATCCACGTCACGGGCGACGCCGGCGGTCTGTATGACGATCTGCACTGTTCGAAAGAGTAGTCACATCGACGCCGTCCTACGATCGGAGCCGTCGGATCGGACAACCTGCCACGGGCCCGGGACACGGGTAGCCCCCGATCGGGTGGCAGCAACGTTGCTAACATCGGTGGGCGTCCCGACGACCACATGAGTGCCTCCAGGCAGCACGGACACAAGCCTGTCGGCAGGTTCGGGGAACGACGGGCAGGAGCCCGTGGTCGACTCCATCCGGAAGAACGACGGCCTCCGGAGCGAATCCGAGAAACGGTGCGACGGGGCCGCGAAGGACGAGAACGGCCAGACCAAGGACAACGGAATGGCCGGGGCGTGCACCAAGTCCGACACGAAGTAACTCGAGTAGCGCGGGCATTCCACCCGGCTGCATTGGCCGTCGTCCCGCGTGTGACAGCATGGCCGGCGTGGAGGCAGCCGCGCTGTGACGATCGTGCTGGGCATCGAGACCTCGTGTGACGAGACCGGGGTCGGGTTGGTGCGCGACGGCGAGCTGCTCGGTGACGCGCTGGCCTCGTCGATGGACGAGCACGCCCGGTTCGGCGGGGTGGTACCCGAGATCGCGGCCCGGGCGCACGTGTCCGCGCTGGTGCCTTGCGTGCGGGAGGCAATGGCGAAGGCGAGCGCCAAACCCGCGCACATCGGCGCGATCGCAGTCACCGTCGGGCCGGGGCTGGCCACCGCGCTGCACGTCGGGGTGGCGGCCGCCAAGGCCTACGCCGCCGCCTGGGGGGTACCGCTGTACGGGGTGAACCACCTCGCGTCCCACGTCGCGGTGGACACCCTGGAGCACGGCCCGCTGCCGCCCTGCCTGGCATTACTGGTCTCTGGCGGGCACTCGTCCATCCTGGCGGTGAGCGACCTGGCGCAGCCCCTGGTACCGCTGGGAGCCACCGTGGACGACGCCGCCGGTGAGGCGTTCGACAAGGTGGCCAGGCTGCTGGGCCTGGGCTTTCCCGGTGGCCCGGCACTGGACCTGTTGGCCCGCGATGGCGACGCAGCTGCGGTGGCGTTTCCGCGGCCGATGATGGGCGCCAACGACTCGCGACACGACTTCTCCTTCTCCGGCCTCAAGACGGCGGTGGCGCGCCACGTGGAGGCGTTGGAACGCGCTGGCACCCCGTTGCCGCGGGCCAACGTGGCCGCGAGCTTTCAGGAGGCGGTCGCCGACGTGCTCACCCGCAAGGCGATCCGGGCCGCCACCGACGTCGGGCTGGATACCTTGATGATCGGCGGCGGGGTGGCCGCCAACTCCCGGTTGCGGGAGATGGCCGAAACGCGGTGCGCGGCGGCCGGTATCCGGCTCCGGGTGCCCCGGCGTGGCCTGTGCACCGACAACGGCGCGATGGTCGCCGCTCTCGGTGCTCATCTGGTGGCGGCGGGGGCCCCTGCGTCGAGCCTGCGGATCGCTGCGGACCCGGCCATGGCGGTCACCACCAGCTTGCGCTGAGCGCGCGCGGCTTGG
>JALYVZ010000093.1 GCA_030852965.1 Actinomycetota bacterium | reverse complement strand
GCTGGGGGCTGCGCGGCTGGGGGCTGCGGCGGGACGGGCGGCGCGGGTGGGCCGGGCGCAAAGCCCAGCAGCGCAGGGAACGTGACCAGCACGGCGACCATGGTGAGCGCCCGCGGCACTGTCCGCCGGGTCAGCGGGGTCTCCTGAACTGCCATGCCCGGACGTTAGATCAGCCGTCGCTCGCTGTGGGGCGGAACGAGAAAATTCGCCCCTGCCGGCTGATTTCGTCCCTCAAGAGGTGGCATGAAGCACGGCTTCGGTTACCTGAAGGTTTGGGCGTGGCCGGGATCTCACCGTGCTGCCAGCAGACCAGTACGGGTCCCTTCTCGGCCGCGGCGGCGGCCTGCCTGGCCAGCGCCGCTTCGTCACCCTTGCCGAAGGAGGTGTCGATCAGCCCGAGGGGCCGCCTGCGCGCCGGGCGCTGGTGGTCGGCCATGCCCCGGCCGCTATGGTCGGGTCATGAGCGAAGTGTTGCAGCGTTACCGGACAATCGCCGATGGCTTCACCGCCCGGCTCGAAGGCATCACCGCCGACCAGTGGTCAGCCCAGACCCCCTGCAGCGACTGGACAGCCAAAGACCTGGTCGGCCACGTGGTCGGCGTGCACCGGAGGATGGTTGCCGGTCTGGACGGGTCCACGCCGGCCGAGGTGGACCTCGACGGCGATCTGGGCGCGGAGTGGCAGGCCGCCAGCGGCGCTGTCCTGTCGGCCCTGGACGATCCGGCCCTGGCGTCGAAGGTGATTTCCACGCCATTCGGGGACCAGCCGTTCGAGTCCGTGGTCGGCCAGCTGGTGTGCACCGACACCCTCGTGCACACCTGGGATCTCGCCACGGCAACCGGCCAGAACGACCAACTCGACCCAGACGCGGTGGCGAAGTCGATGGGCTTCCTCGAACCGCTGGACGAGCAGATCCGCTTTCCCGGCGGCTTCCTGCCGAAGATCGACCCGGCGCCGGACGCCGACGGCCAGACCAGGCTGCTCAACTTCAGCGGCCGCGGCGGCTGAGGCAGGCGCGGCTCGCCGCCCCCCGGTGATCTGATAATCTGATCCCATGCGCGAGATGACTGCCACCGAGGTGGCCCGAAACTTCTCCGCCGTGCTGGACAGCGTCGAGAACGGCGATACCGTGGTGATCACCCGGGGTGGCCAGCGGCTGGCCACGCTGGTGCCCACGCCGCGTGCCAACGGCGCGGCGCTGATCGAGGTGCTCCGGCGCTGGCGCGACGATCCGGCCCTGGACGAGACCTGGGCCGCGAACGCCGCCGAGGCGCGAAAGACCCTGAACGCCGGCACCGAGCTGGACTACGACCCGTGGCGCGAATAATCCTCGACACCGGCGTGCTGATCAAAGCGGCTCGTCGACGACTTCCGCTCGACACGCTCGCGGCGCAAGACGATCTCGCGGTGCCGGCGATCGTGCTCACCGAGTTCCTGGTCGGCGTGGAGATGGATCCGGACGACGCTCGCCGTGCCATCCAGCGGAGCTTCCTCGACGCGATCGTCGCCGTCGTTCCGGTGGTCGACTACACCCACAAGGTGGTGCCGCACCACGTCGACCTGCTTACCTACACCCGACGTGCCGGCCGGCCGCGCGGTCCGCTCGACCTGATCATCGCCGCCACCGCCCGCGCGACCGAGCGCATCCTGCTCACCGACGCCCGCGCCGCCTTCGAAGACCTGCCCGGGGTCAGCGTCCGAGTACTCGACGGCTGACCGCGTCGAATCCGATTGCCTGGGTGGTCGGGGCGCCCGTACCGTGCTCGAACCGTGGGCACCCACGTACTGATCTCCGGGGCCAGCATCGCCGGGCCGGCGCTGGCGCACTGGCTGCACCGCTTCGGGTTCGAGACCACCGTGGTGGAGCGCGCCCCCGGGCTGCGACCGGGCGGCCAGGCCGTCGACATCCGGGGCATCGCCAAGGACGTGGTACGCCGGATGGGGCTCGACGCCGAGGTGCGCGCGGCGTGCACGGAAACCGCCGGCATGTCGGATGTGACCAGGAACAACCGGCGGATCGTCACCATGCGCTCGGACCTGTTCGACGGCGACGGGTTGATCGCCGAAATCGAGATTCTGCGCGGCGACCTGTCCGAGGTGTTCTACCGGGCGACCAAGGGTACGACGGAGTACCTGTTCGGCGATCGGATCGCGGGCCTGACCCAGCACGCGCAGGGCGTCGAGGTGCGCTTCTCCGGCGGGTCCGAGCGCCGGTTCGACCTGGTGATCGGGGCGGACGGCCTGCACTCCGGGGTGCGCGCGCTGGCCTTCGACGGCAATGACGGGGCACTGCGCCACCTCGGGCACTACCTGTCGTTCTTCACCGTGCCCAACCACCTCGGGCTGGACCGCTGGGCGCTCGGCTACCAGGAACCGGGTCGGGCGGCGGGCATCCGCAGCATCCACGACAACCAGGACGCGATGGCCTTCCTCAGCTTCCGCTCCGAGCCGCTGGACTACGACCACCGCGACATCGAGGGCCAGAAACAGATCCTTCGCGAACGGCTGGCCGGGATGGCCTGGGAGACTCCCTGGCTGTTGGAGCGGATGGACGACGCTCCGGACTTCTACTTCGACTCGTGCGCGCAGGTCGTGCTGGGTCACTGGTCCGCCGGGCGGGTCGGGCTGCTCGGCGACGCCGCGTTCTGCCCGTCACCGTACTCCGGCCAAGGCACCAGCCTGGCGATCGTCGGCGCCTACGTGCTGGCCGGCGAACTGGCCGCCCACCCCGGTGACCACGAGGGCGCGTTCGCGCGGTACGAGGAACGGCTGCGCGGGTTCGTCGAGGCCAACCAGCAGCTCGGCCGTCGGCAGGCCGGCATCGTGTCGCCGATGAGTCGCCTTGGCATCGCGAAGCAGTACGCGGCCATGCTGGCGATGGTGCACGTGCCGGGATCATCGCTGGTGATGCGGCGTCTGATGCGGGCAATCAACGACATCGAGCTGCCGGACTACCCACTGCCCGGGCCAGTGCTCACCTGAGTGGGTCCGGGTCCGGGGCCTTCTGCTCACCTGAGATCCGGCTTTCAAAGGCCGCGCGAGTGGCATCACCCTGACAGACGGCCGGTTGAGTTCGTCGGGTACCGGCTGCCGGCCGGCGTGTTACCGCACGGGGCGAGAAGCGCGGGTCAAGCATGTGACGTTGGTGCCGCACCGGGGCGCTCGGATTCGGGTGCCCCCGGTGCGTCGCACAGTCGGCTGAGCCTGGGTCTGTAACGGTAGCCGCGGCGGACACTGCTGTGGGGTACCGCCGCCGCACGACGGTGCCCCCGCTGTGAACCGACAAGCCGCTGTGAACCGACAAGCCGTGAACCCGAACCGACGACCGAAAGGAACGCCATGACCCAGCTCAGCCCGCAGGCCGAAGCGCTCTGTGCCCAGGATCAGTGGGACTTCTCCGACCTGCGCGCCTTGTTCATCAGCTGTACGCTCAAGCGTTCGCCTGAGCCGTCCCACACCGAGGGCCTGGCCGGGACCTCGATGGAGATCATGCGCCGCCAGGGCGTGACGGTCGAACTGGTACGCGCGGTCGACCACGACATCCCGGTCGGGGTCTACCCGGACATGACCGAGCATGGCTACGAGGTCGATGAGTGGCCGGCCATCTTCGAGCAGGTGAAGGCCGCCGACATCCTGGTGTTGTGCATGCCGATCTGGCTGGGTGAGAAGTCGTCGGTGGCCACCAAGGTGATCGAACGGCTCTACGGCAACAGCCACCTGCTCAACGATGCCGGCCAGTACGCCTACTACGGCGGTGTCGGCGGCTGCCTGGTCACCGGTAACGAGGACGGCGTCAAGCACTGCGCGATGAACACCCTGTACTCGCTGCAGCACTTGGGCTACGTGATCCCGCCGCAGGCCGACGCCGGCTGGATCGGCGAGGCCGGCCCCGGCCCGTCCTACCTCGACCCGGGCTCGGGCGGCCCAGAGAACGACTTCACCAACCGCAACACCACGTTCGCCACCTGGAACATGCTGCACCTGGCCCGGATGCTGCGCGATGCGGGTGGTATCCCCGCGCACGGCAACCAGCGCACCGCATGGGACGCCGGCTGCCGGTTCGACTTCGTCAACCCCGACTACCGGTAGCGAGTCGTGCGCGTCGCGGTGACCACGGGGTGCGCGGCGGGACGGTGTGCTCGGCCGGCGCGGCCACCGGTACTACGCTGCCGGACATGTCCTGGTTGTTCACTGGTGTGGTGCTGGCCGCCAGCGCGGTCGCGTTCGGGTACTCGGCGGCGCTGCTGCGTCGGCTGGCGCGCCGCCGATGAGCACGTTGCCCGAGCCCAGCCCATCGGCGGCCGTCAACCTCGCCGGGTTGCCGGAGCTGCCGATCCCGGGCGACACCGCCAACCTGCGGGAGGGACCGGACCTGCACCCGCTGTGCGCCCCGCTGTTGCCGCTGGTGGGGGTGTGGCGGGGGGAAGGTGAGATCGTCTATCCGACGATCGACGGGCCGTACCACTACGGCCAGCAGATTGTGTTCGCGCACGACGGCCGACCGTTCCTGAGCTACTCCGCGCAGGCCTGGCTGCTGGACGCACCCGGCGGCGCGGTGGTACGCCCGGCCGCCAGGGAGACCGGGTGGTGGCGGCCGAGGCAGGACGGCACGCTGGAGGTGCTGCTCACGCACGCCACCGGCATCGTGGAGATCTACTACGGCGAGCCGCGCGGGTTGACGTCCTGGGAGCTGGCCACCGACGCGGTGGTGCGCACCGAGACAGCCAAGGAGGTCAATACCGCGCGACGGCTGTACGGCCTGGTGGACAGTGCCGACGAGGGCGGCCAGAAGGACCTCGCCTACGTCGACGAGCGGGCGATGGTCGGCCAGCCGTTGCAGCCGCACATGTCCGCCCGGCTGCGCCGAATCGCCGGCTGAGCCGGGGTCGCGGCCGTCAGACGGCTGAGCCGAATCGGCCGGCTGAGCCGGGGTCGCGGCCGTCAGACGCCGGTTTGTCACGCCTCGGTTAACGGCTCGGGCGGGTCCACTTGAGACTACTATGCAGAAAATGTCTCATAAACCGCCGTCGCGTGACAGTCCGAACACACGCCAGTCATCAGACCCCCCGCCGCCGCGTAACCGAGGTGTAACAATCAATGCCGCAGGCGAGGCACGGCCCGGAACGAACTCGCCCCAGCGGCACACCCCGCAGCTCAGCACACCCCGCAGCTCAGCACACCCCGCAGCTCAGCACACCCCGCAGCTCAGCGCGCTCCGGACCCGAAGCTGCTGTCGTCGTCGGAACGACCGTTACCGTTGCGGATGATCGGCTCGATCGGGCCCTGGGTCATCTCCACACCCGGCAGGTTCGCATTGGGCGCGGGACGAGGCCGCGGCGATGGGGACGGCCGAGACTTGGGCTGCTGGGGTCCGGACTGGGGTCCCGACTGCTGGGGTCCCGACTGCGGCGCCGGCTGACCTTGCCGCATCGGCATCGGTGCACCGGGTCCGCCGGTTCGGCCGGGTCGGCTGGGCACCTGCTGGCCGGGCACCTGCTGGCCAGACACCTGCTGGCCGGGCCGGTTGTGCACCGGATACGGCTGCGCGGAGTTCGGGGGACCGGTCGGACGACCGAGGGCCGACGACGGACGCGCGCCACCGAACTCGGCGCGGACGGTGGTGGCGCTCCCGGTCGTCGCGTCGGAGCCCCTGTCGGGAGCCCTCTCCGATCCCGCACCGGGCTGCGGCGCACCCGTCTGCTGCGCACCCGCCTGCGGCGACCCGGCCGGAGCCGCCGCGGTGACCGCGGGGCGCTCAGCCGGACCGAGCAGACCCTCGAGCTGGGTACGCACCCGGCCCAGCTCGCTGAGCACCGACTGACGCCGCCGCTCCAGCTCCTCCACCCGTGCCAGGGTGGCCTGCTCCTCGGCCTGCGCGAACGTGCGAGCGTTGTTGCGGACCTCCTCGGCCTCGTCCTCCGCGGCCTGCAGGATCGACTGCAGACGGCTGGTGAACGAAGAAATCATCTCCGGCTTGAGCCCACCGCCCGACGACTCACGCTCGGCGCCCGGCTTGGGCGGCTCGAACACCGAGCCGGACTGCTGCGCGGCGGCGGGTTCGGCAGCCACACCGTGGGGACTCGGCGCGGACGGTGCCGGGGCGCGGCGTGCCTGCTCCAGGTCCGCGTGCTGCTGGGCTATCGTTCGCTCCAGGGTGGAGATGTGCTCCTCCACCTGGCGCCGGTCGTAACCACGCAGCACGATCTCGAACCGGGCCGCGGGCGGCTGGTCGCCGCCTACCGGGGGCCGGACGGAGCTGTCCTTGTGATCAGCAGTCATCGGTAGCACCTCCTGAGACATCAGAGTTCACTCTACGGCGTGATCACTCTGCGCCGCATCGGGGTTCGCACTCCTGACGACCCGGCTACCATTGCACCGTGGATACCCTGCGCCGCACGCTGCACGAACGCGGACTGCGAATGACCCCGCAGCGCCAGCTCGTACTGGACGCGGTGCGCGAGCTCGGCCACGCCACCCCGGACCAGGTGTGCGAAGCCGTGCAGCAAGTCGCGCCCGCGGTCAACATCACGACTGTCTACCGCACCCTCGACCTGCTCGAGCAGCTGAACGTGGTGCGCCACACCCACCTCGGGCACGGCGCGCCCGCCTACTCGGTGCAGGAGCACGAGCACGTCCACCTGGTGTGTCACGGGTGCGGCGTGGTGGTCGAGGTGCCGGTCTCCCTGCTCGGCGACCTGGCGGCCCGGGTGCGTACCAGCTCCGGTTTTCGGCTCGACGCCACGCATGTCGCGCTCTCGGGCACCTGCACCCGCTGCGCCAGCGCCCACCACACCACCGGGCCCCACCAAGACACCGCGCCCCACCAAGACACCGCGCCCCACCACAACACCGAAGCCCAACAGCACGAGGAGCACCCCACCGCATGACAAATCCGTTGCTCGCCCTGCCCGGAGCGGTCGCCAGCGAGCCACCGGATGAGGGCGTGCCCGCCCACCACGGCGACCCGCTGGCCGAGCAGCGCGCGATGGACCGGTCCGCCGCGGTGATCGACCGAAGCAACCGCGAGATCATCGCGGTCACCGGGGAGGACCGGCTGTCCTGGCTGCACCTGCTGCTCACCCAACACGTCAGCGAGCTGCCCGCCGGCGCCGGCACCGAGACCCTGGTGCTGGACCTCAACGGCCGGGTGCTGCACCACGCAGTGCTCTCGCACGTCGGTGACACCGTGTGGCTGGACATGGAGCCAGGCACCGGCACGGCCCTGCTGGACTACCTGCGCTCGATGGTCTTCTGGTCCAAGGTCGAGCCCCGGGACGCGGGAGGCGAGCTCGCACTGCTCAGCCTGGTCGGGCCGGACACCCCCGGGGTGCTCGCGCGAGCCGGCGCAACGCCGGTCCCGGAGCAGCCCTACGCCTCGGTAGCCCTGCCCGGCGGCGGTCTGATGCGGCGGATGCCGGCGCTCTGCCCCGCGTCCGAGCGGTCCACCAGCTCAGCCGCCGACCTGCTGGTACCCCGGGCCGAGCTGACCGACTGGTGGCTTCGGCT
The DNA here is from genome assembly GCA_030852965.1 of Actinomycetota bacterium. GTDB lineage: Bacteria > Actinomycetota > Actinomycetes > Mycobacteriales > Pseudonocardiaceae > Pseudonocardia. The sequence continues at coordinate 5,438 of JALYVZ010000093.1, read as the reverse complement.
GCGGAAGGCCGGCGCGGCGGCGGCCGGGACCATGGCGTACGAGGCACTGCGGGTGGGCGCGCTGCGCCCCAGGCTCGGGCAGGACACCGACGAACGGACCATCCCGCACGAGGTCGGCTGGATCGAGTCCGCCGTGCACCTGGCCAAGGGCTGCTACCGCGGCCAGGAGACGGTGGCCCGGGTGGCCAACCTGGGGCAGCCGCCGCGACGGCTGGTGCTGCTGCACGCCGACGGTGGTGACGAGGAACTCCCCTCGGCCGGTGACCCGGTCACCCTCGGCACCCGCACGGTCGGGCGGGTCGGCACGGCCGTGCTGCACCACGAGCTCGGCGGGGTGGCGTTAGCGCTGGTCAAACGGACGGTGGCGGTGGAAGCCGAGCTGTTCGCCGGGCTCGCGGAACGAATCTGCCCGGTCCGGATCGACCCGGACTCGATGCCCGCACAAGCGGGGAACGAGCGTCCCGGACGCGCCGCACGGCTCAAGACCGGCCTGATTCGTCCTTTGTAGCGGGTACCACGTCGCACGGAGGTGCCCCGGCACGGTACGGTAGCTAGCAGGACACTCATACGAGATGAACGGGGCCGCCGCGTCGAACCGGCCGCCCCTTCCCTGTTGTAAGGGGGACGAGCCATGGGGCGCGGCCGGGCAAAAGCGAAGCAGACCAAGGTGGCCCGCGAGTTGAAGTACAGCTCCCCAGGGCTGGACGCCGATGCTCTGCAACGGGAGCTGGCCGGACTCCCGGCGAGCGAGCCTGAGGACGCCGAGTACGGCGACGAAGACGAGTACGGCGACTACCGCCGCTGAGCGGCGGTAGTCGACGCGGCTCGGCGGTAGTCGACGTCCAGATGCCGGGCCTTCCGGTCATCTCGACGGGCGTCGTCATGACCGGAAGCCACCGATCCGTCCACGGCCAAGACACCGCCCCGATCGGGGATCGGTCAGAACCAGGGGTGCTCGCCGGTCAGCACCACCCGGTCGGCACCTGGCACGTCGGGCACGTCCCGGCTGCGCTTGACCTCGCCGAGCACCCAGGCCGGTACGTGCCGCGCGGTGAGCACCGCCAGTGCCCGGTCGACGTCCTGCGGCGCGAGCACGGCGACCATGCCGACGCCCATGTTGAACGTCTTCTCCATCTCCGGCCGGGGCACCCGCCCCCGGACGGCGATCAGCTTGAAGATCGGCGCCGGCGTCCAGGTGCCGCGGTCGCACACCGCCACCAGCCCGCGCGGCAGCACCCGGCCGAGGTTGCGGGCCAACCCGCCACCGGTGATGTGCGCGAACGTGCGCACCTCGGTCTCGGCGGCCAGCGCGAGGCAGTCTGGCGCGTAGATCCGGGTCGGCTCCAGCAGCTCCTCGCCGAGGGTCCGCTCCAGCTCCTCGACCTGGCCGTTCAGCGGCAACCGGGCCAGGTCCAGCAGGACGTGCCGGGCCAGCGAGTAGCCGTTGGAGTGCAGCCCGGACGAGGCGAACGCCACCACCACGTCGTCGGGGCGCACGTTCTCCGGGCGCAGCATGCGGTCGGACTCCACGATGCCCACCCCGGACGCGGACAGGTCGTACGCCCCCGGCTGCATCAGCCCGGGGTGTTCGGCGGTCTCCCCACCCAGCAGTGCGCACCCGGCGCGCGCACACCCGTCGGCGATGCCCTTGACGATCGCCGCCACCTGGTCGGGAACCAGCTTGCCGACGGCGATGTAGTCCTGCAGGAACAGCGGTTCGGCACCACACACCACCAGGTCGTCGACGACCATCGCGACCAGGTCCAGCCCGATGGTGTCGTGCACGTCCATCGCCTGGGCCACCGCCACCTTGGTGCCCACCCCGTCGGTCGAGGCGGCGAGCACCGGCTCGGTGTAGCGGCCGACCCGCAGCTTGAACAGCCCGGCGAACCCGCCGAGACCGCCGATCACCTCAGGTCGGGTGGCTTTCCCGGTCACCGCGCGGTAGCGCTCGACCGCCTGCTCGCCGGCCTCGATGTCCACCCCCGCGGCCGCGTAGCTGGCCGGCTCGGGCCCGGTCACGGTTGGCGCATCGTTGCGGCGGGACCGAAGCCGGAGCCGGCGGCCACCACCGGCTTCCCGGCCGTGTCGGCGGTGTCCTTCTCGGACATCAGCTCCTCCAGCAGGTGTTTGCCGAGCTGGGCGTCCTCGGGCAGCGCGATCGGGTACTTGCCGTCGTAGCAGGCCGAGCACAGTCGGCTGGCCGGCTGCTCGGTGGCCTGGATCAGCCCGTCCAGGGACACGTACCCGAGCGAGTCGGCGCCGAGCAGCCGCCGCACGCCCTCCAGCTCCAGACCGTTCGCGACCAGCTCGGCGCGGGTGGGGAAGTCGATGCCGTAGAAGCAGGGCCAGCGCACCGGCGGCGAGGCGATCCGCACGTGCACCTCGAGCGCGCCGGCCTCGCGCAGCATCCGGACCAGCGCGCGCTGGGTGGTGCCGCGCACGATGGAGTCGTCGACGACGACCAGCCGCTTGCCCCGGATGACCTCGCGCAGCGGGTTGAGCTTGAGCCGGATGCCCAGCTCCCGGATGGTCTGCGACGGCTGGATGAACGTGCGCCCGACGTAGGCGTTCTTCACCAGGCCTTGGCCGTAGGGAATGCCGGAGCCCTGGGCGTAGCCGATCGCGGCCGGCGTGCCGGACTCCGGGACCGGGATCACCAGGTCGGCCTCCACCGGGAACTCAACCGCCAACCGGCGCCCGATGGCCACCCTGGCGGAGTGCACCGAGCGCCCGGAGATCGTGGTGTCCGGCCGGGCCAGGTAGACGTACTCGAACACGCAGCCCTTGGGCTCCGGCGGGGCGAACCGGGTGCTGCGCAGCCCACCCGCGTCGATGGCCAACAGTTCGCCGGGCTCCACCTCGCGGACGAAGGTGGCGCCGACGATGTCCAGCGCGGCGGTCTCGCTGGCCACCACCCAACCGCGCTCCAGCCGGCCCAGCACCAGCGGGCGCACGCCGTGCGGATCCCGCGCGGCGTAGATCGTCTGTTCGTCGCAGAAGACCAGCGAGAACGCCCCGCGCAGGGTGGGCAGCAGCCGGACGGCGGCCTCCTCCACGCCGATGTCGGCCGAGGTGGCGGCGAGCAGCTCGCAGACCAGGTCGGAGTCGGTGCTGCAGGTGGCCCCGGGACGGCGGGCCGGCCGATCGCGCAGGGCGTTGACCCGGTCGCGCAGCTCGGCGGTGTTCACCAGGTTGCCGTTGTGACCCAGGGCCAGCCCGCTGCCGGTCGCCGTGGTGCGGAAGGTGGGCTGGGCGTTCTCCCAGGTGGTGGACCCGGTGGTGGAGTATCGGGTGTGGCCGACCGCAAGGTGGCCGCGCAGCGAGGTCAGCGACTGCTCGTCGAAAACCTGGCTGACCAGCCCGAGGTCCTTGAACACGGTGACCTGGCGACCGTCACCAACGGCGATGCCGGCGGCTTCCTGGCCGCGGTGCTGCAGGGCGAACAACCCGAAGTAGCTGAGCTTGGAGACGTCCTCGCCGGGGGCCCAGACACCGAACACGCCGCATTCCTCGCGGGGTTCCGGGTCGGTTTGGAGCTGTTCCGGGTCGGCTTGGAGCTCGGGCTCGGGGAGATCCTGGTCGGGGTGGAACTCGGGGTCGGGAACGGAGGTGCCGGATTGCCGCTGGGCGCTCAAGGACACCTGGGAAGTTTACGCCACTTGCGACAACCAGGGGGCTACGGTGACGAATACCGCGCTTGCGCCGTCCGTAGTGGCTTCCCACGCGGCATCGAACACCTCGGACGCCGTTCAGCTCGCCCTGGTCCGGGAAGCTGCCGACGGCTGTCGCGTTTGGGGGGTGGGCGCGGAAGGCGCCGGTGGCGGCCTCGGCGTTGTCGGGGACGCTTACTTACCTGGTGGGACCGGTGCGGTGCTCGGTGGGGAGGGTGCCGCGGGCGTGGTGGTTGGTGAAGGTGTGGAGTAGTTGAGGGTGTCGCTGGGGATCCACTGGATGGTGATGGTCATTTGGGGTAGGGCGGCGCGGAGTTGGGCTTGGAGGTCGTCGGTGGTGGGTTTGACCGCCGTGGTGAGGCTGACGGTCGTGGTGGCATCGGTTTGGTCGATGGCGAGAACGGTTGTGCCGGGGTGGTCGGCGGCCCAGGCGTTGGTGGTTGTGCGGGCGGTCGCCGCCGCGGTGTCGGTGGGCGTGATTGCCTTGGGTGCGGTGTGGGTCCACGTGAGGCTGATCGGTGGAGCGGTGATGAAGGTTTTCTCGATCAATGCTCGGAGGCTGTCGCTGTTCTCGGGCGGGTGGTTCCCGGAGGCGGCCACGGTGAGGCTGGCCGTGTTGTATGTCAGGCCGTCCAGGGTCAGTGATTGGCTGGTGAGCCACTGCTGGACCAACGGGTAGACCTTGTCCAGCGGGAGCGGTTTGGGTGCTGGGGTGTCGTCGTGTACCGGTGTCCAGCGCACGTCCACGGTGGTGGGGTGCCCCAGGGCGCTGCTCAGACTCTCGGTGAGGGGGGCCACCGGGGGCGGGGCTTTCTTGCCGGCGATGTTGACCTGCACGGTGGAACCGGACAATGACATCCTGTTGAGGTCGTCGGCGCCGCCGAGCCAGGCCACGGTGGTCTGGGTGGCCAGTGTGAGCTGTCGGGCGTGGTCGACGGTGCCGAGGAAGCGGGTGGTGAGCACGGCCCCGATGGCCAGAGTGGGAAGTGCGGCAACCGTCAAGGTGAGCAGGAGTCGGTGTCGTCCGGGGTGGGCGTGGTCGGCGGGGACGAAGCCGGTCACCATGAAGACCACGGTGGCAGCCAGGATGATTCCGAACAGGTTGGTGGCGAACAGCAGCTCCGCGCCGCCGGCGAGGTCGGGCTGGTCGCGTGCGACCAGGACACCGACGCAGGCCAGTGGTGGTACCAGGGCGACCGCGACCGCAACGCCCGGTAGTGCGCCGGAGACGTCGCGGCGCACGGTGGCGTAGGCGCCGGCGGTTCCGGCAGCGAGCGCGATCAGTAGATCGCGCACGTCAGGGCTGGTACGTGCCAGCACCTCGGTTGGTAGACCGGTGTCGGCTTCTGGCAGGAACCGGGAGATGACCCAGGCGATCGCGACGGCTACCGCGACCGAGACGGTCACGATCGCTGCGCCGGTCAGCAGCCGGCGGCCCCAGCTCATGACCAACGATGCGGCGACGCCCATGATCGGGGCCATCAGCGGGGCGATCAGCATGGCCCCGATCACGACCGCCACGGAGTCCTGCAGCAAACCGACGGTGGCCACCACCACCGACAGACTCAGCAGCACCGCGTAACGGATCAGCGACAACGACGTCGGATGCACCATGAGGGCCTGCAGGGCCGAGGCCCGGATGCTCCTATGGATGTCAAGCGGCGAGTTCAAGATTGTTTGCCGTGAGTAGGGCGGTGTAGACCTCGCGGGCGATGTAGCGCTTGAGGCAGCGGATGATCTCGGGTTTGCTCATGCCTTCGGTGG
>JALYVZ010000337.1 GCA_030852965.1 Actinomycetota bacterium | reverse complement strand
CGACGGCCGGTCGCGTGGCCGGCCACGGCGGCATCCATCCGGTGCGCCGCGCGTACGGTGTCGCCATGCGGACGACTGGGGCGCTGGAGCGGCTCCGGCGGCGGTGGGGGGTGCGGGCGTCGGCGGCAATGTCGGCTGCTGTCCTGGTCGCGGTGGCTGTCGTCGGCGCTGGGGTGGCGCTGGTCCTGTTGCAGGATCGCGCGGTGCGCGCCACGGTCGAGGAGCAGGTGCGGGCGTACGCGTCGTCGGTGGCCGAGCGGCTGCGAGCAGGTGACCTCCCGGCCGATGTGGTCAGCAGGCGGTCCGGGGAGTTCGCGGTGGCGCAGGTACTCGACGGTGCCGGTCGGGTGCTCGCCGCGAGTCCGCAGATCGTTGGGGACCCGGCTCTGTCCCCCGACCCGTTGTCGGTGCCGAGCGGGAGCGGAGTGGTCGAGCAACCTGTCGCGCCGGCGGACGCCGACTCGTTGCTGGTCGTCGAGATCATGACCACGACACCGGCCGGGCCCCGATACGTGCTGGCCGCCAGCTCACTGGCGGCCGCGGACCGGAGCACGGATGCGGCGACTCACCTGGTGCTGGTGGGGCTCCCGGTCCTCGCGCTGGTGGCAGCGGCCATCACGTACGCCCTTTCCGGGCGTGCTCTGAGGCCGGTGGAGGGCATCCGTGCGAGAGTCGCCGCGCTGACCGACCGCGATCTCAGCAGCCGGGTACCGGAACCGTTCGCCCACGACGAGGTGGGCAAGCTCGCCCGCACGATGAACGACATGCTGGGGCGGCTGGAGGCGGCGCAGCGCCGCCAGCGCCGGTTCGTCGCCGACGCCAGCCACGAGTTGCGCAGTCCGCTGGCCACGATCGTCGCGCGCCTGGAACTCGGCCAGCGTCGTGGCCCGACACCGGCCGACGTGTCCGCGATGGTTCCCGAGGCCCGCAGGATGACCCGGCTGATCGACGACCTGCTTCTGCTGGCTCGCGCCGACGAGCGCGGCCTGAACAGGCGCCGCGGGGACGTGGACCTTGATGAGCTAATGGAAGCCGAAGCCGCGCACCTCCGAGCCGGGGGCGTCACGGTGCGGTGTGAGATCAGGCCGGTACGGGTCCGAGGCGACCACGGTCAGCTCACTCGGGCTCTCCGTAACCTTGCCGACAACGCCGCGCGCCACGCCAGGGCCGTTGTCACCTTGCGATTAGGTGAGGACCTGGGACACGCGGTCATCAAGGTGGCCGACGACGGTCCCGGTATTCCTGAAGGTGACCGGCGGCGGGTGTTCGAGCGCTTCGTGCGGCTTGACGACGACCGGGCGCGGGCGAGTGGTGGTGTCGGTCTCGGGCTCGCGATCGTCGCCGAGATCGTCGCCGCGCACGACGGGACGGCCCTGGCTCTGGAGCCGGAGGTGGCGGGCGCGTTGATCGAGATTCGGCTACCCCTGCAAGGGTGTGCCGTTCGGGAGTGAGCCGGTCGTCCGCATCCGGTACCCCACGCCCCGCAGCGTGTCGATGCTGTTCCGGCCGAACGGCTGATCGATCTTCCGGCGTAGGTAGCCGATGTAGACCTCCACCACGTTGTCGTCACCCTCGTAGTGCGCATCCCATACCGCCCGCAGGATCTCGTCCTTACTGACTGCCCGTCCCGCATTGCGCATGAGGAACTCCAGCACCCCGAACTCCCTGGGTGTCACAGCGATCTCCCGGTCGCCCCGCCGGACCCGGTGCTCGGCGGGATCGAGAGTGAGGTCGTCGATCCGCAGGACGGCCGGCCGGGGCACCGCGACCCGGCGCTGCAGCGCCCGTAGCCGGGCGGTGAGCACCACGAACGAGAACGGTTTGGTGAGGTAGTCGTCCGCACCCAGGTCGAAGGCGTCCGCCTCGTCGTACTCGCCGTCCTTGGCGGTCAACATCAGCACCGGGGTCCATACCTTCCGGGCCCGCAACTCCTGGACAATCCGGTACCCGGACAGACCTGGCAGCATGATGTCCAGCACGATGACATCGTGCTCGCAGCCCAGGGCCAGGGCCAGCCCCGACGGACCGTCGTGCGCGACCATGACCCCGTGGCCTTCGTCGGCGAGGCCCTCACGGATAGCGGCGGCAAGCCCGACCTCGTCTTCCACGAGCAGGATCTGCATGTGATCCAGCCTGCCAGTCCGTTCGGGACGCAGGTAGTTGCCGTGCGGTTTCGGAGGGTACGGGTCCGGAACACCGGCGGAACCTCCACCTGTCTCCACCACGTCACCTTCAGGACGTCGGCCCGGCCGCAGGGCTACAAGACCGCTGGGTGCCAGCGGGGGTCCGCGCGAGCAGCAGCGCCGTCGTGCAGGCCGCGAGCCAGGCACCACCCAGGAGCCACCCGGTCACGACATCGGTGGCCCAATGCACGCCCAGGTAGAGGCGGCTGAGGCCGATGGTGACGGCCAGCCGATCGGCTACCGGTGGGCGAGCCCGCCCGTAGAGGTGTTTGAACGCGACGACCAGGCCCCCGGCCCCGGCTCCGGCCACCGCCACGGTCGCCGCCTCGCCGCGACGGCCCGATCTCAGCAGCACTGCGACGGCCAGAGTTGCCATCACGGCCATCCCCAGGGTCCCCCGGCGGCGCTGACCGCGGTCATGATCGCGGTTGAACCGTCGTTGCGGTGTCCGACGAACCAGGCCCGGGTCGCTTGATCGAGGGGGCAGACCGGACGAGTCTGCGACCAGGTCAGCCAGGAGATCAGCAGGTTCGGATCAGCGAACGACATCGTCGGTCTGTCTACTCATCGCACGGGTCACGGGACATCACAGCTCCCGCAGCACGGACGTGGAGGCCCGGTTCGCCCGCCGAGCGGCCAGGCCGGTCGCCGCCGAGAGGGCCACGACGGTCGCCGTCGTGGCGGCCGAGAGGTATCCCCACGGCACGGTGAGTGCGTCCGGTGGCGGGTCGAACACCCCGGTCAGGACCGCGACCAGCACCTCGGACAACAGCCAGCCGACCGCGCAGCCGCCGAGCAACCCACCGGCGACCAAGGTGGCGGTCTCGGCGCTGACCAGGCTGCGCACCTGAGCCCGACTGGCGCCCAGAGCGGTGGTGATGGCGAACGTCCGCCGCCGTTCGGCAAGGCCCAGTGCGAGCACCAGGCCACCCGCAGCCGCGGCGAGGAGCAGCGCGAACACCAGCTCGACGCGGGTCAGGGCGGCCAGGTCGACCGAGGTCAGGCTCGAGCCGATGGTGGAGCGGGTGTGGGCGATGTCGGTGACGGTGGCCGAGGTGCCGACCACCTCACGCACTCGCTGTGCCACCTGCGTCGTGTTCGTTCCGCCGGTGTCCAGCAGGAAGGCGCCGATAGCCTGACTACCGCTCTTCGCGGCGACATAGCTGGCGTTGGCGACGAAGAAGCTGTCCTTGGGCGCGGTAGGGAACTCCTTAACGATCCCGGCGTAGTGGAACGGCACGGTGATCAGCTGTTGGTTTGCGTCGGTGAGTCGGAGGTTGATCAGGTCACCGGGTCGGAGTTGGTAGTCCTTCACGGTCTCGGCGCTGACCAGGATGGAGTCCGGGCGAGCCGCGAGGGCGTCCATCAACGTAAGCGCGGTGCCGCCCTGGAAGAAGCCGTCGGACAAGCCGGTGACGTGGGTGATGGTGCCGGGCCGCACCCCGTAGAGGTCCTGGAGATCGGCTCCGATGTACGCGAAGCGGTGTTGCAGCGGCTCCACCCCACGGACCCCCGGGATCCTCGCCAGGGCGGCGCCGCCGGCCGGCCCGACATTGGTGGCCGGCGGCTCGGTCACGGTGACGTCGGCGCCGTTGGTCAGGCGGGCGTCGACCTCGGCCTGTGCCTGGTAGGTGGAGTTGAAGACGGCGGTCGAGCCGGCGAACGCCAGGGCCACGGTGAGCAGCACGATCGATCGGGACAGCGCCTGACGTCGACGGCTCATCATCGCCGCCGCGGTCGTCGCCAGCCCGCCGGCCACCGGTCGCAGTAGGTGCCCGAGCAGCCGGCGTCGGCGCAGGACGGCGTCGCTGGCGCGCCACACCAGCAGCGCGCCCCCGGTGCCCAGCAGCGCTGGACCGGCGAACGCCCAGTAGGACACCGATATCGTGGGTACGCCTTCGGGTGCCAGCACCAGCTGGTAGCCGTTGCGGCTGCTGGCCCACACCACCAGCAGACCCGCCGCTGACAGCGCGACATCGACCCAGTACCGGTTCCACCACGGTCGGCGCTGCGCGGTGGTCTGGTGGTCATCGGACCGGCTCGCGGTCACTGTTGCGCCGCGCATGTCCCGCCATGGCGGCAGCACCACCGCCGCGCCCGCGATGGCCAGCCCCACGACGGCGGCGCCGACCGCCCACGAGGTCGCGGCGCCCGTCGTGGTCCCGAAGCGAACCGCGCCGAAGGCGATGCGTCCGATCACGGCGGCCGCACCCAGGCCGATCACGGCGCCGCTCACCCCTATGG
>JALYVZ010000092.1 GCA_030852965.1 Actinomycetota bacterium | reverse complement strand
CATCAAAAAAGCCGGTGCTCCTGGGAACACACCCCAGGAGCACCGGCCTTTTGTGTTTGTACAACGCGGCAGGGCGCCCCGCGCCATCGTTCCATCCGATCCCGACAATCTCGCTCCGCGGATGGTCGGTGGGCTGCTGTTGTCCACATCCCGTCCGGTTGTCCACAGGTTGTCGAATGCTATTGGCTCACCCTGCCTGGTAGGCGGCAGGCTGGCGTTCGGCCGGCGTTCGGCCGGCTTGGAAATCGCAGAGGAGCGGCGGCAGTGAACGAGACGATGACGACCATCGTGGGCAACGTGATCACTGATGTGAAGCAGCGGCGCATCGCCGATGGGACACGGGTGGCGAGCTTTCGGGTGGCCAGCAATGAGCGGCGGTACGACAAGGCGACGGAGCAGTGGGTTGCCGGGGACAGTTTGTTCGTCAGCGTCACGTGTTGGCGGAAGCTGGCGCTCGGAGTGTCTGCGTCGTTGATGAAGGGCGATCCTGTGATCATTACCGGGCGGATCTTCACCCGTGGCTACGAGGTCGAGGGACAGAAGCGGTCGGTGACCGAGCTGGAGGCCGTAGCCGTGGGACCTGACCTGTCGCGTTGCTTCGCGGAGGTGTCCCGGGCTCGTCGCGAGGCAACTGAGGATGTCCCGGGAGACGGCGCCCCGGACGAATCTGTAGGTGACGGCACGACGGAGTCTGATGCCACTGGGACTGTGCGGCTAGCTGCTGTGCCCTCGCAGCCGGTGCGACGTGCATCCGAGAGCGCGGAGATGGCGGTGGCGGGCTCGCCGTGACGCCAGCTGGCCGATGAGTCCCAACCTGATGCGCCCGGTGGCATCGTGGCGGCCACAACTACGATCGGCGGCGTGGCTGAGTTCATTTATACGATGCGGAAAGTGCGTAAGGCGCACGGCGACAAGGTCATCCTCGACGACGTCACCCTGTCGTTTCTGCCAGGGGCGAAGATCGGCGTGGTGGGACCGAACGGTGCTGGCAAGTCGACTGTTCTCCGGATCATGGCCGGGCTCGAGCATGCGAACAACGGAGACGCGTTCCTGTCCCCGGGGGCGAGTGTCGGGATCTTGCAACAGGAGCCACCGCTCAACGAGAACAAGACGGTGCTCGGCAACGTCGAAGAGGGTGTCGGACCGATCAAGGGCAAGCTTGACCGGTACAACGAGGTAGCCGAGAAGATGGCGACCGACTATTCGGACGAACTCATGGAGGAGATGGGCCAGCTCCAGGAGGACCTTGACCACGCCGACGCCTGGGACCTCGAGTCGCAGCTGGAACAGGCGATGGACGCGCTGCGCTGCCCCCCACCGGACTGGCCGGTGAACCAGCTGTCCGGTGGGGAGCGGCGGCGGGTGGCGCTGTGCAGGCTGCTGCTCAGCAAGCCCGACCTTCTCCTGCTGGACGAGCCGACCAACCACCTGGATGCGGAGAGCGTGCTGTGGCTGGAACAGCACCTGGCCAGCTATCCGGGAGCGGTACTCGCTGTCACTCACGACCGGTACTTCCTGGACAATGTCGCGGAGTGGATCCTTGAGATTGACCGTGCGCGTGCGTACCCATACGAAGGCAACTACTCCACCTACCTGGAAAAGAAGGCCGAACGGCTCGCGGTCCAGGGCAAGAAGGATGCCAAGCTGCACAAGCGGCTGACCGAGGAGCTCGCCTGGGTCCGCTCCAACGCGAAAGCACGGCAGACCAAGAGCCGCTCCCGGTTGCAGCGGTACGAGGAGATGGCGGCCGAGGCCGAGAAGACTCGCAAGCTCGACTTCGAGGAGATCCAGATTCCACCTGGCCCGCGGTTGGGCACTGTGGTCGTCGAGGTGGACCACCTGGACAAGGGGTTCGATGGGCGGATCCTGATCAAGGACCTGTCCTTCTCGTTGCCGCGCAACGGCATCGTCGGGGTGATCGGTCCGAACGGTGTCGGCAAGACGACGCTGTTCAAGACCATTGTCGGGCTGGAGCACTCTGACTCGGGCACCGTGCGGGTCGGCGAGACCGTCCGCCTGTCCTACGTCGACCAGGACCGGGCGGGACTCGACCCGGCGAAGACGGTCTGGCAGGTGGTGTCCGACGGGCTCGACTACATCAGGGTCGGGCAGGTGGAGATGCCCTCGCGGGCCTACGTCGCGGCGTTCGGGTTCAAGGGTCCTGAGCAGCAGAAGCCGGCTGGTGTGCTCTCCGGAGGCGAGCGCAACCGACTGAACCTGGCGATGACCCTGAAGCAGGGCGGCAACCTGATCCTGCTCGACGAGCCGACGAACGACCTGGACGTGGAGACTCTCGGCTCGCTGGAGAACGCGCTGGAGCAGTTCCCCGGGTGCGCGGTCGTGATTTCACACGACCGGTGGTTCCTCGACCGGGTAGTGACCCACATTCTCGCCTGGGAGGGTGCGGATGATCACCCTGCTTCGTGGTTCTGGTTTGAGGGCAACTTCGAAGCCTACGAAAAGAACAAGGTGGAGCGCCTTGGAGCGGAGGCCGCGCGACCGCACCGCGTGACGCATCGTAAGCTGACCCGCGACTGAGCGTCGTTGCTGGAACGCATGATCGGCCCGCTGGGGCTCACAACCGCACCGTAGCGAAGGATCGGGAGGATCCGTGAACCCGACGGAGCCCACCAGCTCCGCCAAGCTGGTCTTCGGGCCCGCTGCGGCGGTGTTGGAACTCGCGGTCTCGGGTCGCTGGCGTGCTCCGGAGACCACCGCGGCCCTAGCCGACCACGCGGCGGCACAGGCACGAGCCGAGTCGGACCTCTCGGCCGCTCTCCTCGCCGAGGGATGGTTGCTGCACGGCCTTGCCGTCGTGGGGCGAGGCGCGAGTGCGGTACCCCGCGCGGTGGTATCGCTTGAGGATGCCGCTCATTACGGGCATCTAGCGGGGGAAGCCCGGCTACGGGTGGGGTTGGCCTCGGTCGCCATGGACCTCGGTGACAGCGGGAGCGCCTGGGCGCTGCTGGCCCCGGTGGTGGAGCACGACATCGCCGACCCCGAGCTCGCGGCCGACGCGCACATGGAGGCCGTCCGCTGCGGAGGGCACGGTGCCGACGGAGTGCTCGCCGCGGTCGACCTGGCGGTGGGCTGCATCCGTCGGTTGCGCGGTGAGCAGGTTAGGCTGGGCCTCGCCACCCTGGACGCTGTGCTGGCTAACCGGCATCGGATCGGAGGTCGTGCTCGGGCGGCGGCTGCTCGTGCGCGCGACGGCCTGCGCAGGTTGCTGGGTGCGCACGGGGCCGACTCCGAGCTTGACCCGATCTCGCCGCACATTGCCGCGCGGCTGACCCTGGAGCTCACCCTGGCCTTGCTCGACGACGGCCAGCTCGACGCCGCTCGCCGAGTCGCCGAGCCCGCGCTGGCGTGGGCGGGTCATCCCGCTGCCCTGGTACCGCTCACCCGGTTGAGGTTGGTGCTGGCCCAGCGTGCCTATCTGCCCGCAGGTGAGTACGACGCCGCACTGCGAGCGGTTGGCTGGGCCGCGGGCGTGGTGGGAGAGCAGGATCTGCCCGAGCTCGAGGCGGACTGTCAGAGTCTGCTCGCCGAGGTGCACGAGCAGCGAGGTGCATTCCCCGACGCATTGGTGGCCAGTCGGAGGGCGCACCAGGCGTTCCGGCTGCACTCCGCCCGGGTGGAGCAGGCGCTGGGGCTGTTGGGTCGGTGCGCGGGGGCAGCGACGGCTCGCACGGAGCGCGTCCCGGTCGACCAGGCGCCAGGTGTCCTCGGTGTGCCGCAGCCGGGGCCAGAGCAAGTCACCGCACTACCCGACGACAGTCTCGCGCTGGAAGCCACCTGTGGCTACCGGGTGACTCCCGACGGATCTACTTCCTCGGGTGACGTCGATGACTCCAGCGGGTTGGGCGTGGTCGGCTGCAGCGACGGGTCCGAGTTGACCGCTGGGCTCACCGCCGTGCCCTGGTCCGGTTCGTCGGGATCGGTCAACGGAGTCGACGGGTCCGACGGCCTCGGTGCGTCCGACCACGAGCGTGATGAGCACGGCTCGGTGCAGCCGACCGGGAGTCTCGCTGCGGCGGCCGATGGTCGGGAAGTTGCTGAGCGGGACAGCGGCACCGAGTCCGACGAGTTGGCCGACGTCTTCGAGCCAGATGAGGCCCGACCGCTCGGCCTGGTGGCAATCGATGTGGCCACTCCGACCGGGCCGCTCACCGGAGCTCCGGCCCGCCCGCTGCTCGCGCGGATGGCCGAACACTTGCGTGCGCAGCTTCCGCCGAACTCCCGTCTGCGGGTGCTCGCGCGGGACGTCATCCTGGTTGTCCTGCCACCGGTCGAACCGGACGTGGTGTCGCGGTGGATGCGTTCAGTGGCCGGTGGGCTGTCTGCCCGCTGGTCCGAGTACGCCGCCGACGTGCCCAGGTCGGCATTCCGTGTCGCCGTGGGCACGTTGGCGACCGGGCGGCCGGTTGCGGACAGCGTCACTGATCTCTGCGCTCGGCTCAGCGGTTTTCCGCTGCAACCGACGACCGGGTCTGGTGTGCCGCCTGGAAGCGGACGGCATGTCGCGCGCGGGCGGCCGACGGCCGACGCCGGCTCAGGTCGAGCGAACACGGAACCTGGTGGCGGAGGCCGTCGCCGCCGGCCGGACAACGGGCGCGATCCGAGCGCCAACGGTGCGCCGGCGGGTGCCGACGGTGTCTCCCGCAGTGCGCCGCAACCCTCGAACGGTGTGCATGTCAATGGCGTCGCTTCCGAGACGGTTGCCCTCGGTGCGGTGGCGCCCACTGCGGTGGCGACCACAGCGGTATCGACCACAGCGGTATCGACCACTGCGTCGTCGGTGAGCGCGACGGAGAACGAAAGCGAGTCGCAGCCGCAAGCCCCGTCGGTGTCTGAGCTCAGCTATGCCGAGCTGCTCGCCGGTGCGCTTGCCGCTTACCGTGACGGCTGAGTCAGGGACGGCTCATCGAGTGTCGACGGGGGACAGATGAGTACGAGCGACGCCGGCCGTGATGGCGTGACGGCCGTGCTGGCCACCGCCACCGCCACCGACGAAGCGGGGCTCGCGGAGTTGTGTGAGCTGTACTTCCGGCACGTCCCCGCCGCTGGCCTCGTCGCCGACGACCCCGAACAGCTGCTCGACGCGGTACGTGAGCATCGGCTGCTCGCGCAACGCCGCGGTCCAGGTCGAGCGGTGCTGCGGCTGCGCGACAGCACCGACAGCGCGGGCGCTTCGGGGCGCTGGGTCACCGTGGTGGAGATCGTCACCGACGACATGCCGTACCTCGTCGAGTCCGTTCTGTCCGGCATCAGCCGCGCCGGGGTCGCCGTTCGCCGGGTGCTGCACCCGATCGTGGTAGTTCGCCGCAGGCTGACCGGGGAACTCACCGCGGTGCTGTCGGACGTCACCCCGGACGTCACCCCGGGCGCCATCCCGGGCGCCCCAGGTGACGGCGCGCTCGCCGAGTCGTGGATGCGCATCGAGACCGACCTGATCGCCGACCCGGCCAGCCGTGCGCGGCTGCGGGACGACCTGGAACGGGTGCTCGGCGACGTCCGTGATGTCGTCGAGGACACCGATCGCATGACGTACCTGATCCGCGAGCTGGCCGAGGACCTCCGCAAGCACCCGCCACCGGTGGAACACGTGGTCGAGATCGCGGACCTGCTGGACTGGATGGCGGCTGGCCACGTCACCTTCCTCGGTTACCGCCGCTACGAGCTCGACACCAGCTCGGACCGACCGAGGCTGACCGCCGTACTGGCCTCCGGGCTCGGTGTGCTGCGTGGCGACAGCCTGTCGGCCCGGTTCTTCGCCCCTGGCAGCGACGCCGTCGAGCGCGCCACCAGCCGCGAGCTGCTGCTGCTCAGCCAGGCCAGCTCGCCGAGCCGGGTCTCCCGTCCGGCGTACCCGGACTACGTGAGCCTGAAGATCTTCGACGCCGCTGGCAACGTCACCGGTGAGCACCGGTTCCTGGGTCTGCTCACCGTTGCCGCGCACTACGAGAGCGTGCTCGACATACCGGTGATCGAGCGGCGGGTGCGCGCGGCGATCCACCGCGCCGGGTTCCCATTGGACTCGTACTCCGGGCAGCGGATGCTGGAGGTGATCTCGGCGTACCCACGGGAGGAGCTGTTCCGCGCGACCGCCGAGGAGCTCTACGACACCGCCGACGGAGTGCTGTCGCTGGCTGAGCGCCGCCGGGTGCGGCTGTTCCTGCGCCGCGACCCGTACCGCCGCTTCTTCTCCTGCCTGGTGTACCTGCCCCGGGACCGCTACACCACCACCTCCCGGCTGGCCATGCAGAGAGTGCTGCGCCGCGAGCTGCGCGGGCATGGGCTCGAGTACTCGGCGCGGGTCACCGAGTCCAGCCTGGCCCTGCTGCACGTCACCGTGCACACCGACCCGGACGACTTGATCGAGCCCGACGGGTCGGTACGGCCCGAACTGCTGCAGGAACAGCTGGACTCGGCGGTCCGAACCTGGGACGATGAGGTGCTTGAGCTGGCCGGGCGGCATCCCGAGCTGGCCGCGACGCTTCAGCATTACCTCGCGCTGGTGCCGGCCGCCTACAAGGAGGATTTCGGCGCTGAGACGGCGGTGGCTGACCTGGTCCGGCTGGACGCCCTCGGCGAGGACCCTGGCATGACCTTCTACGCCCCGGCGGGCGCGGCGGCGGGGGAGCGTCGGTTCACGCTGTTCCTGGCCGGCGAGGAGGTCACGCTCACCGCTCTGTTGCCGGTGCTGCAGCAGATGGGCGTGGAGGTCGTCGAAGAACGGCCCTACCAGATCACCCGCCCGGACGGCCGGCGCTGCTGGATCTACGACTTCGGGCTGCGGGTGGACGACGCGGTGCTGGCCACCACCCGTCGGCGGGGCGAGGAGGACGTGCAGGCCCGGTTCTGCGCGGCGTTCTCGGCGGCCTGGCGCGGAGACTGCGAGGTCGACCCGTTCAACGCGTTGGTGCTGCGCGCCGGGTTGAGCTGGCGGCAGGTCGCTCTGCTGCGCGCCTACGCCCGCTACCTGCGCCAGATCGGCACCCCGTATGGTCACTTCTACCTGGCCGAGACGCTGCTCGCGCACGCCTCGGTGACCGAGGCCCTGGTCGGGTTGTTCGAGGCCAGGTTCAACCCGGCCGTGGGTCTGGCCGACGACGACCGACGGGTCGCGGCGGTCGAGGAACGCCTGGCCGGGGTCACGAAGGTGATCGACGACGTCAGTGGGCTGGACGCCGACCGGATCCTGCGCGGCTACCTCAACCTGATCACCTCGACGCTGCGCACCAACTACTTCGCACAAGCCGGTTACCTGTCTTTGAAGCTCGATCCTGGGAAGGTCCGCGACCTCCCCAAGCCCGCCCCGCAGTTCGAGATCTTCGTGTACTCGCCCCGCGTCGAGGGGGTGCACCTGCGGTTCGGGCCGGTGGCCAGGGGCGGGCTGCGCTGGTCGGACCGCCCGGCGGACTTCCGTACCGAGGTGTTGGGCCTAGTCAAGGCGCAGGCGGTGAAGAACGCGGTGATCGTGCCGGTGGGGGCCAAGGGTGGCTTCGTGGTGAAACGCCCACCCGCCGCGACTGGCGACCCGGCGGTCGATCGGGAGGCCACCCAGGCCGAGGGCATCGCCTGCTACCGGACGTTCATCTCCGGCCTCTTGGACCTGACCGACAACCTGGTGGACGGCGCGGTGGTGCCGCCGGAGAACGTGGTGCGCCACGACGGCGACGACAGCTACCTGGTGGTGGCGGCGGACAAGGGCACCGCGACCTTCTCCGACATCGCGAACGAGCTGGCCGTCGAGCGGGGTTTCTGGCTGGGTGACGCGTTCGCCTCCGGCGGCTCGGCCGGCTACGACCACAAGGCGATGGGGATCACCGCCCGGGGCGCGTGGGAGAGCGTCAAACGGCACTTCCGTGAGCTCGGGGTCGACACCCAGACCCAGGACTTCACCGTGGTCGGCATCGGGGACATGTCCGGTGACGTGTTCGGCAACGGGATGCTGCTGTCCGAACACATCCGGCTGGTGGCCGCGTTCGACCACCGGCACGTCTTCGTCGACCCCACTCCGAGCGCCGCCGGGTCGTTCGCCGAGCGGAAGCGGCTGTTTGAGCTGCACCGTTCGTCCTGGGACGACTACGACCGCTCGCTGATCAGCGAGGGCGGCGGAGTGTGGTCACGGACCAGCAAGTCGATCCCGGTGTCCGAACCGATGCGGGCTGCGCTGGGTGTGAACGACTCGGTCGTGGCGTTGACCCCGCCGGAGCTGCTCCATGCGATCCTGCTCGCGCCGGTCGACCTGCTCTGGAACGGCGGGGTGGGTACCTACGTCAAGGCGGCGGCGGAGTCGCACCGTGACGTGGGTGACAAGGCGGGCGACCAACTGCGGGTCAACGGTGACCAGCTGCGGGTGAAGGTGATCGGTGAGGGCGGCAACCTGGGCCTGACCCAGCGTGGGCGCATCGAGTTCGCAAGGACCGGTGGCCCCGACAACACCGGCGGAAGGGTCAACACCGACGCGCTGGACAACTCCGCCGGGGTGGACTGCTCCGACCACGAGGTCAACATCAAGATCCCGCTGGGCCCGCTGCTGGCGTCCGGTGAGCTGGACAAGCCGGGCCGCGACGCGCTGCTGGTCGAGATGACCGAAGAGGTCGCCGCCCTGGTGCTGGCCGACAACATCAGCCAGAACGCGATGCTCGGGGTGGCCCGCTCGCACGCCTCGGCGATGGTCGGCGTGCACGCCCGGCTGGTGGCCGACCTGGAGTCCAGGGCGCACCTGGACCGGGCGTTGGACGTGCTGCCCGACGCGGCCGGGTTCGTTGCGCTGGTCCGCGCCGGCCAGGGGCTGACCTCTCCGGAGTTGGCGACCCTGATGGCCCACGTCAAGCTCGACCTCAAGGCTGAGATCCTGCGCAGCGAGCTGCCCGACGTGGCCGCCTTCGCCGCGCGGCTGCCGGAGTACTTCCCGGCCCCGCTGCGCGAGCGCTGTCCGGGCGCGGTGTCCGTTCATCCGCTGCGCCGGGAGATCGTCACGACGCTGCTGGTCAATGAGATGATCGACGGTGGCGGGATCAGCTTCGCCTATCGGTTGGCCGAGGAGCTGTCCGCCGACGCCACCGACGCGTTGCGGGCATATGCGGTGACCACGGCGGTGTTCGGACTGGTGGCCTTGTGGGCCGAGATCGACGAACTCGGTCCGGGGACCGGTGCGGCGGTCGGCGACGACCTGGTGCGGGAGTCCCGGCGGCTGTTGGATCGGGCGGCCCGGTGGTTCCTGACCAATCGTCCACAGCCGCTGGCGGTCCGGGCTGAGATCAACCGGTTCGCGCCGACCATCGCAGAGCTGCGGCCTCGGGTGCCGGCGCTGCTCGCGGGCCGGGAGGCCGCGGTGATGACCGACCGGGCGGCCGGGCTGATCCGGCGAGGCGTTCCCGAGGCGCTGGCTGCACGCACCGCCGCCCAACTCGACGCCTACGGACTGCTCGATGTGGTCGAGGTCGCGGAGCTCACCGAACGCGACGGTGAGGGCGTTCGGCCGCTCGAGGTCGCCGAGCTGTACTACGCGCTGTCCGATCACCTGGGCGTGGACGTGGCGCTGACGTCGGTGTCCGCGCTGGAACGGGGCAACCGGTGGCACTCGCTGGCCCGGTTGGCGCTGCGGGACGACCTCTACGGCTCGCTGCGGGCGATCACCCTGGACGCCCTGCGGGAGAGCGCACCAGGGGACCCGGTGCCGACCAAGATTGAGCATTGGGAACTCGCGAACTCCTCCAAGCTGGGCCGGGCCCGGGCGGCGTTGCAGGCGGTCGGGCAGGCCGCTCAGCTCGACCTGGCGACCCTCTCGGTGGTCTCCCGGCAGCTTCGAGGGCTGGCGCGATGAGCGGAGCGCGAGTGAGCATCCCGGGGGACGGTAGCCGGCGAAGCCGGCGGGGTGGGAAGAGCTCAGCGAGCGTCAGCGAGCGAGGAGCGGAGCGAGCGCGTGAGCGAATGATGGGCACGTGAGCCGGTTCCAGGTGCGGATCCCGCTGCGTTGGGCCGACCTCGACGCGTTTCGGCACGTCAACCACGCGCGCACGGTGACCCTGCTGGAGGAGGCCAGGGTCGAGTTGGTGTTCCGCCACGGCGCCGAACACAGTGCCGGCGCCTGGTCCGATGGCCTGCTGGTGGCGAACCTGCACGTGGACTATCGCGCGCAGATCCCGTACCGGGGGCAGTCCGTACTGGTCAGCATCTGGGCCCACGAGGTCCGTGCCGCTTCGTTCCTGCTGGACTACGAGCTGCGTTCCGGCCCGTCGCCGGACGACCCGGTGGCGGCCACCGCACGGACCCAGATGGTGCCGTTCGACCTTGACGCGAACCGCCCGCGCCGGCTGACCGCCGCCGAGCGGGAGTTCCTGGCCGGTTGGGTCGACGACGACACCGAGGCCGCTTCCGGGGCCGAGGGGACAGCGTGACCGCGCCGGCCGGCCCGATCAACGGCGCGCCGATGCTGTACGTCCCGGACAGCGCGGAGCGCGACGACCTGGGCGCGTTCACCGCCAGGGTGGTCCGGCTGGACGTCGCGGCTCTGATCCGGCTGCGGGCCGGGGAGGGGCGGGTGGTCGCCTGGGCGGCTACCCCGTTCGACGTGCTCGTGACCCGCGCGGTTCGGGGTGAGCTGCGGCCGGCCGACCTGACCGTGTCGGCCAACGAGCTGCTGGCCGCCCTGGCGGTGGTACGCGACGCCCGCGTCGAGCCAGGGCGCCCGGAGGATGCTCGCTGGCGGGCCGAGCTGCCGACGACGATGGGCTGGCGGACCGTGGAGGACGTGCCGGCGGTGGAGCTGGAGGCGCTGGCCGAGCAGGGCATCGCGCTGGCCCGGGAACACGGTGTGCAGCACTCCGACCAGCACGGCAGCTCCGCCACCGCACCGCCGGCGGGGTTGCTCGACCAGACCGTGCTCACCGCGACCGGCGACGGCATGCGGGTGCAGGTGCCGCTGCGGTGTCTGTTCGCGCTGTCCGGGATGGGATTCCTGGGTGGCAGCGCCGAGCACGACCGGGTCCGGATCTCGGCGACCGACTCCTGGCTGCGGCTGGACGCACGCTTCGGCGCGGTGGTCCGCCGCCGCCGGTCCCTGCTGCCGCTGCTTTTCTGAGCTGTACTGCCACGACAATGTACTACGGGACGGTACTACACTGCGGGTCTGGCCGACGTTCCCGTCCGTGAGCTCAACCAGGACACCGCAGGGGTACTCGCGCGGGTCAAGCGCGGCGAGCAGATCGACATCACCGAGCGTGGCACGGTGGTGGCCCGGCTGGTGCCGGTCCAGGCCCATCCACTCGCGGAGCTGATCAGCTCCGGCAAGCTTCACCCGGCTGCGGTGCGCGGACCGATGCCCCGGCCCGCAGGGCCCGTGCGCACCGACCATGATGCCGGCGAGCTGCTGCGTCAGATGCGCGACGATGAGCGCTACTGAGGCCGCCGGTGATCTATCTCGATACCGCCGCGCTGGTGAAGCTGGTCCGCCGCGAGGCCGAGAGCGACGCACTGGTCAACTGGTTGGACGCACGCTCCGAATCTACGCTGGTGTCCTCGACGTTGGTCGACGTGGAGCTCCCCCGAGCGATTCGCCGCACGGAGCCTGACCTGCTGGGTGACGTTCCGGCTGTGTTGGCCCGGATTGCCCGTTACGAGATCGACGAAGTCGTCCGGGCCGCTGCCGCCGGGTATCCCGACCTGGGTCTGCGATCGCCCGATGCCATCCATCTGGCTACGGCGCGTGCGGTACTCGGTGGACACCTCACCGCGTTCGTCACCTATGACCGGCGGCTGCTCGCGGCGGCCCGAGACTCTGGCCTGCCCGTCGAGAGCCCGGCGTGAACCGACGGGTTCTTCATCGGCCTCCTAGCCACCAGCCGGCCCGGTCACCACCGCCACGATCGCCGTGCCCGCCGGAAAGGTCCCGAGGGCGGTCAGGTCGAAGATGCCGGACATCATCTTGGCGACGTAGACCCAGTCGAGCCTGACGCGGTGTTGGCGCTCGAAGTCGTCGATGAAGCTCCGCAGCTCCGGTGTCGACTTCGCGAACCCTCCGACGTGATAGTCGCAGTCGATCGACCAGTTGCCGCTGACCGCACCGAACGCGCGGCGCTGCAGCTCGGCAACCTCCTGGGTCAGGAACTGGCCGCCCTTCAGCGCAGAGAAGCCCAGTGCCCGCTGCCGAGGGTCGAGTCCCCCGGCGATCCCGGCGAGTGTCCCACCCGTGCCGACCGGACAGCAGATCACGTCGAAGTCGACGTCGAGTTCGGCGGGCAGCTCGGCGCAGCCCCGAACGGCCAGCTCGTTGCTGCCGCCCTCCGGCAACAGATAGAAGTCACCGTGCCGCTCCCGCAGGACCTCGATCACGTCCCGGTCGCTCTTTCGGCGATAGGTCACACGATCCAGGTAGCTCAGCCGCATCCCTCGGCTTACCGCAAAGCTCAACGACGGATTGAGCGGGTAATGCTCCTCACCCCGTACCACGCCGATCGTCGAGAAACCGAAATAGTGGCCCGCTGCGGGTAAGCAGTCAGACCCCTAGTTGACCTGCGGCGTGTCGGTGCTGGTGTCCGGCGTGTGATCATGTTTGACTCCGGCCGTGCCCGAGCCGTCGCCCTCGTCGTATGGGGAGTTGGTGACTTTGGTGGCCGAGCAGGGCGCCCAGCTCGCGGAGCAAGCGGTGTTGTGATCAGCCCCGTGTTTTTCGGACCGCTTGAATTCGGTTAGTCTACGCCGCTTTCTGGCTGTTTGTCCACTCGTTGAGGGCTTCTTGGGGGGTTTTGTAGCCCAGTCCGGAATGAAGTCTGTTGGGGTTGTACCAGCACTCGATGTATCGTGCGATGTCCGCTCGGGCACGTGCGCGCATCGGGTAGACGGTTCGGTGAACGCGCTCGTTCTTCAACGCCGCGAAGAACGACTCGGCCATCGCGTTGTCGTAGCAGATCCCCGTTCGGCCGACCGATTGACGCAAGCCAAGCTCGGTGACGGTGGC
>JALYVZ010000336.1 GCA_030852965.1 Actinomycetota bacterium | reverse complement strand
CCCCGGCCCCGAACCCGGCCCCCAAACCCGAGTCCACCCCGAAGAAGCAGTACGACTACGGCGGCAGCGGCGGGTACTGAGCTTCGTCGCCGAGCCAGCCTGGTAGCCGCCCGGGGGTGGCTGATCATGGTGCGTGATAGACACCGGGGGTGGACACGATGCGCGCGGTGGTGCTGGACCGCTATGGGCCGGCAGAGCTGCTCGCAGTCGCGGTGCGCTCGATCCCGGAGCCGCAGCCGACCGAGATCCGGGTCAGGGTGGCCGCCGCCGGGGTGAACCCGGTGGACTGGAAGACCCGTGCGGGCGGCGGGATGGCGACGGTACTCGGCCACCCGCCGATCGTGCTCGGGTGGGATGTGGCGGGTGTGGTCGACGCGCTCGGGCCCGGGGTCACCCGGTTCGAGGTGGGGGACCCGGTCTTCGGCATGCCCTGGTTCCCCCGGCAGGCCGGCGGCTACGCCGAGTTCGTCACCGCGCCGTCGCGGCACTTCGCCCGTATCCCCGATGGTCTGTCGTGGGTCGAGGCCGCCGGGCTTCCACTTGCCGGGCTGACCGCCTGGCAGTGTCTGGTCGACATCGCGGGGGTGCGGCCGGGCCAGCGGGTGCTGGTGCACGCGGCGGCCGGGGGTGTGGGTCACCTCGCGGCGCAGATCGCGCTCAGCCGCGGCGCGTACGTCATCGGGACGGCCAGTTCCGCCAAGCACCGGCTGCTCGGCGGGCTCGGGCTGCACGAGGCGATCAACTACCGGGGGACCGCGTTCGAGCAGGTCGTCGAGCCGGTGGACGTGGTATTGGACCTGATCGGCGGCGACGTGGCGATGCGGTCGCTGGATGCGCTGCTTCCCGGCGGTTTGTTGATCAGCCTGCCCTCGGGCTCGGCGGCCGAGGCCATCGTGGCGGCCCCGCACCGAGGGCTGCGGGCCACCGGCATGCTGGTCGAGCCGGACGGTGACGCGCTCGAGGAGCTGGCCGAGCTGGTGCGCTCCCGGCGGCTGAAGGTGCTGGTGGAAGAGACGTTCCCACTGGAGCGGGCGACCGAGGCACACCGGCTCGGCGAGCGGGGAGCCACCACCGGCAAGCTCGTCCTCACCATCTGAGCGGCTCACCGCTTACGAGCCGCCCACGGGAAGCTCATCGGGATTCCTCCTGCTCAGCAGGGCACGCTGATGTTGTCAGTGCGGAACGATGGAGATCAGCCGGCGGGTACTCAGAACACCTCCGGGCAGGACGGCTCGGAGTCCCCGACGAACGCCCGTGACGCGGTCACAACCGCCCCTGGGCGCAGCTCCCGGACCCGCCCGGCGGCGGCCAGCGCGGTCAGCCGGGTGCCGCCGAGGTAGGCCGCGCCGAGATCGCCGACGTCGCAGCTCAGGTCCGGCTCGGCGGTGGTCGGCTCGACGGCGGCCGCCCCGGCGTCGTCCACCTTCAGCCGCCACCGCCCGGCGTTCCAGGCGCAGAACGGGTCGGAGACCTCCAGCACCAGCTCGCACGCCGCGCGGTAGCGGCGGGCGGCGAGCGCCCGGTCCACGTCGACCAGTCGCACCCACAGCCCGTCGCGCACACTGGTGATCACCCCGCGTGGGTTGACCAGCATGGACAGCAACGGGTCATCCAGCCCGACCAGGCCGTGGCGCACTGTGGCGACCATGTCCAGATCCAGCAGGCCCCGCCACAACCCGGCGGATGCCTCGGGGGTGACGGCGACCAGCTCCTTGATCGACAACTCGTGTTCGGGTCCGGTGGTCTCCCATTTCGATTTGGTGCGGAACGCCGCGTAGCCGTCCACCGCACCGTCGCCACCGTGGTGCAGGGCGTAGCGCCGCGCGGTCCACGACCGGCCGGGGCCGGCGTCGAACACCCACCACCGCCAGTTGGCCTCAATGCGCGACACCCAGCCCACCCGTTGCCCGACCACCTGGGAGTGCAGCTCACGCAGCAGGGGAGCGGCCTCGGGTTCGTCGAGCCAGCGAACCTCGCCGCTGCGCGCGATGTCGGGTCGGAAGGGGCTCGGCGTGACGATGGTCAGCTCGGCGGCCCGTGATGCCAACCCGTAGCCGAAGCGGGCGTAGATCGGTGCCTGCGAGGCCCACAGCGCCGCGACCGGCTCGGCGGCGGCTGTGTGCAGCTCATCGAGCTGGGTGCGCATCAGGGCGGTCAGCGCGCCGCGACCCCGGGCATCCGGGCGGACCCCGACGTAGCTGACCGCCGCCACCGGCGTCGGACCGGCGCCGACCAACGTCATGTTCCGGGTCTGGATCCCGCCGCCGCCGATCAGCCGGCCACCGTCGTCGACCGCGTGGAACCGGTCGCTGGGGAACAGCTCACGCATCGTCACGGTCTCCCGGGGATCGGGATCCTCCAGGAACGCGTGCGCGATGTGGGTCTTGTACCCGGCCCACTCGTCGTCGTTGAGCGGACGGGTCCTCAGATCGGTCATGGGGTCATTCGTACCGGTAACCTTCGATCTCCGCGTCCCATTTTGCACAAACCAGCTGAACGCTTAACCCCGTCTCACCGAAGAGAACGCATGACACCCTCTGTGTCCCTGATGCGAGAAGAACCGCGCGATCGTCGAGCAGCTCTACGCTGCCGCCGCCACTGGTGAACTGGTGAAGATCGCCGTTGCTGGCCGACGACATCGTGGTGGACGAACCCGCCTACCTGCCCTACGGCAAGGTCCATCGTTCACGAGCTTCATCGAGCAGTCCACCCTACGCGACGGCAAGATCGTGGAGATGAAGCTGTTCTACTACGACTCTCAGACGATGATCGGCAAGCCGAAGATCGTCAGAAGCCGCGGCAGGTTCACCACGCCCGCCTCGGCGGATTCGCGATCGACGAACGGATGGGCATGATCGACCTGCGCGAGTGCTACCGCAATTCGGCGGCTCCGGTGTTGTCCGTGGAGTTCTGGCCGCCCAAGACCGAGGTGGGGGAGCGGAGCCTGTTCACCGAGATCGAGCGGCTGCGCAAACTGCGGCCGGCGTTCTGCTCGATGACCTACGGTGCGGGTGGCTCGACCAGGGACAAGACCGTCGACCTGGTGGTGCGTATCGAGCGTGACCTCGGGTTGGACATGATGTGCCATCTGACCGTGGTCGACCAGTCCCGCGCCGAGGTGTGTGGGGTGCTCGACCGGCTGCGTGCGGAGCAGGTGTTCGCCATCATCGCCCTGGGTGGCGACCCGGCTCCCGGCACCGAGTGGGCGGCCCACGCCGACGGGTTCCGGTACGCGTACGAGCTGATCGTCGAGGCGCTGCGCTTGGATCGCCGGTTCTCGGTGGCGGTGGCCGGCTTCCCCGAGGTGCATCCACGCGCGGAGAGTCGCGAATCGGACCTGCGCTATCTCAAGGCCAAGGTGGACGCCGGCGCCGCCGTGGTGATCACCCAGCTCTTCTTCGACAACGCCGACTACTGGCGGTTCGTCGAGGACGCTCGCACGCTCGGCATCAAGGTGCCGATCGTCCCCGGCCTGTTGCCCATCAGATCGGCGGCCCAGATCCGACGGTTCACCCAGCTCTGCGGGGCGCGCATCCCGCCGAGACTGGACGCCCTGCTGGAGGCCGTGGCCGACGACGACGAAGCCGCCGCGCGGCTGGGGATCGACTACGCGACCGAGCAGTGCGCGCAGCTGTTGGAGGGCGGCGTGCCGGGGTTCCACTTCTACTCGCTGAACAAGGCGGACGCCTTACTGGAGATCCACCGCCGGCTCGGGCTGTAGCTCAGCTGTACCTCAGCAGCTCAGCTGTACCTCAGCGAACCGGGCGTGGTGAGCAGTTGACCGGACTCCAACCGCGTCTTCAGGCCAGAGATGATCATCGGCCAGCCGCCGTAGAGCTGGTCGTTGGCGCCTTCACGCAGCTGGTCGTGGGTGATCGTGAGCCGGCAGGAGTCGGCGACCTGCTCGATGTCCCAGGTCACCCGGGATGTGCCCTCGGCCTGAACCTTGTCGCTGCACAACGCGGTGAGGGTGTGCACGAGCCGGCGGGGTGGGTCGATCTCCAGCACCTGATACGTACTAGCTCCCAGGTTGGAAGTTTGAGCGAGTCGGGCTCCAGCGCATGTTGCTACATATCGGACCCGTGGACCGAGCGCAAGATCGCATGCACCCGGTCTGACCTGGTCGGGGTGGCGGGATTCGAACCCACGGCCCCTCGCTCCCAAAGCCTCGGCAACCCGTGTGGATCAATGCGCCACCGTACACCACCAGCACTCGGATAACCGGTCGTTCGCCGATTTGGCGGTGATCGACATATGCCGTTGCTACACGACTGCTACATGGACTGTCGCTGCTACACGGCCGACCCTCGGCGCGGTCGTCCTGTGATTGGCGGTCAGATTGTCATCGGGTCGGGTTTGCCGGGCCGCCTTGCCCAACCGGAACTGGCCGCCCCTGGCGCCGGCCGGCCGCCGCGGGCCGGAGGCAGGAGCGGTGGCCAGGCC
>JALYVZ010000335.1 GCA_030852965.1 Actinomycetota bacterium | reverse complement strand
CACACTCATCATCACCCAACTCACCCTCGCCGGCATCGGCTACCACACCACCGCCGACGCACAACTCGCCACAGCAGCAGCAGCCGCCGCACGCGAGCAACGACAAACAGCAAAGGAAGAACGAATGACCGCGTGAATGTATCCACTGCAATATCCAACAGAAGGAGAGATCGAATGAACCGCGTACTCCTGACGCCAGAGGAGGTCGCTGAGGCGCTACATATCGGCCGGTGCACTGTGTATGACCTGATTCGCACTCGGCAGCTTGATTCGTGCAAGATTGGCAAGCTACGTCGAATCCCGGTCGAGGCGGTGCTCGAATTCGCACGCCGGATGGTCGAGCAGGAGGCGAACGCTTCATGACTCGCAATGCGAATGGAGAGGGCAGCGTCTGGCTACGCAAGGACGGCCGTTGGTGCGCTGCGGCTTACCTTCCGGTGGCTACCGGCGGCCGGCGACGAGTAACTGTCTACGGCCGTACCAGGCAAGAGGCTAAGGCCAAACTGCGGGCGTTGCTCGACAAGGCGGATCGGAACATCCCGGCTACGCCTGGAAGCCTGACAGTCGAGGCGTACTTGGGGGAGTGGCTGGAGCACGTTCAGCGACATGTCGCGCCGCGTACGTATGTGAATTACGAATCGAATGTTCGTCTGCACATTGTGCCTCGGATCGGTAAACGCAAGTTGACGGTTCTCGCGGTGCGGGACGTGCGATTGATGGTTGACGGGATGCGTACCGACAGGCACAAGGCGCGGGTGGTGCAACACGTTCACGCGACGTTGCGTGTCGCTTTGGAACATGCGTGCCGGGAAGAGCTGCTCATTCGAAACGTAGCCAAGTTGGTGCGCGTAGAGAAGCCTGAAATATTGAATCCTCGCGAGCCGTTCAGTGTGGAAGAGGCTCGGGCGCTTCTGGAGGTGCTCAAACCGCATCGCGTTTTTGCTCTGTGGGCGCTGCTTATCATGCTCGGCATGCGGCGAAGTGAGGTATGCGGACTACGGTGGGGTCACATCGACTTTGACAATGCCACACTGCGCATCGCGCAAACCGTCCAGCGGGTCGATGGCGAGCTTAAGGAACTGCCAACCAAGACGCGCCGCTCAAATCGAACGGTTCCTCTGCCGAGTCGCTGTCTCTACGCCTTGGCCGAGTACCACGGCGCTCTGCAGCGGAAACACGGCAAGCCGGGACGTCCTTGGAAGCCGACGGGTTACGTGTTCGGCACGGCACATGGCACAGCGTTGGAGCCGCGCAACGTCACGCGCATGTGGACCCAGCTCTGTGACGCACTCGACATCCGCCGTGTCCCGCTACACACTCTGAGGCATACCTGCGTAAGTCTGTTGCTGGCCCTGGGCGTCCACCCTCGCGTGGTGATGGAGATCGTCGGGCACAGCGCTATGGAGATGACCATGAACGTCTACGGGCACGTGAACCTCATGACGCAACGCGCCGCGCTTGACCAGCTGGACGTCGAGCTGGGCAAATGAGCCCGTTGCTGTCAGGTACCGCTGTCAGGCGGGGTGTCATGATCACTGGCACCCCGCCTGAGCAGGTGCTCCGCCGCCAGGGTTCGAACCTGGACCATCAGAACCAAAATCTGAGGTGCTGCCATTACACCACGGCGGATTGTTTCCCTATGGTGTCATGTGGGCGGACGTCCCCGACGTCAGCCCTGCCGCATCCGACACGCCGACCGGGTTGCGACACGCCGATGCACGCACCACCGAACTCCGAGGTGAGCTCGCCATGACCAACGCCGCCGAGGCCCAGGCACCCATCCCCGACGCCGTTCTGGACGGGTCGCGCTCGCCCGTTCAGCACTTTGTGATCTACCTGTTCGTGCTGGTGCCGATGCTGGCATTCGCCGCCGCCATCCCGGTGGCCTGGGGCTGGGGCGTGCACTGGCACGACCTGGGTCTGCTCGCGGCCTTCTACGTCGTGGGCTGTCTGGGCATCACCGTCGGCTACCACCGGTACTTCACGCACCGCTCGTTCAAGGCCCGGCCCTGGCTGCGGGTCGCGCTGGCAATCACCGGTTCGCTGGCCATCCAGGGCTCGGTGGTGCACTGGGTGGCCGACCACCGCCGACACCACGCCTTCTCCGACAAGGAGGGCGATCCGCACTCGCCGTGGCTGTTCGGCACCTCCCCGCTGGCGGTGGCCAGAGGCTTCGTGCACGCGCACTTCGGGTGGCTCTTCGATCGGCGGGAGACCAACTTCAAGCGCTTCGTCCCGGACCTGCTCGCCGACCGGGCGATCATGCGGGTGGACCGCAGCTTCGGCTGGTTGGTGCTGGCCAGCCTACTGTTGCCGGCGGTGATCGGTGGTCTGGTCACCAGGTCCTGGCTCGGCGCGCTCACCGCGTTCTTCTGGGCCGGGCTGGTGCGGATGGGCGCACTGCACCACGTGACCTGGTCCATCAACTCGATCTGTCACATGATCGGTCGCCGCCCATTCGCCTCGCGTGACCAGTCCCGCAACTTCTGGCCGTTGGCCATCCTCAGCATGGGTGAGTCCTGGCACAACAGCCACCACGCCGACCCGACCTGCGCGCGGCACGGCGTGCTGCGCGGTCAGATCGACATCTCGGCGCGGCTGATCTGGCTTTTCGAGAAGCTCGGCTGGGCCAGGGATGTCCGCTGGCCGAACCCGGCTCGGCTGGCGCGGTTACGTCAGCACTGACGGTGCTGACCCACTACCTCGTCGAGTGACATACTGCTTCACGATCGGAGGTGCGAGGGTGAGCGAGGGGTGCCAGTGAGTCACGCGGTGGAAGGGTGATGCTCAGCCTTCTCCCGGAGCGGATCGACAGCGTCGTGCTCGTCGGCGCGCACTGCGATGACATCGTGGTCGGCTGTGGCGGCACGCTGCTGGAGCTGTGCCGCGCCCACCAGGGAATCTCGGTGAGCGCGCTGACCCTGACCGGCGGCGGCAGCCTCCGCGAGGAGGAGGAGCGCGCCGCGTTGGCCGCGTTCGCTCCCGGTGCCCGGTTGCAGGTCGGGGTACTGGACCTGCAACAGGGGCAGCTGCCGGCCCGGTGGGAACGGGTCAAGCACGGCCTGGAGGATCTGCGGTCCCGAGTCGATCCCGGGCTGGTCTTCGGGCCCACCGCCCTGGATGGCCACCACGACCGCAGGTTGGTGGCCGAGCTGGTCCCGGGGACCTTTCCGGACCATCTCGTGCTCGGTTACGAGCTGCTGCAGCGCGACGGCAACCTGGAACAGCCCACAGTGTACTGCCCGTTGGCCGAGCCGGTGCTCCGGGAGAAGATCGACAAGATGCACGAGTACTATGGATCCCAGCGCGACCGGGCCACCTTCGAGGCGGATCACGTTTCCGGGCTGGCCACCTTGCGCGGCGTACAGTGTCAGGCCCGGTACGCCGAGGCGTTTCATGTGAACCGGTTGGTTCTCGGGATGGCCTCGTTGAGCGGGACCAGCCCCTTCTAGCTCTCGGTTGCCCCCGTTCGGTGGGTCCGGTTGCTACCGGCTGTACTTGACCGGGTACTCTCTGCGTTTGGGAGTCGACCCGGGAGAGGTGAGCGGGTGGGCGTGTTGGCGGCTTTTGGGATGGCGGCCAGGCGATGGTATCTGCTGATTCCGCTGGTCCTGGTCTCGATAGGGGTGTCCTGGCTGGCATACGCCCAGATGCCGGCGACCTACACCGCGAGTGTCGTACACCAGGTGCAGGCACCCACCCCGCCTGGGCCGAAGCCGTCCGGGCGCCGAGGCCTGATTCTGGCGCCGCCTCCGCCGCCGGCCGATCCGCACGCCGAGGCCACGGCGGCGGCGGCTCAGCTGGTCGAGTCGGTCCACCCGCAGCGCCCGGCCGGTGCCGCTCCGGGCCATGCCACCGCCGAGCCAGTCAAGGTGCAGCTGCGACCCGGCCCGTCCTCGGTCACGGTGCGGGCCACCGCTGACAGCGCCGGGCATGCCCGCGACGCGGTGGCCGCCGCGAGCACGCAGCTCACCGAGCGGCTCCGGGAGATCAACGACGAGCAGCGGACTCTGCCCGCCGACCGGATGACCCTGGAGACCGTGGTCCCGCTTGTTGTCCAGCGGCCGATTCGTACCGTCGGGCGCAAGGTGTTCGTCGCCACGTTGGGGTTCTGCCTGGGACTCTCGGTGGTTTTGGCGGCCGCGGTGGAACGTAGCGCGCGCCGCCGGCGGGTGCTGCTTGCCGATGCCGATGAGGCGGGGGCGGAGGCCGGGGAGTCCCTGCCGGTCCAGGGAGCCCCGGAGATCGAGTGGCTCCCGGCGGCCGAGCGCGCCGTGGGGGCGGCGGAGACTCCGCCGGCCAGGGACCCGCTGGAGTCGGCCCAGAGGATCGTGGTGGGACCGGCCGCCGAGGCCATCACCGCTGTGATCCCGACGGTGGTTGACCTCGCTGGTCCGGCCCCGGTACGCGCGCCAGGTCGGCAACGAACCGCCGCCGCGACCCGCGCTCGTCCGGGCGCCGACCCACCAC
>JALYVZ010000091.1 GCA_030852965.1 Actinomycetota bacterium | reverse complement strand
GGGCCGGGCCGGTGTGGGGCTGCGTCAGCCGACCCGGCTGGCCGGCTGGGCGGGAACCGAGACCCTCGACCGCCGGGTGGTCAGCCGCGACTGGCGGGGGCTGGTGTTGGTGGGATTGGGTTCGGCGGTGGTGGTGTTCGGGTTGGGTGCGTTGGCCGACGGGATGGCGGTGGTCCGTGTGCCGGCGGCCAACGGGTCGGTTGTGGTGCGGGCCGACGAGACGTTGTGGCAGGTGGCCAACCGTGCCGCTCCGTCGGCGGAGCCGGGCGCGGTGGTGCGTCGGATTGTTGAGTTGAATGACCTCGTGTCACCCTCGGTGCAGCCTGGGCAGGTGCTCGTCAGCCCCATCGGGTGATAAGACCGTCCGACCCGGCATCTAGGGCCTTTGGGCTTCCCTTACCCCCACATGTTGTGGTTACATGTATGTAGTTCGGCGGCTGGCTTCCATCTGGTGCGCCGATGGTTCCTGAGGGAAAGGAGGGCGGCGTGCGCTGCCCGTTCTGTCACCACTCCGACTCTCGGGTGATCGACTCGCGGGACGTCGACGAGGGCAAAGCCACTCGTCGGCGGCGGTCCTGCCCCGAATGCGGGCGGCGCTTCACCACCGTGGAAGAGGCGGTGCTCGCCGTCCTCAAGCGCAGCGGTGTCACCGAGCCGTTCCTGCGCGACAAGGTGGTCGTCGGGGTTCGGCGGGCCTGCCAGGGAAGGCCTGTTGACGAGGATGCGTTGCAACAGCTGGCCCACCGGGTGGAGGAGAACATCCGGGCCGGTGGCGCCGCCGAGGTTCCCAGCCACGAGGTCGGGCTGGAGATCCTCGGTCCGCTGCGCGAGCTCGACGAGGTCGCCTATTTGCGCTTCGCCAGCGTGTACCGGTCGTTCTCCAGCATTGAAGACTTCGAGAAAGAGATAGCCGACCTCCGTCGGCCGGCCGAATGATTCTCGTGCGCTCGGCCGCCACACCGCTGGCACCACCCAAGCTTCCCGCATGACCGCTGGAGAGGAACGAGAACGCATGACCGACGCCGTCGAACACCGGGGTCAGTCCTCGACCGACGAGGACCGTGGTCACGGTCGCAAGCGGAGCGCCTCGCTGACCGTCGAGCGCGTGCACACCACGCCAGGGGTGCACCCCTACGAGGAGGTCCGGTGGGAGCGCCGGGACGTGGTGATGACCAACTGGCGGGACGGCTCGATCAACTTCGAGCAGCGCGGCGTGGAGTTCCCCGAGTTCTGGTCGGTGAACGCCACCAACATCGTTACCAGCAAGTACTTCCGTGGTGCGGCCGGTGCCCCGCAGCGCGAGCAGAGCCTGCGCCAGCTCATCGACCGGGTGGTCTCCACGTACGTGGCGGCCGGCGTCGAGCACGGCTACTTCGCCACTGCGGCGGACGCCGAGATCTTCGACCACGAGCTCACCTGGATGCTGCTGCACCAGGTGTTCAGCTTCAACTCGCCGGTCTGGTTCAACGTCGGCACCTCGTCCCCGCAGCAGGTCAGCGCGTGTCTTGCGTATGACTCGCTGGTCAGCACCCCGGCAGGGCTGTTGCCGATCGGTGAGCTGGTCGAACGCGACGCGGTGGGCACCAAGCTGTTCGACGCGCACGGCCTCACCTCGATCGTCGCGACGAAGGCCAATGGAGTCCGAGACGTCATCCGACTGCACACCAAGGCCGGGCACCGGCTCGACGTCACTCCGGGCCACGTGGTCTGGAAGAGCACCGGAATGGGTACGGGCCGCTGGGTGGAGGCGGGCACCCTGCGCCCCGGCGACCAGCTTGAGTGGCACCGCACGCATTCCTACGGCGAGTCGGTGATCGAGGTTGCCAAGCTGGCCGAGGCGTCGCTCGCGGGATGGCTGCAGTCCGATGACTTCGTCGGGCAGTACCCGACCGGCACCAACCGGTCGCTGATCATCCAGGCGATGACGGTCGCCCCTGCGGAGCTGAGCTGGGTAACCGCGATGCTCGATTCGGTGTTCCCCGGCATACACCGACACGAGGTCAGGGTCGAGACCCAGGACAAGATGCTCGACTGTCGGCGTACCCGGCTGTACAGCAAGCCGCTGGCGGAGTTCGTCGAACGCTGGGATCTGCTTACCCGTGGCGTCGACATGGTGGTCCCGGAGCTCCTGTTCACAGCGCCGCTCCCGGTCGTTGCCTGCTATCTGCGCAGCCTGTTCCAGACCGAGGGCTACGTCTCTCGCCGGGAACGTTCGGCGTTGGTCGGCATGGACATGATCAGCGAGCATCTGATTCGCGGCGTGCAGTCCCTCCTTGGTCGTTTCGGGATCTTCGCGAGAGTGGGGCACAAGTCTGAGAAACGTCCTGACCGCCACGACCTGTGGTGCATCCAGATCCAGAACGCCGCCGACCGGCGCATCTTTGCCGACGAGATCGGGTTCATCGACCCGGCCAAGACCGCGAAACTCGAAGCCTCCTTCGACCAGCTGGGCATGCCGGCCCGCGATGTGAAGAGGCTGGAGATCGCCCGGGTCGAGGCGCTCGGCGTGATGGAGGTGTATGACATCCAGACCGAGTCCGGGGAGTTCCTCGCGGACGGTCTACGGGTGCACAACTGTTTCATCCTGTCGGTGGACGACACGATGGAGTCGATCCTGAACTGGTACCGGGAGGAAGGGTTGATCTTCAAGGGCGGCTCCGGCGCCGGGCTGAACCTGTCCCGGATCCGCTCGTCCAAGGAGCTGCTGTCCTCCGGCGGCACCGCCTCGGGCCCGGTGTCGTTCATGCGTGGCGCTGACGCCAGCGCGGGCACCATCAAGTCCGGCGGGGCCACCCGGCGGGCGGCGAAGATGGTCGTGCTCGACGTCGACCACCCCGACATTGAGGAGTTCGTGCACACCAAGCTGCGCGAGGAGGAGAAGATCCGGGTCCTGCGCGACGCCGGCTTTGACATGGACCTCGGCGGGGCGGACATCGCCTCGGTGCAGTACCAGAACGCGAACAACTCGGTGCGGGTCTCCGACGAGTTCATGCGCGCGGTGGAGAGCGACGGCCAGTTCGGCCTGCGCGCCCGGATGACCGGTGAGGTGATCGAGTCGGTCGACGCCCGCAAGCTGTTCCACGACGTCTCCCAGGCCGCCTGGGCCTGCGCCGACCCGGGTGTGCAGTACGACGACACCATCAACGACTGGCACACCTGCCCGGAGTCCGGCCGGATCACCGCATCGAACCCGTGCTTCCCGGCTGACCAGCGGGTACTCACCGATTCTGGCCTGGTGCCGATCGGCAAACTCGTGCGCCGCGCGGCGGACGGTGAGGCGTTCGCGGTCTACACCAATGACGTGACCAACGCGGACAATCCGGAATCGGCGGTGCTAGCGACGAGCCCGACCCGTTACCTGGTGACCGGCACCAACGAGATCCTCGAGCTGCGGTTCCGGGACGGGAGCCGGCTGCGCTGCACGCCCAACCACCGCGTCTGGACCGCGAACAAGGGCTGGGTGCGGGCCGAGGACCTCACGGAGGACGACCGCGTGGTGCGGTCGTTCGAGTACGCTCCCCGGCCGCATGCGAGCGCGGCGCTGCCCACGCTTGCCGTCGACGCCGCCCGGATTGCCCGTCGGCGTTCCCTGGCCGCCATCCCGGAGAAGTGGACGCCGGAGCTGGCCGGATACCTCGGCTGGTTGGTCGGCAATGGCTGCCTGACCTCAGCGGGTGCGGTCACGGTGTACGCCAAGGGCTGGGAGCAAGAGTCGCTACTCCCGCGCCACCAGGCATTCCTCGTCGGTATCACCGGCGTTGAGGCAAAGCCCAGCGTGCAGCCCAACGGCACCCAGCAGCTCCGGGCCTACCGTGGTCGCTTCGCAACCTTTCTGGAGATGCTCGGGGTGAGCCGAGGTCGCTCGGCGGACAAGATCGTTCCGGGCCGGCTGTTTGAGGCTCCCGAGGACGCCGTGCGCGCGTTCCTGCGTGGGTTGTTCGACGCTGACGGATGCGTGGTCGACCAAGAAGTGAAGCGCACCCGGTACGTCGGCCTCAGGAGCCGGTCCGAGGAGCTGCTGATCGGTGTGCAGGAGCTGCTCGCCAGCTTCGGGATCCAGGCCCGGATCTACCAGACCGCGACCTTGGAGGGCTCCTTCCGGTACACCCGGAAGGATGGCACCGAGGCGGTCCATGGCAGCGACGGCCCGAGTTTCGACCTGCGGGTCAGCGGCCGGCACATCGGCCGGTTTGCCGAGCACATCGGCTTCGACCACGAGAACAAG
The DNA here is from genome assembly GCA_030852965.1 of Actinomycetota bacterium. Lineage (GTDB taxonomy): Bacteria > Actinomycetota > Actinomycetes > Mycobacteriales > Pseudonocardiaceae > Pseudonocardia. The sequence goes on along the minus strand of JALYVZ010000091.1, from coordinate 8,880 downwards.
GCCGGCAAGCTCGCCGAGATCCTGCGGACTCGTTCGTTCTACACCGTCGATGAGTCCACCCGGCTCGCGTCGCGGACTTCACGTGGCTTCGAGACCACCTACAACCTCACCGAGCCGCGCAACCACTCCTACGTCGTCAGTGGCGTCGTCGTGGCGAACTGCAGCGAGTACTTACATCTCGACAACTCCAGCTGCAACCTGGCGTCGCTGAACCTGATGAAGTTCCTGGACGACGATCGCGGCTTCGACGGCGCCCGCTTCGCCAAGGCCGTCGAGCTGGTCATCACCGCGATGGACATCTCGATCTGCTTCGCCGACTTCCCCACCGAGGCGATCGGCGACACCACCCGGGCGTTCCGCCAGCTCGGCATCGGCTACGCCAACCTCGGCGCGCTGCTGATGGCCACCGGGCACGCCTACGACTCGCCGGGCGGCCGTTCGTTGGCCGCCGCGATCACCTCGCTGATGACCGGCACCGCCTACCGCCGCTCCGCCGAGCTGGCCGGGGTGGTCGGCCCGTACGACGGCTACGCCCGCAACGCCGACTCCCACCAGCGAGTGATGCGCAAGCATGCCGCCGCCAACGACGATCTTCGCACCCTCGACCACATCGACGCGAGCGTGTACAAGCTGGCCACCAAGGCCTGGCAGCGCTGCCTGAAGATCGGTGAGAAGAACGGCTGGCGCAACGCTCAGGCAGCAGTCTTGGCGCCGACCGGCACCATCGGCTTGATGATGGACTGCGACACCACCGGCATCGAGCCGGACTTGGCGCTGGTCAAGTTCAAGAAGCTGGTCGGCGGCGGCTCCATGCAGATCGTCAACCAGACGGTCCCGCGCGCATTGTCCTCGTTGGGCTACCAGGACGAGCAGGTCGAGGCAATCATCGAGTACGTCGGGGAGCACGGTCACGTGGTGGACGCGCCGACCCTGCGCACCGAGCACTACTCGGTGTTCGACTGCGCCATGGGTGATCGTTCGATCGCCGCGATGGGTCATGTACGGATGATGGCCGCCGTCCAACCGTTCATCAGCGGGGCGATTTCGAAATGCGTCGTCGGAGATACCCTCGTCACTAGTGCGGATGGGCTGATTCGCATTAACTCGTTGTACGCCGACGAGGATCCTGACTCGTTCCGGGACGAGGTGCTCGAGGTCGCGGGGCCGGGTGGGCCACAGAAGACCGATGCGTTCTACTACGGCGGGGTTCGGCCGGTCCGTGAGATTCGGCTCCGTTCCGGGCACCGAGTCACGGGAACGCCCAATCACCAGGTACTTGTTGCGGCGCCCGGCGGCCCCGAATGGCGGCCTCTCGCCGAGGTGCGCGAGGGCGAGTACGTCGCCGTGCAGTACGGCGCTGACATGTGGTCCGTAGTCCCCGCGCGCTTAGACGGTTTCAGGCCGACCCCCCGCTACGGATGCCAGCGGCACGTCGGGATTCCGGCCGAGATGAGCGAGGAGCTGGCCTTCCTGCTCGGTGCTTACGCATCTGAGGGGCACACGACGGAGTCCAACTGGACGGTTCGGATCACGAACTCCGTGGACAGCGTGCTGGAGCGTGTCGCGCGGGCTTGGCGCGATCTCTTCGGCGTCGAGCCGGTGATCGAGCGTCGGGCGGACAAGTGCCCGCAGGTCGTCGTCGCCAGCAAGACCATCGTGGAGTTCCTGCGCTACCTCGGCTGCGGCGATCACGCCTCCCGGAAGCGAATTCCCGACTTGGTCTTGCGGTCCCCGCGCGGGATGGTGCTCGCGTTCCTGCAGGGCCTTGCACTGGACGCCTACGTGCGGGTTCCGGTGCAACCCAAGCAGCAGGTCAAGTGGGCGATCTGTCTCGACTCGTCGGGTCTGCTCGACGATCTGCAAGCGGTAATGACCAACCTCGGGATCGTGCACGCAAGGATCAGCAAGCTCAACAAGCAGAACGGCAAGCACTACGACGAGGTCTACGCCTCAGGTGAACAAGCCCGGCGGATGGCGCGCCTTGTGCCGTTCCTTGAACCGGACAAGGAAGCTACTCGACAGCGGCTGCTCGCCGCACCGTCAATCGGCCAGCGCACCGCTGATGTCCTTCCGGGGATTACTGGCCGGGAACTGTACGAGGGGCTTTCGACGGCCGAGTTGCGCCGCCGGTTCCATTTCCTCGCGGACGCGAGGAGCGCACAGGTTAGCCGCTGCACGGTGGAGAAGCTGGCTATTGCGGACGGGGTCGAGCTACCAGCCTGGGTACTCGACGTTCTCCGTGACAACCAGCATTTCAGCCCTGTTCGGCGCGTTTCCGACGCCGGCGAGCGGGAGGTCTACGACATCTCGGTCCCGATGACCAGAGCCTTCGTCGGCAATGGCGTCGTCAACCACAACACGGTGAACATGCCGGAGTCGGCTTCCGTAGAGGACGTCGAGGAGATCTACCTGCAGGGCTGGAAGCTCGGGCTGAAGGCCCTGGCGATCTACCGGGACAACTGCAAGGTCGGCCAACCACTATCCAACGCCAGATCAGCCAAGGGTGTAGAGAAGGCGGCGGCCGCGCCGGTGGAGAGCCGGCCGATACGGCGTCGGCTGCCCAAGAAGCGCCCGAGCCAGACGGTGTCGTTCACCGTCGGCGGCGCGGAGGGCTACCTGCATGCCGGCTCGTACCCGGACGACGGCCTCGGCGAGATCTTCATCAAGCTCGGCAAGCAGGGCTCCACGCTGGCTGGGGTGATGGACGCGTTCTCGATGTCGATCTCGGTGGGTCTGCAGTACGGCATCCCGCTGGAGTTCTACGTCTCGAAGTTCTGCAACCAGCGATTCGAGCCCGCCGGTATGACCGACGACCCGGACATCCGGATCGCCACCAGCGTGCTCGACTACCTCTTCCGTCGGCTCGCGCTGGACTTCCTGCCGTACGAGAAGCGAGCTCAGCTGGGCATCTTCTCGGCGGAGGAGCGCACCGCGCAGGTCGCGGAGAACTACCCAGCCGAAGGTGAGGTGGATCTGGAGGCGCTGCGTGCCACGGTGGATGCATCCCCGGCGCAGCCGTCGCCGATGGCCAGTCCGGCGCCGGTCGAGGTGGGCAGCTCCACCGAGCTGGCCGAACTGCGGCACGGCAAGATCGCTGATGCCCCGCTGTGTCTTACCTGCGGTACCAAGATGCGCCCCGCTGGCTCGTGCTACGTGTGCGAGGGTTGCGGGTCCACTTCGGGTTGCAGCTGACCAAATCCGCTGCCGTGAGGGTCGGCCCGATCAGGTCGCGTTGCGTTCGGCCACCGGATCGTCGGCCAGATCGGGATCGATGCTCTCGCCGGGGCGGCCGGCGCGCAACAGTTGCCGCCACTGCTCGACGCTCCAGGTGGCCGGTCGGGTGCTGGTCAGGAAGTCCCGCAGCAGCTCGACGAAGCGTTGCGGGTCGGTGTGGAACGGGAAGTGGCCGGCGCCGTCGAACACCTCCAACCGGCTGCCCGGCATGGCGGCGTGCGCACGGTAACCGTGGCTGACCGGCACGATGGCATCACGTGAGCCCCACACCAGCATCGTCGGCATGCCGGCGGTCAGGTAGCAGCGGTCCAGCATGGTGATCACCTGGCCGCGCCAGTCCACCACGGCGCGCAGGCTGCGGATGAACGCGGCGCGCGCGGTGGCGTCGGGCACCGCGTCGACCGCGCGCAGCAGGTCCGGGGCGTCCTGACCCAACGCGGTGTCGAACATCCTTAAGCCCGATACCATCGCCCCGACCTGCCAGCGCGCTCCGGGTAGCCGCAGCAACATCATCGCGGCCTGCGCCCCTGGCAGCGCGAGCGCCCGCAGCACCACGCTCACCTCTGGTCCCGCGCCGCCGCTGCCGACCAGCACCAGTCGTTCGGTGCGCTCCGGGAACTGGTAGGCAAACTGCATCGCCACGCCGCCGCCCAGCGAGTGCCCGATCAGGGTGGCCCGCGAGATGCCGAGGACACCAAGCAGGTCGCGTACACCGTTGGCGAAGCCGGCTACCGAGTAGTCCGCGCGCGGCTTGGCTGAGTGGCCATGGCCCAGCAGATCCGGCGCGATCACCAGGTGGTCCCTGGCCAGCGCCGGAATGATCGGCTCCCAGGTGGCGGAGCTGTCGCCGATGCCGTGGATGAACACCAGCGGCGGGCCCGATCCGGCCACCCGGAACGCCCGCCGATAGCCGTGCACCATCCGGTAGCGCAGCTCGATCTGACGCACCGGCGCCGGACCGATCCGCCCGGCTATTCCGGGGTGCTCCCGTTCAACCCTCATCCGTGGTCCATGCGGTGCGTCATCCCTGTCAGTGCAGAGGAGGTGACGCGAGGCTAGGCCCGGCCGGGGGCATCCGGTTTCCGATCAGGTTTCCAGCGTGTTGCCAACGCGTGGAGCACCTATGGGAGCCGCCCTACGCCTGTTCGGCGAGGAACTGCTCGATCTCCGCGCCGATCTCGTCGCCGCTGGGCACCTGTTGGTCATCGGCCAACAGGGACGGCCGCCCCTGAGCGTGTACCGCGCTGTCGTAGCGGCGTTCCAGTGCCCGGACGACGCTGACGGCCCGTTCCGAATCGGCGACCTTCCGTTCGATCTCCGCAGAGATGTGTTCGGCGGCGCGGGTGAGTTCGTCCGTGGGCAGGGCCAGGCGGGTGCGCGCGGCGAGGTGCTCGAGCAGCGTCCTGGCGGCCTGCGGGTAGTCGGTCTCGGACAGGTAGTGCGGGACATGCGCGGCCAGTCCCATAGCGTCGCGATCGGCCTGGCCGAGCCGCAGCTCCAGCAACGCTGCCGCGCTGCCCGGCAGCTCGGCCGTTGTGGACCACTGTTCGTAGTCGGCGATCAGCTCGCGTCGGGTTGCGTGCGCGGTGATCCCGGCCGGGCGGGTGTGCGGAACCGCCATCGGGATCGCGTTCAGACCTATGGTGAGCTCGACCCCGAACCGCTCCACGAGCTCCATCACCGCTGCGGTGAACCGTTCCCACTGGGTGTCCGGTTCCGGGCCGGTGAGCAGCAGGAACTGGGTGCCGGAGAGGTCTCGTACGGCGTGCAGTGCGAGCATCGGCTCGTCGTAGTCGGCCCAATGGTCGCGTTGGAAGGTCATGTTGGGCCGTCGCGAGCGATAGTCCAGCAGCTGGTCGACGTCGAAGGTGGCCACTACGCTTGCTGACAGGGTGGCCAGCAGGTGCTCGACGGCCAGCCGACCCGCGTGGCCGGCATCAATGTAGCCCTGCAACTGGTGCACCAGCACCGGAAACGGACCATCAGTGGCCGGCGCGGCCGCGCCGGCCACGTCGTCCCTGATCCGGTACAGCTCCGCCGGATCCAGCATCTGGTCCTCCTGGTTGCTTACTTTGGTCGACATACCCGCAGGCCGTCATCGCTCTCGACGGTGTCAACGCGCGCCAGCGCCGGATCCATCCCTTTTCGGGCGTCGCGTTGGTCACCGTGGAGTCGCCATCATCCTCCACTATCGGATAGGACGGTCGAGCGGGCGTGGTTGAGAGGAAAGCGCGGGCGTGCGCGTCGCATACGTAGGCAAGGGCGGCGTATCCGGGTGCTACCCAGTGCGCGGAGTTGCGGCCGCCGCGGCAGCATGGGTCGGTGCGCATCCCGTTGCTGGTCACGACGTTGCTGACCGCCGTGGTGCTGGTGGGGTGTTCCGGATGCGCACCCGCGCCGGTGACCGACGCTCCGAGCGCGGCCGTCCCGTCCGCCGATCTGATGGCAACACCGCTGCAGGTGCCCGAAGCGCTGGCCCGGACGCCGTTCGACCACCCACGGCAGGCCCTGATTCCGGCGGGTTGGTCGATGTCTGTGTGGGCCCGGGTACCTGGCGCCCGGCTGGCGGCGTGGGCCCCGGACGGCACGCTGGTGGTGTCCCGGCCCTCGGCCGGCGAGGTGTTGCGGCTGGTGCCCGGCCCTGACGGTCCGCGAACCTCGGTGTTGATCGAGGGGCTGAGCCAACCGCACGGTCTGGCGTTCGCCGCTGACACCCTCTACGTGGCGCAGAGTGACCGAGTAGACGGCTACCGCTACGCCGATGGTGTGGTGGGCGCACCTCGCGCGGTGGCCATCGGGCTGCCCGATGCGCGCAGCCCTGAGCTTGGGGGGGCCTACGCGCACGCCCTGAAGAGCGTCGCCGTCGGCCCGAACGGCTCGGTCTACTACTCGGTCGGCTCGACCGGGAACATCTCGGCGGCCGACCGGCAGAGTAACCCGCCGCGAGCGGTGATCATGCGGGTGCCGCCCGGTGGTTCGCCGCAGGTGTTCTCGATGGGGGTGCGCAACGGGACGGGTCTCGCGGTGGCCCCGGACGGCGCGGTGTGGACGGCGGTCAACAACCGGGACAACATCCAGTATCCCTACGACCGCGCGTACGGCGAGGGTTCCGGGTCATCGTTGGGGGAGGTGTTGCCGGGGTATGTGGCCGACCACCCGGTGGAGGCGCTGGCCCGACTGACCCCGGGGCGGGACCTGGGCTGGCCGTATTGCAACCCGGAGGCCGACCTCGACCCCGGAGCAGCCGGCACCCCATATCGGGATACCGTGCTGCCGTTCGTGCGTGATCTCGAGACGAACGCCGACGGCTCGAAGCTCGACTGCGCCACGCTGCCGCCGATCGAACGGACGCTCGGTGCGCACTCGGCCCCGCTCGGGCTGAGCTTCACCGAGCTGCCGGCCCCGTACGGTCCGGGTGCCCTGGTCGGGGTGCACGGGTCCTGGAACCGCACCCCGCCGCGCGCGCCGGAGGTGAGTTTCTTCGCCTGGCGTGACGGCTCGCTGGCCGCCCAACAGACCCTGGTGGGCGGCTTCCAGGCCCCAGACGGCTCCCGCTGGGGTCGCCCTGTCGCCGCCGTCCGGGGCCCCGACGGGGCCGTCTACATCACCGACGACGGCGCCGGCGCGATATACCGCCTGTCGCCGCCCGGGCTCTGACCGAGCCGACGCAGCTCCAGCGTGCTCACGCAGCGGCCCAGGCGGCTGCGCGAGCCACCGACCTGCTGCGTGAGCGATGCTGGGCCGAGTCAGTCCTCGGCCAGGAGGCGGTAGATGGTCTTGCGAGCTTCGGCGAGGGCGGTGGCCGCCGTCTCGCGCTGAGCGTCGTTGCCGGCCGAGGAGATCTGTAGGACCGCCGCGTGCAGCAGGCCGTACTGGTCGCGCAGGGAGGTGACCGTCGCGTTGATCTCGTCTGTGGCCCAGACCCGCTCCAGTTCGTCGGAGTGCTCGCCGACGTGCTGCTGGCCGGACTCGGTGAGGTGCACCGTGCGGCGGCCGTCGGCCTCCTCGGTGCGCACCAGCCCCTCGTCCTCGAGCTGCTGGATGGCGGGGTAGACCGAGCCCGGGCTGGGCCGCCAGGAACCTGAGGTGCGCTCGGCGATCTCCTGGATGATCTCGTAGCCGTGTCTGGGCTGCTCGGACAGCAGCGCCAGCACCGCCAGCCGGATGTCGCCGCGAGAACGCCGCCCCCGGTGGCCACGTCGGCCACGCGGACTGCGGGGTCCGCCGAAACCGCGCTCACCGGGGAAGTCCGGTCCCTCGAACCCACGGGGTCCGTCGCCGCCGGGCCCGAAACCGCCTCGACGGCGGCGTCCAGGGCCGTGATGGTGGAGGCGGTTCTGCACGTGATGATCGGGACCGTGCTCGTGACGAAGGTGCGTCCGGATCGTGTTGATGCTGTTCACGGTCTGTCTCCTTTGAGTGACAGTCATTGTTTGACTGTGTCTGTGACAGTAACGATATATCGCGACATGCTGGATGACAATCTGGCAGATGTGTGACGTCGGTCGCTTTTGTCGCTCCTCGATCACGCCGTCGCGGATCACCATGGTCAACCGCTTGTACAACGTCCGGCGACCCGCGGTGAAGGTCGGCAGGCGCAGAGCCCGAGCCAGCGCACGGTCATGGTCGTCGATGTCTCCTCGGTTCGGTAAGGGCGGCTGGCGTGTTGCCGTTCGCGGCGTCGTGCAGTTGGGTGAGCAGGACCTCCCGCTTGACTGCCAGGGCGCCGATACGCCTGGTGAGTTCGGTGATCGCGTGGCGGTAGGTGGCCAGTGACTCCGGGTAGTCGTCGGCGTGATCGCGGCCGGCTGCCAGGCACTCCAGAAACGGCCTGGTGCTCTCGACCGGGATCCCCAACCGGTTCAGCGATCGCACCTCCTGGACCAAGCGCACGTCACTGTCGTCCTAGGTCCGGTAGCCGTTCCGCGCCGACGGGGCGCGAGCAACCCCGGCGACTCGTAGTACCGGACGGTCTTCCTGGTCACTCCCCGCGCGCGGGGAGCTCACCGATGTTCATTCGTTCACCCGCCTCGACCGTAGACCCTGACCCCGGGGGCAAGGTCAAGTCGAGAGTCGGAGGACACGGTGAACCGATCCCGGGCGGGCTCCGTGTAAGAGGTGACGCACCGGCTGGGCCGGTGGACTCGATCAAGGGGACAGGTGTCATGTCCAGGTTGAATGCGGCACTCATCGTGTTCGCCCTGGCGCTGGTCGCGCTGGGGATCTACGGCATCGCGCGCGAGAAGAGCGGTGAGAATGCCGGTGACACCACCACCACCGCTGCACCTGCCGCGCCGGCGGCCGCCCCCGCGCCGGCAGCCGGGGTCGACCTCACCGCCGCCCAGGCGCCCCTCGGCACGGTGGTGACCAGTAGCGGCGCCACCCTGTACCGCTTCGAAAAGGACACCGCCAAGCCGCCGAAGTCGAACTGCTCCGGTGGGTGCGCGGCGACCTGGCGGCCGCTGCTGTCCAGCGGCGGCACACCGACGGTGACCGGGGTGGACCCCGCGCTGGTCGGCACGGTGGCCCGGGACGACGGCGCCCAGCAGGTGACGTTGGGTGGCTGGCCGGTGTACAAGTTCGCCAAGGACGGTCCCGGGGAGACCAATGGCGAGGGCGTCGGAGGTACCTGGCACGCGGTGGGCC
>JALYVZ010000334.1 GCA_030852965.1 Actinomycetota bacterium | reverse complement strand
CGGCTGGGCCGGGCGCGGCTGGGCCGGGCGCGGCGGGGCCGGGCGGTGTCGGGGACCTCGGGGCGACTGACCGCTGTGGTGGCGCGTCGGTCTGGGATGAGCCTCCGGCCTGACCGTCGTTGTGAGCCGAGCCGCCGTCCGGGTGCGAGCCGAGGTGCGAGCCGTCCTGGTGTTCGCAGCGCACCCGCCAGTCCACCCCGAGCACGCTGCGCAGCGCGGCGGCGATCACCTCGGTGTTGCGCGGTTCGGACAGCCGGCGGGCCAGCGGCGCGGAGTTGATGGTCAGCACCACGGCGCCATCGTCCAGCGCCTTGACCCCGGCGTTCATCAACATCGCGCCGGTGCTGCGACTGACGTCCTTGGCCGCCGCGAGTACCTCCGGCCACACCCGGCGCACGGCGGCCGCGTCGAGCGCTCCGGACACCGGCTCGGTGCTGGCGGCTGGTTCGGAGCGTTCAGCGGAACGCACTGGGTCGGAGCGTTCAGCGGAACGCACTGGGTCGGAACGTTCAGCGGAACGCACTGGGTCGGCCAGGGCGACGCGCTCCCCGGCCGGCGCGATGGCCGCGATCTCGAGCCGTCGCTCCATCCGTTCCAGCCGTTGCAGCAGCGCCGCGTCGTCCGCCGAAGCTGCCGGCAACAGCATCCGGCCGCACAGCAGCTCCAGCAGCAACCGGGGCGCGGTCGCCCCGCGCATCTCGGTCAGCCCGGTGTGCAGGATCTCGCCGTACCGGCTCAACGTCGCCGCACCGAGTCGCGCAGCCTGATCGGCCATCCGGGACATCTCGTCACCCGGGGCGTTGACCAAACCCCGGGCGGCGGCCTCCGGCACAGCCTGGATCAGCATCAGGTCGCGCAGCCGCTCCAGCAGGTCGGCGGCGAACCGGCGGGGGTCGTGGCCGGCCTCGACCAGCCGGTCCACCGCCTGGAACACCGCGCCGCCGTCCAGTGCGGCCAGTGCGTCCACCGTGTCGTCGATCAACGCCAGGTCGGTGACCCCGAGCAGCGCCACCGCCCGCTCGTAGGTCACCCCCTCCGGGCCGGCCCCGGCCAACAGCTGGTCCAGCACCGACAACGAGTCCCGAGCCGATCCCCCGCCAGCCCGGATGACCAGCGGAAACACCGGAGGCGCAACGACAGCTCCCTCGTCGGCGCAGATCCGTTCCAGGAGCGCGCGCAGGGTGCCCGGGGGTATCAGCCGGAACGGATAGTGGTGGGTGCGCGAGCGGATGGTCGCCAGCACCTTGTCCGGCTCGGTGGTGGCGAACACGAACACGAGGTGATCAGGTGGCTCCTCGACGATCTTGAGCAGGGCGTTGAAGCCCTGCGTGGTGACCATGTGCGCCTCGTCAACGATGAACACCCGGTACTGGGACTCCGCTGGCGCGTAGAAGGCCCGATCGCGCAGCTCACGGGCGTCGTCCACACCGCCGTGCGAGGCGGCGTCGAGCTCGATGACGTCGATGTTGCCCGACCCCTCCGGGGCCAGCGCGACGCAGGAGTGACACACCCCGCACGGGTCCGGGGTCGGGCCCTGCGCACAGTTCAGCGAGCGGGCCAGGATGCGTGCCGAGGAGGTCTTGCCGCAGCCCCGGGGCCCGGAGAACAAGTAGGCGTGGTTGATCCGGCCAGCTGCCAGCGCGACCCGTAGCGGCTCGGTGACATGCTCCTGACCGACCACGTCGGCGAATCTCGCCGGACGGTACTTGCGGTACAGAGCCAGCGCCACACGGCGAGGCTACCGGGGCGCTCGGACGAGCAGCGGCGGCCACCCGGCCATGTGGTCCGGCAGGTAACGGCAAGGTTGCTCCAGAGGGAAGGGGTTCGCGAAATGCCGCACCCACTTGCCCGCACCACACCCACTCTGCAGGCAGACCCAAAGATCACCGTCCCCACCCGATCGGCTACCAAGAAGCCCTCCCGGACGCAGCGGAGCTGCGGGCTGAGCGTCCGGGCTGGCGCTGCGAGATGCGCGCTTCGGCTGACGACCTCCGGGAGCGTTCAGCGGAACGCGCGACAGGAACGTTCAGCGCCGGGCAAGAAGGGACCCCGCGCACCCGCCAGAGCCCGTTGACCCTTGCTGCCTTCCGGCCCTGGGGGAGTTCACAGGATGGACGCCACGCGGGGTCCATCGACAAGTGTAGTGGGTGCGGGCGCGGCGGGGCACCGGCCGGGTGGGTCCCGCGCGGGCGCTAGACTCCTCGACGGAGGATTCGCCTAGTGGCCTATGGCGCACGCTTGGAAAGCGTGTTGGGTGCAAGCCCTCAGGGGTTCGAATCCCCTATCCTCCGCCACGCTGACCAGCACAAACGCCGGGACCCCGTTCGGGGCGACCCGGCGTTTCTGCGTTCAGTCTCATTTCCAGTCTCATTTGGTCGGAGCCTTGCCCCAGATCAGACCGCCGACACGCTGGGCCACGTCGTCTCGGATCGTGCCGGTGATGTGCTGGTAGCGGGCGGCCATCGCGGTGGTTGACCAGCCCATCAGGCCCATGACCGCACGCTCTGGGACGCCGAGGATGAGCAGCACCGTGGCCGCCGTGTGCCTGGCATCGTGCAGCCGACCATCACGTAACCCCGCGTCAGCGAGCAGCCGTTTCCAGTGGTGGTAGTCCGTGTTCGGGTTGACCGGCTCACCGCGCGGAGTCGTGAACACGTAACCCGAGTCCCGCCACAGCTGCGCCGCACACTCGCGCTCGGCTGCCTGCTCGTCGCCATGCCTTCGCAGAAGTGCGACGAGTTCATCCGGAAGGCCAACGGCTCGGCGACCGGCGCGCGACTTCGTGTCGTTGGTTTCCGGCCGGACGGACTTCCGTTCTGGGCAATAGCCGGCCTTCTTGCCGCAGGTGTCGCCGCACCCATGCTCGTATCGGGGTCTCAGCCGGCCCCGCCGGACCCAGAGCGTGCCGCGATCGAGATCCACGTCGTTCCACCGCAGGCCCAGAACCTCACCTTGCCGCAGCCCGAGCGCCAGGGCAATCGCCCACCGAGCGCTGTTGCGTCCCTTGCTTGCCACCCGCAAGAGCGCCTGGACCTCGTCGACCGAGTATGGCTCGACCTCCAGCTCCTCGGGCCGAGGCGCCTTCGCCAGGACGGCCGGGTTCCGAGTGATCCGGCCGCGTCGCTCTGCCTCACCCAGAGCTGTCCGGATGGTGCGATGCGCCTGATTCGCAGTCCCCGGCGAGCTACCCGCTTTGATCATCTTGCGGTAGAACCGCTCCAGGTGTTCCGGTTCGAGCTTGTCCAGCCGGTGCGCGCCGACCCCCGGGATCAGGTGCGTGTTCACCGCGACCCGGTAGCCGGCGGCGGTGTTCTCCCGGACGTTGGGCGCGGCGATGTTCTCCACCCAGTACGTCAGCCACTCCCCCACTGTGCAGACCCGGCCGGCGGCCCGAACCCCTCCCCCGTCGCGCTGGCGTTCCAGCTTGCGCACCGCCTTCACCGCGTCGGCGCGGGACTTCCGCATCACATGGCGCCGGTCCGATCGACCATCGTCTTTCACCCCGACAGTGACCCGCCCATGCCAGTACCCGTCCGAGCCTTCGTAGATCGACGATGCCTGGTTGGGCTGGCGGGATCGGTTCGAGTTGGTCATGCGCAGCACCACCAGCCCGCAGGGTCTCGATGTACCGGACGAGCGCGTCCGCCGGGATGCGCCGAAGGCGACCGATCCTCACCGACTCCACCGCTCCCCCGCTGACCAGTGAGTACATGAGCGTTCGGCCGATCCCGAGCCGTTCGGCGGCCTGCTCGACCGTCAGGACGATCCTGATCACGGGCACCTCGTCGCCAGCCATCACGCCGCCCTTCTCTCATGATCGTCGGTTGCCGAACGGTGTTGCTGGGGTGGTTCGCCGGCTTTGAGCTGTGCGGCGAGGTAGTCCGCGCGCCATCGCTGTCGTTGGCTGATGGCGGCCAGCAGTAGCGCCGGTCTGGTCGGGACGTCGGTGTCCCCTGGTTTGGTGCGCTCCCACAGGAACGGTCCGTCATCCACCGCGTGCGCGGGTTGCACGCCGGCCTTGTCGAGGAGTTGCCGAACGAACGCGGTGCGCTCGGCGCGGTGGTCGGACAGGGACTTGTTGGACCACTTGCGCGAGACCAGGACCCGGCGGCCGGCGATGCCGAGGTGTTCCGGGCGGTGGGCTTTGCCCTTGCACCCGCCGGGTTCGGTGGCCAGCCGGGCGCTGCGAGGCTGGATGCCGTAGAGCAGCCACACCGGGCAGCGCGGCGAGCACGGGGTGACCCGCAGTTCGGCGACCAGACGGCGGGCGTGCTCGCGCTGCCGGAGAGTGGCGTCCTCTCCGAGGCCAGCGGCTTGGGTGACGGACTTGGTCAGGTACTTGGTGAGGTAGCCGATGTGCCGGCCGGCTTCCTCGGTGCCACCCAAGATTCCTTTGACGTGCACTTGAGCGCCGAACCGGACCACGTGCGCGGGCTCGTCGAGGTCTTCGCAGGCTTGGTCGAAGGTGGGCAGCGGTGCGCGGGTGTCGG
>JALYVZ010000333.1 GCA_030852965.1 Actinomycetota bacterium | reverse complement strand
GGGGCGTTCGGGGCGCGTCGTGTGTCCGGGTGTTGAGATGTGCTCATGAGGCGCATTCTTCACCGGTTGCTGGTCGTCGTTGTCGTGCTCGCCGCGTCGCTGTGGAGCCTTTCCGCCGCCACCCCGGTCGTCCCGGTGGAAATTGTGGACACCTCGGCGCTGCGCGCGGCCATGACCGCGACCCGGATCCGGGACCACCTCGTCGCGCTTGACGCCATCGCCCGGACAAACCGGGGCACCAGGGCCGTCGGGACCTCCGGCTACCAGGCATCCGCGGACTACGTTCGGGATCGCCTGAACGCAGCCGGCTACCAGGTCAGCCTGCAGCAGTTCCAGGTTCTGCACTTCGCCGAGACCAGCCCACCCACGCTGAAGGCCCGCCGGACGTACCAGCCCGACACCGACGTGCGCACCATGACCTTCTCCGGCTCGGGATCGGTCACCGCCACCGTCCGTCCGGTGGACCTGACGCTGCCGCCGTCGCTGAACCCGAGCTCCACCAGTGGCTGCGAGCCGGCGGACTTCGCCGGCTTCTCCAGGGGCGCGCTGGCGCTGATGCAACGGGGCGGCTGCTCGTTCGTCCAGAAGGCGACCAACGCCATGCACGCCGGAGCCGCCGCCGTCCTGATCATGAACGAGGGTCAGCCGGACCGCCAGGAGCTGATCAGCGGCAGCCTGGTGCAGCCCGGGCTGAACCTTCCGGTGCTCGGGCTGAGCTACTCGGCCGGTGCCGAGCTGGCCGGTGCGCCCGACACCCCGGTACGGGTGGTCACCGACGTGGTCTCCGACTACCAACAGACCGTGAACGTGCTCGCGGACGGCCCCGCCGACCCCGCAGGACGATCCTCTGATCGCGTCGTGATGGTCGGCGCGCACCTGGACTCAGTACCCGAAGGCCCCGGCGTCAATGACGACGGCAGCGGGGTGGCGGTGGTGCTCGAGCTGGCCGACCAGCTCGCCCGGCTGCCCGCCGTCGTGCCGCGCAACCGGATCCGGTTCGCTTTCTGGGGTGCCGAGGAGCTGGGCACGCTCGGCTCCGAGCACTACGTCGGGCAGCTGACGCCCGAGCAGCTCAGCGGCATCGCCGCCTACCTCAACTTCGACATGCTCGGCTCGCCCAACTTCGTCCGCTACGTCTACGACGGCGACGGCTCGTCGTTGGGCAGTGCCGGGCCGCCCGGCTCGGACGCGGTGGAGCGGATCTTCGGCGAGTACCTGTCGTCACAGGGCCTGGCGTACGAGCCGACCGAGTTCGACGGCCGCAGCGACTACGCCGCCTTCCAGCGGGCCGGCGTTCCGGTGGGTGGGCTGTTCAGCGGCGCCGAAGAACGCAAGACGCAGGAGCAGGCCATCCGCTACGGGGGTACCGCCGGCCAACCCCAGGACAGCTGTTACCACCGGGCCTGCGACACCATCAACAACGTCTCCGAGGTCGCCCTGGAGCAGCTCGGTGACGCCGCCGCGGACGCCACCCTGCGCCTGTTGCTGAGCTCCACGGGCCCACGCCAGATCAGCTGAGCCGGCAGCCTGTCGGATCAGCGAGGCAAGCTGATTACGTCCATTACGCGGAACAACACCCGGTCGGGGGGCCACCGGGAGCGGTCGAAGCGGACCCACCGCCGCCCGGTCAGCTGCTCGCGGCCGCCCGCAGGCGCGCGGTGAGTCGGTGCAGCTGCTCGATCAACGCGGTGATGTGCTCGCCGTCCATCCCGAGCGTGCGGCCCATCCCCTCGCGCACCGGTTGGGACCGCTCCAGCAGCTGCAGGCCGCTCAGGGTGATCGTGAGCTGCACCAGCCGTTCGTCGTCGGTGCGCCGCCGGCGGATCAGCAGCCCGGCCGACTCCAGCCGCTTGAGCAGCGGCGACAGCGTGCCGGTGGACAGCTGCAACCGCTCGGACAGCTCGCTGACCGAGATGCTCCCGTGCTCCCACAGCACGATCATCACCAGGTACTGGGGGTAGGTCAGCCCGACACCGTCGAGCCCGGGGCGGTAGCAACCGGTCATCGCGCGGGAGGCGGCGTAGAGCGCGAAACAGAGCTGCTCGTCCAACGTCGACCCCTGCGGCAGCTCGGTGCGGCTCACTATCACCGGTCCACGGTACGGGTTCTGCTCATCAACGGATACGTTCATCCCCATTCAGGTCCTGTTCGAGTCGCGCTTCAGGTCCTGTTCGAGTCGCGCTTCAGGTCCTGTTCGAGTCGCGCGGCCACCTGCCGGAACCGGCTCACCGGCACCAGATGCACCCCGGCGAACGCGCCGGTGTCGCGCAGCGCCAGGATCTGCGCACAGGCCGCGTCCACCCCGGCGGCCGGGTGCGCCGTCACGGCCTCGACCAGCTCGGCGGGGATCTGAATGTCCGGGATGGTGGCGGCCAACCGGCGAGCCATCCCGGCGCTGGCCAGCACCATCACCCCAACGTAGACCGGAACCTCGACAGGGTTCTCCTCCCGCCACCGCAGCTGCGCTTCGATCGAGAAGCTGACCTGCGCGAACACGAAGTCGGCCCGCCGCTTCCAGTCGGTGAGCGGGCGGCTCAGCGAGGCGGCCACCCCGACGGTAAACGGGCCTTCGGTCGCCGCCCGGGCCTCCTCGATCATGGCCCGGACGGTGAGCCCGCTGGCCCGGTCACCGACGCTGGGCTTGTCGCCGTGCACGAACAGGAACTGGTCCACCCCGTACGCGGCGGCGGTCAGCAGGTCGCGGTGGAAGCCGAGCAGGTTGCGGTCCCGGGAGTTCACGCACGCGATGCTGCGTCCGCCCATGGCCGCCACCTCGTGCGCGACCGCGATGCTGGACACCGTTGCCCGCCCGATGTGGTTGTCCGGGATCAGGAACGCATCGGCGACCGGAGCGAGCACGCCGATCTGGTGGCGGGCATGCCGCAGGTCCGGCTTGGTCGGCGGCTCGATCTCACAAATCACCCGGAACGGCGCAACGCTCACCACCCGAGCTTAACCCTGGCACCTCACACAGGCCGTGTGCACCTCACCCAGACCGTGCAACCTCTGTGCGGAGTACACCAGGTCTGTGCGATCCGGTTGTCGGCCGGTCAGGCGGACGCCGTCGGCCGCGCCGTGCTGAGGCACCACAGGCCTCAGTCGAAATTCAGGTGCACGGTGACCGCGTCACTCTTTCGCCCGGCGTCGTCGTAGAGCCACGCCTGGACGTCGGACTCGTACTGCTGACCGGTGCCGCACGCATGGTTGAACGGGTACGCGAGCTGTCCCGGCGACACCCGCCCGTACGACGGAGTGCTGAACGGATGGCTTTCCTCCGCCCAGCCCGAACCGTTCGCGCCCCTTGCGTGTATCCCGCGAGCACGATGCAGGCATCGGCCGGCTCGGCTGCCACCGCGTTCTCCAGAGCCGACGTCCCCCGCCTGGCACTGTCCGCGAGCTTCTCGAAGCCCCCGGGCCTTCCAAGACGACGTGGATCCAGCTCGATGCGCTGCCCGGCGGTGGTGACGGTGATCAGCCACCGGTCCACGTCCGGCCCACCGGCAATCATCTTTCGGTCCAGGGCGGCCAGGAAGGCGCGCTGGTGCTCGTGGCTGGTGCGGTAGGAGTAGTCGGTGAGCGCGCTCTTCTTCTCCTCACCAGCAACACGTTCGCCACCTCCCCCAACCGCCGCCGAACTCCGGGAGGCCACCACGGCGTTCCGACGTGGGTAACCCCGATTGCGTTCATTTGGTTTTGGGTTCGCTGGGGTAGTGCTTGGTGACGCCGGCAATCCAGGCGTCTCGAAGGACTCGTCCATGCTCGGTCACGCTGGCGTCGCTCCTGTCCCGTCACGGTGAGCTGGGTAAGGTCGGTCACACCGTCCACATCGGACATCGGTGTCGACGAACGCGTATCAGGTGATCAACGGCAAGGAAGGATCGTCATGGCCAAGCCCGCAGACTTTGGAGTCGAGCGGACTCTCGTACTGCTCAAGCCCGATGCGGTGGCCCGTGGACTCGCGGGACGCATCATCGTCCGGTTCGAGGACGCGCTGCTCAAGATCGTCGGCGTCAAGATGCGGCAGTTGGACGCCGAGTTCACCCGCAAGCACTACTTTGACCTGGAGGAGCGACTCGGCAAGGACGTCTACGACACCACCGCGACTTTCATGCAGACCGGCCCGGTGATCGCCGTTGTCCTGGAAGGGGTCAACGCGGTGGCGAAGGTGCGTTCGATGATCGGCGCCACCTACCCGGACCAGGCCACGCCCGGCACGGTGCGCGGGGACTTCGCCCACCAGACCCGCGACTCGTCCAAGGCCAGCGGTAAGGCGATCATCAACCTCGTGCACGCCTCCGGCAACCCGGAGGAGGCCAAGTACGAGGTCGAGCTGTGGTTCGGCGACGACGAGCAGTTCGAATACGAGACGGTGGCCGAGAAGCTGGCCTACTGACCTGCACATTCAACGGAGAAGGAAGACATGAGCAACGGGGTTCGGGTGTCGATCGGGAACTCGAAGCCAGCCGCACAGGCTGACGCCGAGGCTCACATC
>JALYVZ010000090.1 GCA_030852965.1 Actinomycetota bacterium | reverse complement strand
CCAGCCGGCTCGAGCGCGCGCTGAGGCTGAACGGCGGGGCTTTCGACGCCGACGCTCACTTTGGCAGCGCGCAATACCTTACCTCCAAAGAGATAGCCCGGCGCGGAGCTGGCGTTGATCGACGAGTACTGGCGGGCGGCGAACTATCTGTCGGTCGGCCAGATCTACCTGATGGACAACCCGTTGCTGGCCGAGCCGTTGCGGCCCGAACACGTCAAACCGAGGCTGCTCGGCCACTGGGGTACCACACCCGGGCTGAACCTGCTCTATGCCCACCTGAACCGGGTGATCAAGGCGCGTGACCTGGACGCCATGTTCGTGACCGGGCCTGGTCATGGTGGGCCGGGAATCGTGGCGAACGCCTATCTGGAAGGCACCTACTCCGAGGTGTATCCCCGGATCGGTCGCGACGCCGACGGCATGCGGCGGTTGTTCCGGCAGTTCTCCTTCCCGGGTGGCATCCCCAGCCATGTGGCCCCGGAGACACCAGGCTCGATCCACGAGGGCGGCGAGCTGGGATACGCGCTGGTGCACGCTTATGGCGCGGTGTTCGACAACCCGGAGCTGCTGGTCGCGTGTGTGATCGGTGACGGTGAGGCGGAGACCGGACCGCTCGCGGCGAGCTGGCACTCCAACAAGTTTCTGGACCCGGTGGGTGACGGGGTGGTGCTGCCGATCCTGCATCTGAACGGCTACAAGATCGCCAACCCGACCGTGCTGGCCCGGATCCCGGAGCCGGAGCTGATCCGGTTGCTGGAGGGCTACGGTCACCGCCCGATCATCGTCGCCGGCGACGACCCGGCGCGGGTGCACGCGGCGTTGGCCGCCGGGCTCGATGATGCGCTCGACGACATCGCGGCCATCCAGGCCGGCGCGCGGGTCGGCGGTCAGGTGGGCCGGCCGGCGTGGCCGATGATCGTGCTGCGGACCCCGAAGGGCTGGACCGGACCGGCCATGGTCGACGGGGTCCAGGTCGAGGGCACCTGGCGGGCGCATCAGGTGCCGTTGTCCCAGGTCCGGACCAACCCCGGACACCTGGCCCAGCTCGAGACGTGGATGCGCAGCTACCGGCCCGAGGAGCTCTTCACCGCCGACGGTGCACTACGCGCGGATCTCGCGGCGCTGGCGCCGTCCGGCGAGCGGCGGATGAGCGCGAACCCGCACGCCAACGGCGGAGCGCTGCTGCGGGACCTGCTGCTACCGGACTTCCGGGACTACGCAGTCGACGTGCCGAAACCCGCCGCGAGCTTCAGCGAGGCCACCCGGGTGGCCGGCACGTTCCTACGGGACGTGGTGCGGGCCAACCCGCGCACGTTCCGGGTGATGGGGCCGGACGAGACCGCCTCCAACCGGTTGAGTGCGCTGTTCGAGGCGACCGACCGGACCTGGGACGCCGAGCTGGTGGCGGGCGACGACCACCTCGCCACCGACGGGCGGGTCATGGAGGTGCTGTCGGAGCACCTGTGCCAGGGCTGGTTGGAGGGCTACCTGCTCACCGGCCGCCACGGCGTGTTCAACTGTTACGAGGCGTTCATCCACATCGTCGACTCCATGCTCAACCAGCACGCGAAGTGGTTGAAGGTGACCAGGGGCATCCCGTGGCGGCGGCCCATCGCGTCGCTGAACTACCTACTGTCCAGCCACGTCTGGCGTCAGGACAACAACGGGTTCTCCCACCAGGACCCCGGGTTCATCGATCATGTGGTCAACAAGAAGGCCGCGATCGTCCGGGTGTACCTCCCGCCGGACGCCAACACGCTGCTCTCGACGGTCGATCACTGCCTGCGCAGCCGCGACTACATCAACGTCGTGGTGGCCGGCAAGCAACCCGCGCTGGACTACCTGTCGATGGACGAGGCCGTGTTGCACTGCACCCGAGGCCTCGGGATCTGGGAGTGGGCGAGCAACGACGGTGACGAGCTGCCGGACGTGGTGATGGCGTGCGCCGGTGACATCCCGACCCTGGAGACGCTGGCGGCCGTGGCGATCCTGCGCGCGCGGCTGCCGCAGCTGCGGATCCGGGTGGTCAACGTGGTGGACCTGATGCGGCTGGAGCCCGACACCGAGCACCCGCACGGGCTGCCGGACGCCCAGTTCGACGCGCTGTTCACCCTCGACCGCCCCGTCGTGTTCGCCTACCACGGCTACCCGGCGATGATCCACCGACTGACCTACCGCCGGGGCAACCACCACAACATTCACGTCCGGGGATACCAGGAGGAGGGCACCACGACCACCCCGTTCGACATGGTGATGATGAACGACCTCGACCGCTTCCACCTGGTCACCGACGTCATCGACCGGGTCCCGTCCCTGCGGGGTCGGGCGGCGCACCTGCGTCAGGAGATGGTCGACGCCAGGGCCCAGGCCCGCGCCTACACCCGGGAGCACGGCGAGGACCAGCCCGCGATCTCCGGCTGGACCTGGCCATCCTGACATGCGCGTACTGGTCGTCAACGCCGGATCGAGCTCACTGAAAGTCGATGTCGTCGAAGCGGGGGAGATCGTCGCCTCCTACGATGGGCTGCCCGATACCCCGCTCGGGGTCGACGCGGTGGGGCACCGGATCGTGCACGGCGGGGCGGAGCTCGTCGATCCAGTGGTGATCGACGAAGGCGTCGAGCGGCGGCTGCGCGACCTGGCCGAGCTCGCGCCGCTGCACCAGGCGAAGTGCCTGGAGGGGCTCGACGCCGCCCGCCGGCTACTGCCCGGCGTGCCCCAGGTGGCGTGCTTCGACACCGCGTTCCACGCGACCCTCCCGCCGGCGGCCTACACCTACGCGCTGCCCCGGGCGTGGCGCGAACGCTGGGGGCTGCGCCGCTACGGCTTCCACGGGCTGTCCCATTCCTGGGCATCGCGTCGCGCGCACCAGCTGGTGCCCACCGCGCGGCGGGTGGTGACGTGTCACCTCGGTGCCGGCGCCTCGCTGGCCGCCGTCCTCGACGGACGCAGCGTGGACACCACCATGGGGTTCACCCCGCTCGACGGGCTGGTCATGGCCACCCGCAGTGGTTCGGTGGACCCGGGGCTGATCACCTGGATCGAGGAGCACGAAGGGCTCACCCCGCGCCAGGTCGCGCACAGCCTCGAATACGAGTCCGGGCTGCTCGGCCTGGCCGGCACGGCCGACATGCGGGAGCTGCTCGGACGCCACGACGACGACGCCCGGTTGGCGTTGGCAGTCTATGTGCACCGGCTGGCCAGCGGCATCGCCGCGATGACCGCCAGCCTCGGCGGCCTCGACGCGCTGGTGTTCACCGGGGGAGTAGGGGAGCGGGCCGCCCCGATCAGACAACGGGCCGCGGCGCGCCTGGCCTACCTCGGTGTGTGCATTGACGAACAGCGCAACGTCGACACCGAGCCCGACACCGACATCAGCTCCAGGGACGCTGGCGTCCACACCCTGGTCATCGCCGCCCGCGAGGCACTGGAGATCGCCGCCGGCGTGGAGCAACTCCTGCCATCCCGTGCTCGGCCCTGACGTCAGGGACGGGCCGTACTCGGCTGGCAGACCGTAACGGAGCCGGACCACCCAGGCCTCGACATCAGCAGCCCATGGGGCCACTTTCGTCGGCGGTGGCGCAGACTGCGATATGACCAACGAGAAGGCCGCCGCCGGAGCGACCGGTACGCGCCGCCGGTGGCGGCATCCGGCCAACCGGCGTCGCCTGGATCACCGCAGCCGAGCGGAACGAGTCGCCGACCAGGTCACCGATGTGTTTGGATCGTGGCGGTTCATCATCATCCAGACGGTGATTGTGACGGTGTGGGTCGCGCTGAACCTCGCCGCGTTGGCCCAGCACTGGGATCCGTACCCGTTCATCCTGCTCAATCTGGTGTTCTCCACCCAAGCCGCCTACGCCGCGCCGCTGATCCTGCTGAGCCAGAACCGTCAGGCCGAGACCGATCGGATCACCGCCGAGCACGACTATCGCGTCAACCAGGTCGCGTTGCAGCACCTCATCGCCTGGCACCGGGACGCCCATGGCCCGGAATGCGGCTGCGTCCGCGGATTCGGGCCGGTCGCCGAGGGGCTGTTGGTCGAGCTGTCCGAGGACTTGTGATTCGGCTTGGACGCCGGCCCGCTGACCATGCCCGTACGCCTACGGGGTGCCCGACATTCCGCCGCAGGTCTCCGCCGCAGAGTGCGCATGCGAGCTCACTGCAAATCCGCGGGGGCGCACTGCGCGGCCGGCGACTGGACGGGCTGCCCATCCCTGGTTTGCAAAGGCCGTGCACCCGCCTTCCCGGCCAACGGAACCAGTCGTACGCTGGTCAGACGCGAGTCTTGCTAGCCGATCAAGGTGGCGCTGCGATGCGAGTGGCACAGGTACTATACGCCAAGGGGTCGGTGGTTGCGACCGTCACTCAGGATGTCCGGGTCGCAGCTGTTCTCGCGGTGATGGCCGAGCAACGAGTCGGCGCGGTCGTGGTGATCCACGACGGGACGGTGGTCGGCATGGTCTGGGAACGCGATGTCGTCCGCCAGCTGCACGAGCGGGGAGTGGCGATGATCGCGGCCCCTGTCTCAGAGATCATGAACACCGAGGTGGTCAGCTGCGTGCCCGGTGATGATGTGGACGCCGTCCTGCAGACGATGACCGAGCGTCGAATCAGACACTTTCCGGTGATCATCGACGGTGACCTGGGCGGCATTGTAAGCATGGGTGACCTCGTCAAAGCAACGATTGACGAGCTGAAGACTGATCGTGCGCACCTCCAGTCGTACATCGCCACGTAGCTCCCGATCGCCGGCCTACTGTGCGTTGTTGTCGACGACACGACGCTGCTGGCCGCGCTCACCGCGTTCAACGACGCACTGGCCGGCGAAGGCGGGTCTCCGGTGGTCGACGCGATCTTCGAGATCTATCGCACGCCAGAACTGCGCGTGGCCTTCGTACCTGTGCTGGAGCGAATCGCCGTCGCTCTCGGCGCTGAACTCATCGTCACGATCGCCCGCACGCAGCCTGAGTGAACCTTGGGGGCATCAGTGCTCGTCGGTGATCCCGTATTTGGGCAGCGCTGCCTCAGTGGTGTTTCCGTGCGGCGGCGAGCGGCGTTCGTTCCGGTACCTCAAACGTGCCGGCAGCGGCCGCATGATAATCACGGTTCCGGTCCTGGGCGAAGGGCGGCGCGCAGCTGGGCCTCGATCGGCGCCGCGGACAGCCGGTTGTCCACTGCCAGGTGGTCCACGGGTGGTGGGACGTCGGGCTGCATCCGGGCGACGAAGGCGCCGAACGCAGCGAGCTTGCCCCAGTCCTGCGGCCGGGCGCGCCGCTCCAGCCGGTCGCGCAGCGTTGCGGCGTCGGAGCGGACCCACACCAGCCGGACAGCGCCGCCGCCCAACTCCGCCACCCAGGCCCGCCATAGGTCGGGATCGCGGATCTGCCCGGTGAACGGCGCGCACAGCAGCACCGGGCAGCCGCTGGCGCGGACCTCCCGCGCCACCCGGGTCATCCCGCCGTACTCGTGCACCTTGACGTGCGCGTCGTACCAGTTGCCCTCGCGCTCGCCGTCGGGTCGCCCGGCGGCGGCGAGCGTCGCGGCCACGAACGACCCGTAGAGCGTATCCTTGTCCAGCAGGGCGGGCACGGGCGACAGGAGCGCGAGTAACGCGTCGGCCACGGTGCTCTTCCCCGCCCCCGGAGCACCCGCCACCACCCACCCGTCCGCGACCGCCACGTCATCAGTCTGCGGTACGCCGTACCCATGTCCGCGCCGGAGGGCTACGCCTCGGGCTGCCAGAGGCCCGCGAGCCGGTCGCCGTCGTCGCCACCGGGCACCTGCCAGCCAGGATGCCCTCTCTTGGAGATCAACACGGCCGGCTAGGGTGCGACCTCCCAGAGGGCGGACACCGGCATTGCCCGCATTCGATCCCCGAACGGCAGCGTATGACCGCCGGTGTACAGGACAACGCCGAGGACGAAGTCCGCGCCGAGCCGGTCGGCAAGATGGCGCAAGCCGCGGAAGTCCTCGGCCCGCACCGTCGTCGACGCCTTGACCTCGATTCCGACGACCTGGCCTCGACGGTTCTCCAGCACAGCATCCACCTCGACCTTGTCCAGGGTTCGGTAGTGGTACAGCTCAACCCCGGTCAGGCAAGCGGACCGCACTGCCGAGCGCACTGGTGACCAGCAGCTTTCCCGATCGAGCAGCCAGCAGCTGGATCAATGTGCGTATCTCACCGGTTCGCTCGATCTCCGACAGCTCGGTGACCTCGCGGATGACAAGATCACGAACGTAGGACCCGCCAGACCGATGGTGAGGACCGCGCGACGAACCGCCAACGTCCGTGCCCGGTCGCGGCTCTCCATCTGTTGGGCCATTTCTGCCAGGTCGTAGGCCTGGTCGCTGACGAACCCCCAACCGCGGTCGAGGCCCAGCAGCACGACCAGCCGGTCGTAGGGCTCACCCGGTGAGGCGGGGAACTCCAGCCACCAGCCGCGGCGCGCTCGCTCCTGCAGACGGGCTGACGGTGGGTTGCGCATCGCCGGTGACATGTGGTTCTCGGGCAGGCTTCGCTTGAACATCGTGGTCCGGGCTCGGCCGAACACCTTGCGGTCCGCGGCCCCGGCCAGTTCACCAGCTGAAACCAGGTCCTTGGCGCTGAGCGAGGCCGCGTCCAGGCGTTTCCGCAGGTCCAGCAGGTGGCTCCACTTACGCTCGCCATCGGAACTGTCTCGGCTGTGCCGGGACACGATCTCCCGGTCGAGACCGTCCCAGTCACCGCCATGGTCGCGAACGCACAGGACTGCGAACCAGAGATCCCAGAAGGACCACTCGGCTCCGGTGGCCGACCGCCATACCTCCGGCCCATACCTCAACGGCCCCGAACCAGTCGTTGTCATCGCGGCCGGTCAACCGCTGTGAGCCGGCGGTTCACCCGTTCCAGGTCGAAGGCTGCCACGTCGAACTCGGCGGCTTTCTCCAGGCCCAGCCACATCACCATCGCCTCGTGCTCCGCGTCGTCGGCGTCGGCGAGGACCTCGCGGAGGTGCTGGTAGCCGCCTGAGCCGCCGCAGTCCTCGGGCGGGCAGGCTCCCTCGCCGCTGATGCAGCGGGGGTAGCGCAGATCTGGATCGGCCATGCCCGCGGGATCGAGGAGGATCTCGTGTTCCCAGCCGTCACCGAAGTCATAGGTGTAGTAGAGGCGGTCGACCTTGAGGTCGCCGAGCTGCACCGTCCGCTCGTCGACGAAGTCGAGGTCCGGATCCGGCTGGCCGTAGGTGCGCTTGCCGTCGGTGAAGCTGTGCAGGTGATAGTTCTCCCAGCCCATCGCCGTCTGGATCACCTGGTGGAGCCGGTCGAGCGGCATCGGCGCCGGGATCAGCAGCTGCCGCCGCACCCGAGGTTCGACCTCGGCCAGCGTGATGGTGACGCGGAGGACGGGATCGCCGGGCTCCGGCTCGCCCCGCGAGCGACCAATCGCATATCGCCCCAGCGCGGTCAGCTCGGCAGAGTCCTCGGAGTACGTCACAGCTCCCAACCGGGCCAGCGCGGCGAGGATGCGCCGCACATCGCGGTCGTTCATCTTGCGGGCGGTGCCGAGCTGCTGATCGGTCGCGTGTCGAGGATGTACGGCGCTGTCACGACCGCCCACACCAGCTCGCAGAGCTCGGGCTGGGCGACCGCGCCGCCGTGGCGGTACAGCTCGCCCAGCAGTGCTCTGGTGCCCGATTCGAGTTCCGCACGCAGGATCGACTGGCCCCAGCCGGACGGCAGGAACACCGGGCCGACCTGCGGGAACGACTCGAACAGCGTCATCCACAGCTGCGCCGGCCGGTCGAGCAGTGCGGCGGCCTTCTTCACCGGCACCAACCGCCCCCGCACGACCCGCACGAGCCCCGCCGCCTTGGCCCATCCCACGATCAGGCTCAGATCGAGTAGTTCAGTGCTGGACTTGGTCTTGTAAACCCGGTCGCCGATCGCGGGATCGAGCTGGTCGCCGGTATCCAACAGCGGGACGAGAACGCGGGCGTCGGCCAGGGTGAGCGCCCCGGTCTGGGTCAGCTTGCGGCCGTCGCCGATCCACCTGACGGTCTCGACGACCTGCTTGAGCAGTGCGGATTCTGCGGCAGCGGCGGTGATGTCGCTGCGGATGGGACGTGTCACGTGGTCTCCCGCGGGGCTGGTCCGAGGTCGCGACGGACGGTACCGGCCGCTCGGTCCGGCAGTTGCCCGGCCCTGATCGGCGGTGCGGTTCGAGACCGAGTTGGCTGACGACGTCGTCCAAGTGGGTGGCGTCGCGGAAGACGGCTGTGGCATCGACCAGGGCGCGGGCCTCGACGACGACCTACTCAATCGGATTCTGAGGCGGCGGGTGAGCTGCGTGGCGTGTTCAGCGCAGGAGAATCTCCCGGTTCCGGTCCGCACAGTGCCGATGACTGTGGCAGGTGCGCCGAGCTGGGCGACTGCCTCGGCGGCCGGTCAGCGGCTACCCCAAACAACAATCCGCCCGAGGACCGGTTATCGACCTATCCCGGGAAGGGTCAGCCCGCCGTGCCCGAGCGGGTGAGCGTGGTGTTGGCAGAGTTGGCCGGTGAGATGGGTGAGGGTCTGCTGGCTCTCGCGGTCGGGACCGGGTTTCGGGTGATGGCCGCGATCATGGAAGAAGATGTGACCGCGGCGTGTGGGCCCAAGGGTCGCCACGACCCGCGGCGGACCGCGACCCGGCACGGCCACGGCGGCGGGTCGGTGACCCTGGGTGGGCGCCGGGTAGCGGTGGCGAGGCCGCGGATGCGCGCAACCGACGGCTCGGGTGAGCTACCGGTTCCGACTATGAGCTGTTCTCCGAGACCGAGATCCTCGGGCGGATGGCGCTGGAGCGGATGCTCGCCGGGGTGTCGACGCGGCGCTACCCGGTCGCGCTCGAGCCGGTCGGGGCCCGCACCGAGAAGACCGCCACAGCCACGTCGTGCTCGGCGGTGTCGCGCCGGTTCGTGGCGAACGCCGTGGAATCGATGATCTCGATCTGCCGCGATCACAGCTCGAACGTCAAGCGCTGGCGCGACGCAACGATGGCGCTGCGCTGGTGCGCCGCGGGGATGGTCGAGGCCGGCAAACAGTTCCGCCGCGTCAACGGCCACATGCACCTACGATCCCTGCGCGACACGCTCGACCGGGTCACTCAACCTATCGGTGCAACCAGCCATACTGAACACGTCGAAGCCGCCTGATGATCACCGGGCCGCCACCGAAGTTCCACGGAACTCGGGACATCCTCGGGTCGGACCCGGTGAGCGAGACGAAACGTCACGACATTGACGTCGACGGCCGCCACTCGCGCGGCCGGCCACGTCCCCAGAACGCTCAGCGCGAACGCACCGACGCCAGCACCTGGGTCGACCACATGCGCGGGTTGCGACAGAACCGTGCGCGAGATATCAATCATGTGGCGGACGATTGAGGCAGGTGTAAAGAAGGTCCCGAGCCGTCGCCGGTTGCGCCCGGACACCACGTGCTCGTACACCCTGGCGAGGAGGTCTTCGGATCCACCGGACGCTTCCCGTAGCTGATCCATAAGTGCCCGGGGCGGATCGCCCTCGTACGCCGTCGCCCAGCTGCGCAGCGTCGGGGGCCATGCCTCGACTGCAGCGGGAGCGAGGGCCCTGGCCACCGCACCGAGAGCCGGCGTCGCTCCGCTTCGTCCGCGCCGTGCACGAGGTCCGCCGCAACGGGACTAGCCGCGACGGCCGCGTTGAGCCACCTCAGCAGCTCGCCCGCGACCGGGGGATAGGATGAGGGTAGTCGGCGCACTGAGCCATTCAACCGGACGGGCCCACCGTCGGCGTGGTCGGCACGCGGGGGCTCGGGGTTGCCGACCCTCTCCTCGCCAGCTGTGCCGCCCTCGCATCGCATCTCCCTGTCGACCATGCTGCTCCAGCGGCGCCGGTCAAGACCGCTGTCGGGTGAGGAGACGTTCCAGGCCAGCCTCCCGCTGGCCCTTGCGCTGTCCGCCCAGATGTCCGGCCTCGCCGCCTGCCCGAAACGGTCGCACCGTTCGGACCGCCGACAGCCGAACCGGCTGACCTGATCTCCGCTGCCGCCACACCGAGGCACTGGGTTGCACCAAGAGGGAAGCGTTCGGGTGTCTGGTGACCCCTGCGGTCTTCAAAACCGACATGGCCGAGCATCTCGGCCATGTCGGTTCGTTCCCGTCCGCTTCCGCGGATTGCGTGCAGCACCTCTGCACCTCACGAGGTCTGGTCGCGGAACTCGCGGACCGCTTCGGCGATGGCATCCACCTCCAGTACGTCGACCATCAGCCCAACCTGTTCTTCCCACACCTGTTCGGGGACGGCGGCACGCAGCTCGTCTTCGAGTACGTGATACACGGGGAGGCCCAACTGGACCCCGGCCAACGGTCCTGCCCAACTCGGATCACCGAGCACCACCGTTTCGGCGGCGATCCCGGCACTCTCAGCGTCCGGCGCACCGAGCACCACCAGCAGCGAGTCGCTGCCGTGCTCGTCGACCAGACGTTTGATCGTTTCCTGGGTGGACAGGTCCATGGCACCGGCAGCCGTTCAAACAAAGCATTCGGTGGCGGCGTACACCACCGGGGCACCCGCCGCCTGGACACAGGCGGCGATGGCCGGCCCCGCGATCCCGTCGCGTTCGCCGATCACGATGACTTTCTTGCCGTCGAACATCAACTCTCCTCTACTGTCAGTCGAGCCAGTTCCGTGGCCAACCATTGATCGAGCTGCGCTGGCACCAGGTTGGTGTCGGTGATACGCGCCACCTCCTGACCGTCGCGGTAAAGCAGCAGCGTGGGCAGGCCGCGTACCTGCAGCGCCATGCATTGGCGCCGCGCCTTGCCCGCGTCGAGTTTTACGACGGTCAGGTCGGGGTTGGCGCTGGCGAGGGTCTTCATGTGTGGCCCCAGCGCCACGCACGGGCGGCAGCTTTCCGCCCACACGTCGACGAGCACGAGCCCGGACTCGACGAGGCCGGCGAAGGTCTCCTTGGTTGCGTCCACCACAGCACCCATTTGCTTGATCAGCCTCCGTTGCGTTCGAGCAGGACACTCATGCCGTCGGATGCCTGGCTCATCCGGCCGAGGAACAGGCTGCCCTTGGCCAGTAGCAGGATCCGGTCCGCCGAGCCGGTTCGCAGCCGGTTGAGGGCATGCGGCAGATAACAGATCGCCGAGGCCAGATGCCCTTGGGTCGGAGCGTAACCCGGCATCCCTCGGGTGGCGACGAACTCGGCGATCTGGTCGCGGCGTAGGTCGCCACGCCGGACGGCTAGCGCGGCGATCGTCTTGTAGTTGCGCGCCGCCACGTCGCCGGAACCCTGCGGCTCGGTGACCTCGGGGTTGTGCAGTTCGGTGGCGTAGTCGTCCACGTCGGTCATCCCCAGGCCGAGTGCCTCCAGCGGCCGGACCGTGAGGTCGTGCATGATCGCTGCACCGGCTCCGCCGGAGGACACCCGGTGCCGCCCGACGGCGTCGAGCCGGATCCGGGGTGAGACCCCGTCGTCGGCGGTCACCAGCAGGGCGACCCCGCCGATCACGTCCTCCAGCACCGGCAGGCCGTGTTTGAGGTGCCCCTCGAACTTCATCCCGAGCTTGGGCAGCGAACCCCCGGCGACCACCGCGACGTGGCTGAACACCCCGGCCGCCACCAGGCTGGCGGCGATCACCACAGCCGGGATCGGACCGGCGCAGAAGTCCTTGATATCGGCGCCGGAGGACTCCCCGAGCCCGGCGACAACCGCGATCGCCTTGCCCATGTTGCCGCCACCGCGCTGGTAGCGGTCGCCGACCGCCTCCTCCGAGCACGACATCGTGTACTCGATCGCGCCCGGCTCCAGGCCGTTGTCGTGCAGCAGGTGCAGCAGCGCCAGCGTCCCGGTGGCCTTGCAGGCCAGGTTCTCCAGCAGCACCGGGGCCGCCAGCGACTCGTCCTCGTCGTGCGCCCCGCGCAGCGACCCGGCCAGGATGTCCGGTGCGAGGTGCAACGGCAGTACCCCGGGCCCGAGGGTCGCCTCGACGTCGCCGGCGGCGGCGGAGATCCGGGCCAGGTCGAACTGCCCGGCCAGCGGATGCTCGGCCAACCGCTTGGCGGCCCGCTCGGCCACCTC
Source organism: Actinomycetota bacterium (assembly GCA_030852965.1). Classification (GTDB taxonomy): domain Bacteria; phylum Actinomycetota; class Actinomycetes; order Mycobacteriales; family Pseudonocardiaceae; genus Pseudonocardia. The sequence goes on along the minus strand of JALYVZ010000090.1, from coordinate 1,121 downwards.
CGGGGTCAACATCACCAGGTCGAACTCGTCGACGGCCGCCATCAGCCCGAGGAACTCCTCCTCCGGCATCAGCTCACCGAACGGGGCGAACCGTCCGGCACCGGGTTGAGCTCGGCCCACCCAGGGCCGGGGGGGCAGCTCGCGGGGGTGGCACCCGCCGAGGAACGCCTGGTAGGGCGGGTAGCCGACGGCCTCGTCGAAACCGCGTAGGTTCGCCAGGAACCGGCCGGTCAGCTCCGGGTCGCCGGCCAGGGTGCGGCTCGGCCTTGACCCGTGCCGGGTCAGGCCAGGGGTGTGCGCCAGCACCAGGCTTGCCGCGCGGACCACAGCGTCAGGCATCGACACCCTCTTCATCGACTGCGAAGATCGTCGGCTTGTCGACGGGGGTGCTCAGCGCGGTCAGGGCCCGCTGCACCAGCCGCCGTCGCCACTCGTGCTCGGCCTGCGGCGACAGGTTCGGGTCGCCCGACGGGTACTGGATGCCTTTGCCCGGGACGATGCGCGGTGCGCCGACCTGCTCGGCGATCGTGACGAGGTTGGTCACTACAGCGGTCGGGATACCGGCCCGCTCCAGTTCTTTCGCAAGCGTTGACCCGCAACGCGTTCCGGTTCCTCAAGTGGCGGTGAGGATCGCGGCCTGCACCCCGGCCTTACGCAGCTCCGCGGCCCACTCGACGCCGAACCGTTTCGCGGTGGCCACCGTCGTGCCGTTGCCCACGGTGGAAAAGAACTCGCCGTGCAGGTGCCCGATCACTCCCTCGCGCTCCAGCTCACGGGCGGCGTCCAGGGGTAGCAGCCGGTTCGGATCGGCGTTGGCGTGCGTGGTAGCGAAGCCACCGGCCACCGACTCCCAGGTACCGCAGACGAGGGTGTCCACACCCTCGATCGGGTACCGCAGCCAGCGGGTGGCCCGGGCGGACTCAAGCCGGTCGGGGTTGCCGAGCGGGACCACCGCACCCTCGGTGACCAGCGCGACCGCGACAGCGGACGCCTTGTCCACCGGCGCGGCCGGGACGACCACATCGAACCCGCCCATCGGGACCTCGGTGCGCTCCCGGTCACCGGCCAGGCGCGCCACAACGAGCTCGACCGCGCGTCTCGCGGCCCGGTCGGTGACCAGC
>JALYVZ010000332.1 GCA_030852965.1 Actinomycetota bacterium | reverse complement strand
CCCTCACTCCCACAGCCGCCTGAAGGAAGGCCACCGAACCAAAGTCAGCCCGGACACGACAACCCGGCCCGCTACGGTCACCGGGTACACGAGCATGACCGTCCCCGACTTGATTTTCGAGTTAGCCGGCTCGGTGACCAGCGCCCTGGCAATCGCGGCGCGCTGCTGCTGCCCGCCGGAGAGCTCGGTGGGCTGATGGTTGGCGCGGTTGCCAAGCCCGACCCGCTCCAGCGCGGCCACCGCCTTGGCCCGCCGGTCCCTGGTGCCGGCGTAGACCATGGGCAGCTCGACATTGCGCACCGCGCTGGTGCGCGGGATCAGGTTGAACGACTGGAACACGAACCCGATCTTGCGTGAGCTTGATCATCTACCCTCCGGATTGTGGGTGTCCCACCCTCCAGCATGGCAAGAACCACGGTCACAACGGCAGCTGAAATGGCCCATCCCTCACATCGCAACGAGGCCGCGCGGCGTCAGATACGAAACGCTGCGTTCTCTATCCCGATGGTGGAACAGATCGCCGAGTACCTCACGACCCGCACCACTCAACCTACGAGCCCATCCCGGCGGCGCGGCGCGACTATCGCCCGACGGTGCCGGTCGACGCGGTGGTGCCGGTCGACCGGTCGGGCGGCGCGACCTATCGCGCGGTGGTGTCGGTGGGCGCGGTGGTGCCGGTCGGCGCGGTGCTTGCGACGAGGTGGGCGAAGACCACGGTGTTGTTGCGATACTCCAGGGTGGCGCGGTCGAAGCTGCCACCACACGTGATCAACCGCAGGGCCGGTTGAGTGGTGGGGCCATAGACGGTCAGCTGCGGGAAGGAGTCCTTCGGGTAGGACGCAACGGAGTCGACCTCGAAGGTGGCGCTGCCGCCGTCGGCACGGCCCACCTGTACCTGCTGACCAGGGGTGAGCGCACCGAGGCGATAGAACACCGAGGGCCCGTTCCGTGCGGAGTCGACATGCCCGATGATCACCGAGGGCCCGGTCTCCCCAGGGGTGGGTGAGTAGCGGTACCAGGCGGCCTGGTCATAGAGCGGGCCGACCCGCGGAACCTGCAGGGTCTTGTCGGGATTGAGCCCGACCACGTTCACCGGGGACGACACGCCGATCGCCGGGATCCGGATCGTTGTCGGGGTGGCAGGCGGGAGCGCGACAGCCACGGTCGGGGCCGGGGCGGTCGGGGCCGGGTTCATGGCAGGCTCGCCGCTGGGCTTGTGCGGTGGCGCGAGGGCGACCGACGGCTGGGGCGGCGGGTGCCGTTGACTGCTCAGCCCGTAACCGACCATGCCGGTCCCGACCAGCGCCAACGCGACAGCCAGCGCGACCGCCAACCCGGCGGGAACCCGCCGACGGCGGCCGACTCCACCGGCACTCGACTGATCCGGGGCAGCTGGTGGCACGGCGACTACCCCTCTCGTTGGCCGGGCACCGCCGATCGGCCGGAGGGCCGACGGGCACTGTCCGATCGGCCGGAGGGGCGACGGACACCGTGCGACCGGCCGGATGGGCCGACCCGGAGCGGGCCGACCCACCGAACCGTTCGGTGAACTGTGGACTCAGCGCTTGGCTGCGTCCGCCGTACGCCGGCGCACCGCGAATCCGATCCCCGCGGCAACCAGCAACAGCGCGGCACCGCCGGTCAGCGGACCGGTGGATCCGATGCCGGAGGTGCTTCCGCCGCCGGTGCTCACGCCACCCTCAGGCATGGGCCCAGCCTCACCGGGCGCCGCCTGACCGGGCGCTGCCTGACCGGGAAGCTTCACCACGATCGTGGCGATCCCGATGGTGGTACCACCCTTGAGCGCGTCGGTCTTGAACGCTCCGTTCAACGCCTTAGCCGCACCATCGGAGAGTTTCACCGTGGTCCCGGTCAAGGTGGCCGTACCGGCGTCCGCCTGGGTGGTCACCGGCTGCAGAGTCGAGCCGTCCAGATCGAACAGGACGGTGCTCGCGGCCACGACGGAACCGTTTGCCTCCACCCGCCCGCTGAGGGTGGCCGGCTTGCCCGGGTCCACCACGAAGTTGTCGAGGGTCACCGCGGTGGCGCCCTTGGTCAGCTTCAGGCCGCTGCCCTGGTGCATGATCTTGCCCTGCACGTAGGGGTCGACCTCGCCGGGCTTGTAGACGGTGACGTTGCCCCCGGTGATCGGGAACGAGGCGACTCCGTCTTTGACGGTCGCCTTGCCGGTCGGCGACGGTGCCACCCCGAGCGACCCCAAAGCGCTGACGAACCCGGAGTCCAGCGCCACCGAGGTGGACTGGCCGGTCAGCTGGTCGATCTGGGCTACCGGTGGCGGTTCGGCCAACGCCACCCCACCGCTCACACCCACCAGTGCGAGTGCGGTCATGCTTGCCAGGGCAAGCCCCGCACCGCGTCGTAATACGTTCATCTCAAAACCCTTTCCGTTCGTCGGTCGATGAAACCGGCGCGAGGTCCGTTCGTCGGTCGATGAAACCGGCGCGAGGTCCGGGCCGGGCAGGTACACGAGGTATACGTATCCGCGCGTGTCGCGGTTCAAACTTGGTTTCAGAGTGCGTTGATGATCCGGGTCAGCTGGTCCTCGGTCTGATCACCGAGGTGTTCGAACTCGGACTGCAGGAACGGCCCGGCCAGCTTCGCCAGACCATGAAACTCGATGTCCACGTGGTAGGTGATGGAGGTGCCCGTGCCGGCTGCGCTGATGGCCATGTCGTCGGTCGAGGTGGCGGTCTTATTCTTTCCGACGAAGGTGAGGTGGTCGGGTTCCAACCGGGCGAGCCGGTAGGTCAGCTCAGTGTCACGACCTCGCAGGACAGACACGTTGTGCCAGGTCGACCCCTCTGCGATCGGCCCGGCGTCCTCGCGGGTGCACGTCTTGGTACCCGGATCCCAGTCCTGGGCTCGGGAGAAGTCCTTGAGATAGTTCACCACGTCGGGCGATTTCTGCACCAGGAAGGTTCGCTGCACGGCGATCATGCCGTTGAGCTCCGCAACACGTTGTTGGCCATACCCGTGGCTTACCCTGGCTCGAGCCCGCTCAACCCGGCCTCGGCTGGTATCCGCCCTGCCGACCTTCATCTGGATAGTGCACGAGCCCTACGACTGCTCAGCCGGAACGGGGGGCATCGAGACGCGGGTGATGATTTCGTCACTTGTGACCAGTTGGCGTCGGCCGATGAACCGGCTGGCGACGAGCAGCCCGGCGTCGTGGGCCTCCTGACCGGCGTGGCTGAATGACGCGTCCGTCACGATCCAGGGCGTGAGGTCGCGTTCGAACGCGTCACACGCGGTTTTGAGGACGCAGGACTCGGTGGCGATGCCGCACAGGACGAGGTCGGTCCACCCGTGTTGTTCGAGGAGCTTGATGCCGGCGGTCGTGAACAGCGAGTAGATCGGCTTGTCGGCGATGGCCACCGCCCGTTCGGCGTCACCGGCCAACTCACCGACCAGGTCTGTTCGGGTGCGGTCTGCATGCGTTACCAGTTGATCAGCCGTTCGTACGGAGATCAGGGACAGTTGGCGAACCTGGTGAAAATGGTGGCTCCGCTCCGTTCGACGTGCCGCATGAGGTCGACCGCGGTGGCGAGGTGCGTGGCCAGCCCGCTCGTCGTCAGGACTGACTCCCGCATCGCGGCGTGCTGCCCACTCTCGTTTGGGCGGGCCACGGTGAGCCGGGACTGCGTGGCGCGCAGCCAGCGCCAGTCGAATCCTCGCGGCACCACCGGGTCGACCCCCGCCTCGACCTGCTCACGCAGGTGATGGCAGAAGGTCCACAGCGCCTGCACGACGACCTCCCTCACGGCGAACATGACCGCACAACATGATCAACAAACTACTGAGACTGGCTTACTGGCATTGCCTCAGAAGTCACAGCAGACCCCACGAGAACCGCGCACTATTGTCACCCCCTTCAATCTCCGACTTCCCGACCCCAGGAGGGGGCGGTGACGGTCTCGTCACCGGAGCGCCACGATCGCCACAGCCGTGCGTAGGTGCCGCCGGCGGCCAGCAGCTCGTCGTGCGTGCCCAGCTCGACCAGCCGGCCCTCGTCGAGGACGGCGATCCGGTCAGCATCGCGCGCCGTCTGCAGCCGGTGGGCGATAGCGACGACCGTGCGGCCGGCGAGCACCGAGGCGAGGGCACGCTCGGTGCTGCGGGCGGTCGTCGGGTCCAGCAGCGCGGTCGCCTCGTCCAGCACCAGGGTGTGCGGGTCGGCCAGTACCACCCGGGCCAGGGAGAGCTGCTGGGCGCGGGCACCGTCCAGCTCGGTCTCCCGGCCGAGCACGGTGTCCAGGCCGTCGGGCAGATCGGCGACCCGGTGCGCGCCGACCGCGTCCAGGGCCCGGACCAGCTCGTCGTCGTCCACGTCCGGGCGGGCGATGCGCAGGTTGTCGCGCACCGTGTCGACGAACACGTGGTGGTCCTGGGTGACCAGCACGACCTGGGCACGCAGCCGGTCCGGCGGCAGGTCCGCCACCGGCACCCCGCCGACGGTGACCGTGCCGGCGCGCGGGCGATCCAACCCGGCCAGCAACCGGCCCAGGGTGGACT
>JALYVZ010000331.1 GCA_030852965.1 Actinomycetota bacterium | reverse complement strand
GGGCCTTCCTGGCCCACGGGTCGCTCACCGAGCCCGGCCGGTCCTCTGCGCTGGAGATCGGCTGCCCGGGTCCGGAGGCAGCCCTGGCGCTGGTGGGGGCGGCCCGACGTCTCGGCATCACCGCCAAGGCGCGCGAGGTCCGCGGCGCCGACCGCGTCGTGGTCCGCGACGGCGAGGCCATCGGAGACCTGCTGACCCGGATGGGTGCCCAGGACACCCGGCTGACCTGGGAGGAGCGCCGGATGCGGCGCGAGGTGCGAGCCACCGCCAACCGCCTGGCCAACTTCGACGACGCGAACCTGCGGCGCTCGGCGCGAGCGGCGGTGGCCGCGGCGGCCCGGGTGCGCCGGGCGCTGGACCTGCTCGCCGATGACGTCCCGGAGCACCTGCTGGCCGCCGGCAAGCTGCGCCTGGAGCACACCCAGGCCTCGTTGGAGGAGCTGGGCCAGCTCTCCGACCCGCCGATGACCAAGGATGCGGTGGCGGGTCGGATCCGCCGCCTACTGCACATGGCCGACAAGCGCGCCGCCGACCTCGGCGTCCCCGACACCGAGGCCGCGGTGACCGCCGAACTACTCGCCGACACCTGACGCCCCCCGACTCTCCAGCTACCCGGGGACTCCGCGCGGGGTCAAGGGCCGATAGGCTGCTGTCTGAACAGCTGCAACAGCAGCCGAACTGAGGAGGCGCGCGTGGTCCGGGTAGGTGTGAACGGGTTCGGTCGGATCGGTCGGAACTTCTGGCGCGCGGCCGAGGTGCAGCGTCGCGCGGGCCAGTCCGACATCGAGATCGTCGCAGTGAACGACATCACCGACAACGCGACACTGGCCCACCTGCTGCGTTACGACAGCATCCTGGGCCGGCTGCCGTACGAGGTGTCCGCGACCGACGACGAGATCGTCGTCGACGGCACGGCGTTCAAGGGGTTGGCCGTCCGCGACCCGGCCGAGCTGCCCTGGAAGGACCTCGGGGTCGATGTCGTAGTGGAATCGACGGGGCTGTTCACCAAGCGGGACGCGGCGACCAAGCACCTGGACGCCGGCGCGAAGAAGGTGGTGATCTCCGCGCCGGCCAGCGGGGAGGACATCACCATCGTCAAGGGCGTCAACGACGGTGACTACGACGGCAGCCAGACGATCATCTCCAACGCCTCCTGCACCACCAACTGTCTGGCCCCGATGGCCAAGGTGCTCGACGACCTGGTGGGCATCGAGATCGGCTTGATGACCACCATCCATGCCTACACCGCCGACCAGAACCTGCAGGACGGCCCGCACAAGGACCTGCGGCGAGCCCGGGCGGCCGCGCTGAACATCGTGCCCACCTCCACCGGGGCGGCCAAGGCGATCTCGCTGGTGCTGCCGCACCTGAAGGGCAAGCTGGACGGCTTCGCCCTGCGGGTGCCCATCCCCACCGGCAGCGCCACCGACCTCACCGCCACCGTCGGCCGGGAAACCACCGCCGAAGAGGTCAACGCGGCGATGAAGGCGGCCGCCGAGGGTCCGCTGAAGGGCATCCTGAAGTACACCGAGGACCCGATCGTGTCGTCCGACATCGTCACCGACCCGCACTCCTGCATCTTCGACGCCGGTCTGACCAAGGTCATCGGTAACCAGGTGAAGATCGTCGGCTGGTACGACAACGAGTGGGGCTACTCGAACCGGCTGGTCGACATCACCTGGCTGGTGGCGTCCAAGCTGTGAGGCCGATCGACACGCTCCTCGCGGAAGGGGTCTCCGGTCGAGGGGTCCTGGTTCGGTCCGACCTGAACGTCCCGCTGGAGCATTCGGACGGATCGGCTCGAATCACTGATGACGGACGGATCCGGGCCTCGGTGCCGACCATCCGGGCGTTGGCCGACGCCGGTGCCCGGGTACTGGTCACCGCGCATCTTGGACGACCGAAGAACGGCCCGGACCCTGCCTTGTCGCTGGCCCCGGTGGCGGCCCGGCTCGGTGAGCTCATCGGGGCGCCGGTCCGGCTGGTGGGCCTCGCTGATGCTTCACCCGAGCTGACCGGCGGCGAGGTGGCTTTGCTGGAGAACATCCGCTTCGATGCCCGCGAGACCAGCAAGGATGACGCCGAGCGCGGTGCGCTGGCCGCCGAGCTGGCCGCCCTGGTCGGGCCGGACGGGGCGTTCGTCTCCGACGGCTTCGGTGTGGTGCACCGCAAGCAGGCCTCGGTGTTCGACGTGGCCGGACTGCTGCCGGCGTACGCCGGGAACCTGGTGCGCGACGAGGTCGTGGTGCTCCGCCGGCTGAGCGAGGACACGACGCGGCCGTACGTCGTGGTGCTCGGCGGTTCCAAGGTCTCCGACAAGCTTGCGGTGATCGAGGCCCTGCTGCCCTCGGTGGACGCACTGCTCGTCGGCGGCGGAATGTGCTTCACGTTCCTGGCCGCCCAGGGGCACCCGGTCGGCGGGTCGCTGCTGCAGGCCGAGCAGATCGACAGCTGTCGGCGGCTGCTGGAGAGCGGCAAGGTCGTGCTGCCCACCGACGTGGTGATCGCCGACAGTTTCTCCGCCGAGGCCGACACCCGGACAGTCGCGGTCGACGCCATCCCGGACGGCTGGTCCGGGCTGGACATCGGGCCGGCCTCGGTGACCGGTTTCGCCGAGGTACTGGCCGGCGCCAAGACCGTCTTCTGGAACGGCCCGATGGGCGTGTTCGAGCTGGCCCCGTTCGCCGAGGGCACCCGAGGGGTCGCCCAGGCGATCCTGGACTCCGGTGCGTTCAGCGTGGTCGGCGGCGGTGACTCGGCAGCCGCGGTACGCGCGCTGGGCCTGCCCGAGGACGGCTTCTCGCACATCTCGACCGGTGGCGGCGCCTCGCTGGAGTACCTGGAGGGCAAGGAACTCCCCGGCCTCGCGGTTCTGAACGACTGAGCTGTCTTGAACGACTGAGCGGAGCAGACAAGCGTGTCGCGCAAGCCCCTGATCGCCGGCAACTGGAAGATGAACCTCAACCACCTGGAGGCCATTGCCCTGGTGCAGAAGTTGGCCTTCGCGCTGCCGGAGAAGTACTACGCCAAGGTGGACGTGGCGGTGCTCCCGCCGTTCACCCACATCCGCAGCATCCAGACCATGATCGACGGAGACCAGCTGCTGGTCACCCACGGCGCGCAGGACCTGTCGCGCTACGACTCGGGCGCCTACACCGGCGACGTCTCCGCACCCATGCTGGCCAAACTGGGTTGCACGTGGGTCGTGGTCGGCCACTCCGAGCGGCGCGAGATCCACGGCGAGGACGATGCGTGCGTGAACGCCAAGGTGAAGGCCGCGCTGAGGCACGCCATCACCCCGATCCTGTGCGTCGGCGAGGGCCTGTCGGTGCGGGAGGCGGGCGGTCAGGTTGGGCACTGCACCGCGCAGCTCGACGCGGCGCTGGCCAAGGTCACCGCCGCGCAGGCGGCCTCGCTGGTGATCGCCTACGAGCCCATCTGGGCCATCGGCACCGGGCGGGTGGCCACTCCGGCGGACGCGCAGGAGGTCTGTGGGGCCCTGCGCAGCCGGATCGGCGAGCGGTACGACGCAGCGACCGGCGCGGCGGTCCGGGTGCTCTACGGCGGCTCGGTGAAGTCCAGCAACATCGCGGAGCTGGTCGCCAAGAACGACGTGGACGGTGCACTGGTCGGCGGCGCGAGCCTGGACGCGGACGAGTTCGCCAAGTTGTGCGCGATCGCCGCCGGCGGCCCGCTGCCCTGATCGTTCCGCTGAGCGAACGGGGGCATCGGCGCCGTCGAACTACCGGATGCGACGAGCCGCACGCCAGCGAGATTTCCCGAACGAGTACCCTGGGTGGCCGCGCCAACGTCCACGGACGGCTGCGGCGTGGAGCAAACCTTCGGATGAGGATGGCATGAAGTTCGCCCTGCAGATCGTTCTGATCGTCTCAAGTGTGCTGTTGGTGTTGTTGGTCCTTTTGCACCGAGGGCGTGGCGGCGGATTGTCCAGCCTCTTCGGCGGTGGTATGCAGTCCAGCCTCTCTGGATCGGCCAGGGTGGAGAAGAACCTGGACCGGATGACACTGTTCGTCGGTGCCATCTGGGTGACCGCCATTATCGGCACAGGTCTGTTGGTCAAGCTCGGTATCTGACTCTCCCCGATCGGGAGCCAGCCAAGACAACAACTGGGGCAGAGGTTCGCATGGCCGGTGGAAACGCGATTCGGGGCACTCGAGTCGGCGCGGGACCGATGGGTGAGTCGGAGCGGGGCGAGACGGCGCCGCGCATCCGGGTGTCGTACTGGTGCTCGAACGGGCACGAGACGAAGCCGTCCTTCGCCTCCGACGCGGAGCGTCCGGAGAGCTGGGACTGCCCTCGCTGCGGGCTGCCGGCGGGCCCGGACAACGAGCACCCCCCCGCGCCGCCGCGCAACGAGCCGTACAAGACCCACCTGGCGTACGTCAAGGAGCGGCGCAGTGACGCCGACGGCGCGGCCATCCTGGACGAGGCTCTGAGCCGGATACGCGCCCAGCGCGAGGGCTGAGCGCGTATCCGGCCCCTATGCGGCGAGCGGGACGGCCAGTTCCTCGGCCGCCGCGCGGC
>JALYVZ010000330.1 GCA_030852965.1 Actinomycetota bacterium | reverse complement strand
CCCCGCTACCCCTGCGCCAAGCACTCCGAGTGATCGACCGCCACATCACCGACTACATCAACGAGGCCCGCATGACCGCCTGAAAACTTGGCTCAATATTCAAACTCTCAGCGACCAAGGCCGCTAGATGGGGCGCATCTTGACGGAGTTCGACCACGTCGACCGACTCCCAATTCCAGCGCCGTTCCGGTCCCCACTGCACCACGAGGGAGAAGGAATCGATCACGAAACGCTGTTCGGGGACTGATTTCCCGAGTGCACCGATGACGGGTGCAGCGGCCTGGCCAGCGGTGCTGTACGCAACAGTCATGTGGGGAACCCAGGTAGACGACGGCAGGGTGTCCAGATCTCCTACGGTTGTGGCAGTCGCGTCGAGTACGACGTCACGAAGACGCCGAAGGCGCCCTACCGGCTCCACGGCCAACATGACTGCCTCAGGGTGGTAGAGAACCCGGGTGACCGTGACGTCGATCGGCTCGATGTCGTGCACGGCGGCCCGGACGTTCGTGGTCATCTCAGCCAGGCGATCGGGCGTCCCGATGTGCTCGGTCGAGCCGGCGATGAAGAGGGTCATGTGCAGCCACGCTTCGGGGGTCAAGTGAAACCCGGGGAGTCCGCGCAGGACGTCTTGCGCCGCCGTGGCCGCCGCTTGCGCTTCTGGGTAGCGAGTCATCAGGACGTGCCAGTAGACGGTTCCCGGGCCGGCACCCGGCTCGACGCGCGAGGCCCATCGGTCGCGCATTTGGGTCGGCAACGGGCTCACTGCCCCTCCCACCGTCATTTGTTCGGTAGCGCTTCCAGTGTGAAGTCGCGCAGGTCACGCAACAACTCGACTGCGAGCTTGTTCGCGCGGAACCGCGGGTCACGCAGGCGTCGCCCGAGGTTGTCGGCGTACGCCGTTACTGTGGCGACGCGCAGGTCGGGCGACAGATCCAGAGTCTGCCGCACCTCGGCGACGGTGGCCTCGAGATCGCCCTGGGCGAGATGCGCGATCCCAGCGCCGATTCGGATCTGTGCCCAGTTGGCTTTCACGACGGGTTCGCCGTCCGCCCAACTCTCGTCCGCCATTGCAGCGCGGCATCGAGCGCTGCGGCAGGGTCGCCGAGCTGTGTGGCCACGGACAGCGCGAAGATCGCCTGCCGAGGTCTGGGGAACGACCACACGGAGCCGCCGGCGTCCGGGCCGCAACTCGTGGCGTCCTCGTCCACTCGCCGCAGCGCTGTCCGCGCCCGGGCCGCATCGCCGAGCAGGGCCGCGCCGTTGGCCTCGTAGCTTGCGAGCTGCAGCCGTATCGGCGCCGCCGGGCTGCGTTCGTAGCCGACCCGGGCCATCTCGGTCGATTCCAGCAGACGTTCCTCCCATCTCAAGCTCTTGGCGAGCGCACTGCGGATGATGGCCTCGCTACTGCCTGCCTCCGCCGCGAATGTCAGCCCGGCGACGCCGTGCCGATACGCGGGCCCGTACAGCTTGAGGTCGCTGAGCAGCATGCACGAATGCGCGAGTAGCTCGGACTCAATCCGGTAGACCTCCCGCGCCTGGCCCAACCGGATCGGTCGCTGAAGGAGGGAGTGCGCGTTCGACCGGAGACGCAGTACCTCACGGAGGACCTCTCGAGCGGGTGCCCGGACGTGCAACTGGCCCAGTGATGCTGCTCCCCGGCCGAGTAGCTCAATGGCGTCGTTCGAGGTGCTCGACTCCGTGATCTCGGTGACGATCTGTTCGATGCTCTCCACAGAGTCCGTTACGGGGGCAGTGGCAGCGCCAATTCCGAGCGTGCTCTCGCTGGCCCCATAGAGGCGGGTGTAGCGCCGGCGGTACTGCTCGCTGGGCCGGGCGAGCCCGCGCTCGTGGCGGCGCACCATCTCGGGTGTGATGCCGAGTCGTTCGGCGACCTGTTCCTGAGTGAGGCCGAGCCGGCGGCGAGACTCGGCCAGATGCGGGTTCAGCGGTGGGCGTCGAGGACGCGCCATCTGAACTCCTTCACACCGATACACGTGTCGGTTCAACCGTGCCAGTCAGGACGGTACAGATCGGCCCCGACAACCGTGGGCGTTTCGGCAAACTGACCAGAACTCGCGGGTACGAGGGGTTTCGGTGAGGCTTTCGAAGGGGGTTTCGCGATCTGGTTCGTCGCGGTTCGCGCTGGTCTCCTAGAGCCATGCAAGGCAACGGGAGCGGCGCGGTACACAGCAGCGAGGAGCGCGGTCGAGATGGCACTCAGCCCGGAGGAGCGAACTCAGATCGACGCGTGGCTCCGCGAGATGGCGAGCGAGATGGAGACGCTCAGTCGTCGGATCGGCCTGCTCTCGCAGGTGATTCGCCAGGAGGCGGATGGGCAGCCGGCAGAACGGCATCCTCCAGATGACCCACCCGCTCGGTGAGCTCGCGCATGGTCGTCGTCAGCGCTTCGAGCTGACTGCGGATGGCGGTGAATTCGTCGCTCGGCCGGTCCTGGGGTGTCGGGAGCTGATCGCGGACGAAGTAGCCGCGGGTCGACCGTGACGAGATGTACCCCTCGTCGCGCAGAACGCGCAGCGCGCTCTGCACGGTGGCCCCAGCGATGTCGAATCGCGCCGCGAGATCACGAACTGAGGGAATCCGCTCCCCAGAGCCGACGGTGCCGGAGCTGATCTCGTCGCGCAGCGTGTCCGCGACCTGCAGGTAGGTCGGACGCGAGTCGTCGAGCTGCACGGCCACCGTCGAAGCCTACGGCCGCCTTTGCCACTGCACCAGCTCGACTGTTCCAAACAAGCCAGTCATATCAGCTATGTGTACTGCTACGATTCATACAACCAGCACGATAAGGGAGTGCGAGGAGAGCAGATGAGCCACGAAGAGAGGAATCCCAGCGCGGTCGGCACGCGCCCGTCGACGCAGGTCATCGAGCCGAAACGGACCGCTGGGTGGCGCGGGGCGTTGCGTGAGCGGGCGCTCGCTAGCGCGATGGGCAAGCGGGCGACCGGCGTACCGACGTACTCGGTGCCCGAGGCGGCCGCGCTGCTGTCGATCTCGCAGGAGTACCTGTACCGGCTGATCCAGCGCGGCGGATTTCCCGCCGTCCGGATGCGGCTGTCAGGGAGTCAGGGTCGCTACGTCATCCCGGCCGAGGCGGTCGAGCAGCTGCTCAACGAGGCCACCTCCGCCGCGTCGTCGGTCGAGGTTACGGAGTGGACCGCGAACTACACACCTGCATCTCGTACCGCAAAGGAGGCATGAGTCATGCCGAGTGTCGGTCTGTTGATCTTGTTGGTGATCGGTGGCGCGGTGATGTGTGTAAAGGCGCGGGCCGCTGGTCCGGCCGCGGTATGCGCGGGTTTGGCGGTGTTGTTCATCGTGTCGACGCCGGTGGGGTCGGGGTTGCCGGGTGTGGTGGCGACGGTGTTCTCGGCGGTGGATTCGGCTGCGACGCCGGCGCTGAACCACGAGACCGCCACGACTGCCGGGGTGCGGCGATGACGGGCGGCTGGGGTTGGCGTGCTCGTGCGGCGTGTGTGGATGTTGACGCCGAGCATGTTGTTCTTCCCGGTGGGGGAGACGGGGCCGGCGGTCGAGGCTCAGGTGGCGGATGCGAAGTCGGTGTGCGCCGGCTGTCCGGTGCTCGCGGAGTGCCTGGCCGATGCGTCGGGATGCCGTACGGCATCGCTGGCGGGCTGACGGCGGAGGAGCGACGTGGGCTCGGGGCGGGCCGGACGGTGTCGGTCCTGGCCGGGCCGCCGGTGGCGGGGTCGCGGAGTGAGGTGGCGGCGGCCGGGCGGGAGGCGATCCGGGCGGGCCGTGCGGTGGCTGAGGTCGCGGTGCGGTTCGGGGTGTCGGAGCGGACGGCTCATCGGTGGGCGGAGCAGGTCCGTCAGACCGAGCGGGGTGCGGCGTGATGCCCGCCCGAAGGGCGTCCGAGCTGGCCGAGGCCGGTGCGCGGGCGTGGCGGGAGGCCGCGTGCGCACAGCGGTCGGCGTTGGCGGATCACGGGGAGTTCTACGGGTTGGCCGGTGAGCTGGTGGCGACGTTGCGCGCGCTGGAGTCGCTGGCGGATGTGCTGGTCAGGCAGGTCGCCACGTACGGGCAGGGCCGGGCTCTGCGGGACGACGAGGACGCGCAGCCGGCGGCCCGCCTGGCGTCCGCGGTCGCGGACTTGACCCGGGTGCGGGAGCTGCTGTCTGGGGCGGAGCGGGCGGCGAATCGGTTCTGGTCGGAGATCGGGCACGTCGCGGTCGAGGAGGAGTTGTGATGGCGATCAGGCATGTGGTGCTGCTCGGCGGCGTGGCCGGGGTGACCGTTTTCCTGGCCGGTTGCGACGACACCCCGTCGGCAGCGCCGACGACGGTGGTGGTGAACACCCCACCGGCTGATGGCGGGCAGATGGTGCTGCTGACGGTGATGGTCGGCGCGGCGTTCCTCGCGGTGATCGCGGCGGGTGCGTTCGCGTGGGTGTGGGCCCAGGAACGCCGGGCCCGCCGGGATGCCGAGTGCGCTCGGCGTGAGGCCGAGGACGCGGTCCTCGCGCTGACCGGGCAGCCCCTGGCTCGGGTGCGATTCGAGCTGTTCCAGCACGCCCCGGC
>JALYVZ010000329.1 GCA_030852965.1 Actinomycetota bacterium | reverse complement strand
CAACTGGTGGCGGCGAGCCCGGCAGCGCCCAGGGCGAACAGCAGCGCGCCGCCGACCACCAGGTAGGTCACCATCGTGATGCCCAGCGCGAGCGGGATGGCCCGACGCAGGGTGCGGGCAGGGTCGCGGACCTCCTCGCCGAGCGTGGCCATCCGGGCATATCCGGCGAACGCGAAGAAGATCAGCCCGGCACCGCCGAGCACCCCCAGCGGCGTGACCGGCACCGGCGCTGCCGCCGCCGACCCCGAGGCCACCTCCAGCCCGGCGGTCGGGTCGGAGAGCGACGGTAGGTCGCCGGGGTTGTGCCTGCTGAACAGCGCCGCGACCACCACCACCCCGAGCACCGCCAGCACCGCAGGAACCAGCACCCAGGCGCTGCGGGCGCTCCACCGCACCCCGGCCACGTTCATCACGCTGACCACCAGTATCAGCGGTATCGCCACCCACAGTGGATGGCCGGGCAGCACGTAGCCGGCGAACACGCCGGCGGCGACCGCCGCGGACGCGGTCTTCCCGGCCAGGAACGCCACCCCAGCCAGCCGCCCCGCGGAGGGCGCCAGATAGCGCCGCCCATAGACGTACCCGCCGCCGGACTCCGGCAGGTTCGCCGCCAGGTCGGCGGTGGAGAATGCGTTGCACACCGCGACCAGGCCGGCCAGCAGGATCGCCAGCGGCAACCACCAGCCGGCCACCCGTGCGGCGGGGCTGAACACGGTGAACACCCCGGCCCCGAGCATCGAAGCCAGGCCGAGTACCACGGCGTCGCCGGTTCCGAGCCGACGTGGCAACAGTTCGCGCACGCCCACCAGCCTCGCACCTGGGCTCCGGTGATCGGACGCACCGCAGTGTCATTACCATCTCGAACGGGAGTCGGTCGCCGCACCGATGTGGTCCCAGTTCAGCCGCAAGTCCCAGGTAAGCCGCAAGTCGTAGTTCAGCCGTGAGGAGCCCAGTGCCCGTTCCCGAGATCACCCTGGTCACCGGATCCGCCGCGACCGCCGAGGCGGACGCGTTGATCATCGGTCTGCGGACCGGCGCGGACGGTCCGACGTTCGCCGGCGATGCGGACGAGGTGGCCGAGGCGTTCGGTGCGAGCGATGGCGGCCTGCTCGGACTGCTCACCCTGGCCGGGGCAACCGGCAAGCCCGACGAGGTGACTAAGCTGCCGACCCGGGGCGTGGTCTGCGCCCCGTTGCTGGTTGCGGTCGGGCTGGGCAAGGCGCCGGAAGGCGAACTCGCCGAGGCCCGGTCCGCCGAGCAGGTGCGGCGGGCGGCCGGCGCGGGGTCCCGGGCGCTTTCTGGCACCGCCGCCGCGGTGAGCACGCTGTCCCGGCTCGACCTGGCCGGCGCCGCCGAGGGTGGGCTGCTCGGGGCGTACTCGTTCACCACGTACAAGTCCAACGGCAACGGGAAGGGTCCGCTCGGCCAACTCGGCCTGCTTGCCCCCGGCAACGCCGACGACGAGGCCGTGCTGGCCCGGGCGGTGGCGGTGGCCGGCGCGGTCCGCACCGCTCGGGATCTGATCAACACCCCGCCGAACGACCTGTACCCGGCCAGCTTTGCCGACCGGGCCGCCGATATCGGCGCCGGCGCCGGCTTGCAGGTGGAGGTGCTCGACGAGCGCGCGCTGGCCGACGCGGGCTACGGCGGAGTGCTGGGCGTGGGTGGCGGATCGTCGCGCCCGCCCCGGTTGGTCCGGTTGCACTGGTCCGGTGGGGACAATCCGCGCGCCACCGTGGCGCTGGTGGGCAAGGGCGTTACGTTCGACACCGGCGGCATCTCGATCAAACCGGCCGCGAACATGGACCACATGACCTCGGACATGTCCGGGGCGGCGGCGGTGATCGTCACGGTGGCGCTGGCCGCCGAGCTGAAGCTGCCGGTGGCGGTGACCGCGACCGTGCCAATGGTGGAGAACATGCCCTCAGGCACCGCCTACCGACCTGGCGACGTGCTGAGCATGTACGGTGGCAAGACCGTCGAGGTGCTCAACACCGACGCCGAGGGCCGGCTGATCCTGGCCGACGCGATCGTGCGGGCCGGCGAGGACTCGCCCGACTACCTGGTGGAGACCTCGACGCTGACCGGTTCGCAGCTGGTCGCGCTGGGCAGCCGGACCGCCGGCGTGATGGGCAGCGACGAGTTCCGCGACCGGGTGGCGCTGCTGGCCCGCGCCACCGGCGAGGGGGGCTGGCCGATGCCGTTGCCCGACGAGCTGCGCGGTGACCTGGACTCCCGGCTGGCCGACCTGGCCAACGTCACCAACCACCGCTGGGGCGGCATGCTCGTGGCCGGCATCTTCCTGCGCGAGTTCGTGCCGGACGGTCTGGCCTGGGTCCACGTCGACATCGCCGGCCCGTCGTTCAACACCGGCGGCGCGTGGGGCTACACCGCCAAAGGCGGCACCGGGGTTCCGGTGCGCACGCTCGCCGCGCTGCTGACCGACATCGCCGAGAACGGCTGAGCGGCCGGCGGCCAAAGCCTCAAGACCAAGCCCGCCGATCACCACGCGTGTCAACGACGGCGATCTGTGATATCGGCGATCCTCGACGCCCGATGATCCACCTTTGGGCGCACAACCGGACGTGACACGTCCGCGAATCCACCAGAACACGGATCATGTCCGGGTCGCTCGAGCGCTCGCCGGATGCTGGACCAACGATCGGGTGGCGCCGTTTACTCCCGGCACCGCGAATGGTGACAAGATGACCGGGCACCAACGAGATGCCATCCGCGAATCGGGGGCCGAGCCCGGCTGACGCCCGCGACAACTCAGGGAGATCGAAACGTGGCCGAGAGCAGCGCCAGCGGAACGAGCGTCGGCGCCGAGAGCAGCGCCGACCTGGTGATCCTTGGCGGCGGATCAGGGGGCTACGCCTGTGCGTTGCGCGCGGCCGAGCTCGGTCTGTCCGTCGTACTGGTCGAGAAGGACAAACTCGGTGGCACCTGCCTGCACAGGGGTTGCATCCCCACCAAGGCGCTGCTGCACGCCGCCGAGGTGGCCGACGCCGCCCGCGATGGTGACCAGATCGGCGTGAAGAGCTCGTTGGCCGGCATCGACATGGCCGGGGTGAACTCATACAAGGACGGCGTGGTCGGCCGGCTGTACAAGGGGCTGCAGGGCCTGGTCAGCTCCCGGGGCATCACCTACGTGGAGGGCGCCGGGACGTTCGTCGCGGGCGAGACCAGCGGTGCTGATGTTGGCGGCACCATCGAGGTCGACGGACGGCGCTACCCGGGCAAGCACGTGGTGTTGGCGACCGGCAGCTACGCGCGCAGCCTGCCCGGCCTGGAGATCGGTGGCCGGATCATCACCAGCGACCAGGCGCTGACCCTGGACGAGGTGCCGCGGCGGATCGTGGTGCTCGGCGGTGGCGTGATCGGGGTCGAGTTCGCCAGCGTGTGGCGCAGCTTCGGCGCCGAGGTCACCGTGGTGGAGGCGCTGCCGAGGCTGGTGCCCAACGAGGACGAGTTCGCCTCCAAACAGCTCGAACGGGCGTTCCGCCGCCGCAAGATCAAGGCCAAGACCGGGGTCAAGTTCACCGGCGCCACCCAGGACGCCAACTCGGTGACCGTCACCCTGGAGTCCGGCGAGTCCCTGGAGGCCGACCTGCTGCTGGTCGCGGTCGGTCGCGGTCCTAACACCGCCGGCCACGGCTACGACGACGCCGGGGTCAAGATGGGCCGCGGCTTCGTGATCACCGACGAAAGGCTGCGCACCAACCTGTCGAACGTGTACGCCGTCGGCGACATCGTGCCCGGCCTGCAGCTCGCGCACCGGGGCTTCCAGCAGGGCATCTTCCTCGCCGAGGACATCGCCGGGCTCAACCCACAGGTGATCGACGAGGCCGGCATCCCCCGGGTGACCTACTGCGAGCCCGAGGTCGCCTCGGTGGGCCTGACCGAGGCGCAGGCCAGGGAGAAGTTCGGCGAGGTGCAGACCCTGATCTACGACCTGGCAGGCAATGGCAAGAGCCAGATCCTGCGGACTGCGGGGGCGATCAAGCTGGTCAAGTCCGGCGCCGAGGGCACCCCCGGCCCGGTGGTCGGTGTGCACATGGTCGGCGCCCGGGTCGGCGAGCTGATCGGCGAGGCCCAGCTGATCTACAACTGGGACGCCTACGCCGAGGACGTCGCGCCGCTCATCCACGCCCACCCGACCCAGACCGAGGCGCTCGGCGAGGCACACCTCGCCCTGGCCGGCAAGCCACTGCACACCCACGGCTGAGCGCGCGCCCACCACGGCGTGCCGAGCAACAAGGAGTCACCAGCAGCCATGTCCTTCTCCGTCCAGATGCCCGCGCTCGGTGAGAGCGTCACCGAGGGCACCGTGACCCGCTGGCTCAAGCAGGAGGGCGACCGGGTCGCGGTCGACGAGCCCCTGCTCGAGGTGTCCACCGACAAGGTCGACACCGAGATCCCGTCCCCGGTCGCCGGCATCCTGCGGCGCATCGTGGCTGCCGAGGACGAGACGGTCGAGGTCGGCGCCGAGCTTGCGGTGATCGGCGACGGGGCGGGCACCGGCGGTGCAGGCGACGGCGACCAGCCGGCGGCAGCGGACCCGGCGGTGACC
>JALYVZ010000328.1 GCA_030852965.1 Actinomycetota bacterium | reverse complement strand
CCCCCATATGCCACCCCCCCGCTAACATGATCAAGGCGACACGCCGAGAGCCCCACCTTCCCTCATGTGCGAAATGCGGGGCTAGCCGGGGTGGCGTGCCGGTGGTGGCGCCAGACGGGCCGGCACCCGGGGATGACACGATAGCGCCCATGAAGTCGCGGATACTTGTGGTCGACGACGATCCTGCGCTGTCCGAGATGTTGTCCATCGTGCTACGTGGAGAGGGCTTCGACACCGCGGTGGTGTCCGATGGACCCCGTGCGCTGCCTGCGGTCCGGGATTTCCGCCCCGACGTCGTGTTGCTGGACCTGATGCTGCCCGGAATGAACGGCATCGACGTGTGCCGGGCGATCAGGTCCGAGTCCGGGGTGCCGATCGTCATGCTCACCGCCAAGAGCGACACCGTCGATGTCGTGCTCGGGCTGGAGTCCGGCGCCGACGACTACGTGATCAAACCGTTCAAGCCGAAGGAGCTGGTGGCCCGGATCCGGGCCCGGCTGCGGCGCACCGACGCCGAGCCGGCCGAGATGCTCTCCATCGGTGACGTCAGCATCGACGTGCCGGCCCACCAGGTCCTCCGGCATAGCGTGTCAATCTCGCTCACCCCACTGGAGTTCGATCTGCTGGTGGCACTGGCCCGCAAGCCGCGCCAGGTGTTCACTCGTGAGGTGCTGCTCGAGCAGGTGTGGGGTTACCGGCATGCGGCCGACACCCGGTTGGTGAACGTGCACGTCCAGCGCCTGCGTTCGAAGGTCGAGCGTGACCCGGAGCGGCCTGAGGTGGTGCTGACGGTGCGTGGGGTGGGCTACAAGGCTGGCCCTCCGTGACCAGTGACTGAGGCTGGCGTTGACTGACGACGCAGCGCGGCCGAGGGTCGAACGGGGCGGCATCCGGGCGTTGCTGCCGCGGATCCAGGTCCGGGCCCTCGCGCGGCGGGTGCTCGGCGTCCGAGGGGTGCGCGGCACGGTGCACGCACTGCGCACAATCGGGCTGGAGCTCGCCGCGATATTCGGCGTCGCCTGGCGGCGCTCGATGCAGCTGCGGGTGGTGGTCAGCACCCTGGCGCTGTCGTCCGGCGTAGTGGTCGTGCTCGGGCTGGTGCTGGAGACCCAGATCGCCGACCGGCTGGTGGCGGGCAAGGCGGTGGCGGCTCGGGTACAGATGGAGTCGGCGGCCACCCTGCTCGAGCGCGACCTGTCCGGTGTCAACCCTGATGGCGAGGATGCCCAGGGCAAGTTGAACAAAGCCCTCGACCGGCTGACCAACGTCACTCTGGTCGACCATCCAGGGGCGCAGAACGCCGGGGAGTACCGCGCGGTGCTGACCACCGGTCAGACGGTCGGCCGCCCGGAGTCCGCCGCTGGATCCCTGTCGGATGTGCCCCTCGACCTGCGGACCGCGGTCAGCGGTGGGGTGCTGGCGCGCGAGTTCCGGGTGGTCGACGAGGTGCCGATGGTGATCTACGGCCAGCCGGTCCGCACCGCAGGCCGGGACCTGCAGTTCTATCTGCTGTTTCCGCTCTCGGCCGAGCAGCGCACGCTGGGCCTGGTGCAGTCCACCCTGATGGTCGGCGGACTGCTGCTGATCCTGTTGTTGGCAGCGGTGACCGGTGTGATCACCCGGCAGGTGGTCCGTCCGGTGCAGCAGGCCGCCGAGGTGGCCGAACGGTTCGCCGACGGGCACCTCGAGGAGCGGATGCCGGTCAAGGGCGACGACGAGGTGGCCCGGCTTGCCGAGTCGTACAACGAGATGGCCAGTAGCATCCAGGGCCAGATCCACCAGCTGGAGGAGTTCGGCGCGCTGCAGCGGCGGTTCACCTCGGACGTCAGCCACGAGCTGCGGACCCCGCTGACGACCGTGCGGATGGCCGCTGACGTGCTGTTCGCCTCCCGCGAGGAGCTGCCGGCCGCGCTGCGGCGTTCGTCGGAGCTGCTGGTCGAGGAGCTGGACCGGTTCGAGGCGTTGCTCGCCGACCTCCTGGAGATCAGCCGGTTGGACGCCGGGATGGCCGAGCTGGTCGCCGAGCCGATCGACCTGCGGGCGGTGGTGCTGCGCGCCGTCGAGGCGGTGCGCGGGCTGGCCGAGGAGAGCGGCACCGCGCTGGAGCTGGACGTGCCGGCCGGGGTCGAGGCCGAGGTCGACAGCCGTCGGGTGGAGCGGATCGTGCGCAACCTGGTGGCCAATGCGCTCGACCACGGCGACGGCCGGCCGGTGCGGATCACGCTGGGCTGCGACGAGCGCAGCGTGGCGGTGCTGGTGCGCGACCGTGGGCTGGGGCTTCGGCCCGGGGAGGCCGGGCTGGTGTTCAACCGGTTCTGGCGGGCCGACTCCTCGCGCCAACGCCGCAGCGGCGGTACCGGGCTGGGGCTGTCGATCAGCCTGGAGGACGCCCGGCTGCACGGCGGTTGGCTGCAGGCATGGGGTGAGCCAGGCCGGGGCGCGGTGTTCCGGCTGACCCTGCCGAGGGCGCTCGGCGCAGAGCTGGAGGGCAGCCCACTGCCCCTGGTCCCGGCCGACGAGCCCCCCCTGACCCCGGCAACCGCGGTGGAGGGGGCGCAATGAGGCGCGCGGCGCGGCTGGTAACCGCCCTGTTGGCCGCGGGTCTGGCTGCCTCGATGCTCGCGGGCTGTGCGTCGGTACCGGACTCCTCCCCGGTGCAGGTGCTGCGCAAGGTCACCGAGGGCGATGACCGGGGGTTGCCACCAGGCCCGATGGACAACAGCACGCCCCTGGACATCGTGCGCGGCTTCGTCAACGCATCCGGTAACAACGCCGACCAGCACGCGGCCGCCCGCCGCTTCCTCGCGCCGGCTGGCAACTGGGACGACGGCGCTTCGCTCACCGTGATCGATGAGCAGTTCGACACCGTCTACGCCCGCCGCCCACCCAACTCGGACGTTGATCGGGTCGCGGTGCGGGTTCGGGGGACCCAGGTCGGCCGGCTCACCGCCGCCGGGGCCTTCGAACTGGACGAGAAGCCGATCGACTACGAGCTCAGGCTGGTCCGCCGCAACGACGGTTGGCGGATCGACGCGGCGCTCGGCGGGGTCAGCGTGCGACTGTCGGACTTCCGCGCCAACTATCGGTCGGTCAAGACGTACTTCGTCGACCCGAGTCGGCAGGTGCCGATCGCCGACCTGCGTTACCTACCGGCGAACCCGGCGCGCACGCTGCCCTCGCGGGCGGTGGAGCAGTTGCTCGCCGGCCCGTCGGCCGCGCTGGCCGGCGCGGTGTCCAGCACCATCCCGCGCACCGCGCGGTTGCGTGCGAACGTGGCCGAGACCCCCGACGGAGCGGTCCTGGTCGACCTCACCGAGCTCGGAGACATGGATGAGGGCCGCCGGCGGCTGCTGGCCGCGCAGGTGGTGCTCAGCCTCGCCGAGGTGAACGTGAGCCGGGTGCGGCTGCTGGACGACGGTGCCCCGCTGTTGGCCGACCGGATCGACCTGAGCCGGGACGTCTTCGCCGACATGGGCGCCGACCCCGAGTCCCGCCCGGACGTGCCGGGTGTGGTGGTCAGCGGCGGTCGGGCCCGCGCCCTGTTGCCGGGGTCGATCGGTGAGCCCTTGCCGGGGCCGGTCGGCAGCGGCGCCTACGACCTGGTGTCGGCGTCGACCACCTCGGACGGCCAGCGACTGGCGGCGGTGACCCGGTCGCAGGGTCGGTTGCTGCTGATCGGCCGGACCGGTGCACCGCTGCAGCCGACCGGGTTACGCGCGGAGGCGATGACCCGACCCAGCTGGACGCCGAACGGGGGCGAGGTCTGGACGGTGCTGGACGGCGCCCGGCTCACCAGGGTTGCGCTTGATGCCTCCGGGCGCCCGACCGTTCGGCCGGTGGATGGCTCGGCGTTGTCCGCGCTCGGTCCGATCGCCGACCTCCGGCTGTCCAGCGACGGCATGCGGGTGGCGGCGGTGGTGGGCGGACAGCTCGCGGTCGGCGCGGTGACCCGCTCGGCCGGCGACGACGTGGCGGTGCGCAACGTCCGGATGCTGCGGGCCAGCGAGCTCACCGATCTGGTCGCGCTGTCCTGGCGGACCTCCGACCAGATCGCCGCCGTGGGCCGTCGCCCGGACCGCCCGGTCGAGGTGGTCATGGTGGACGGCCTGGACTGGCAGTCACTGCCGACGAACAACCTCACTCCGCCGCTGACGGCGGTCGCGGCCGCGCCGGGCCGTCCGCTGATGGTCACCGACCAGAACGGGGTGTGGAGCTTCGGGGCCGATGACCTGGGCAGCTGGCGGCAGCTGGTCGGTGGGGCGGCCGGCTCGGTGGCCGGCTACCCCGGGTGACGCCGGCCCGGTTCTCGGTTCGGCGCATCCGGGCAGTTACCCCGGCTGACGTTCCTCGTCAACGACGGTCTACCCACCTGTGCGCAACCGATACGGGTGGGGACAACCGGCGGCCGGTGGGAGCGAGCGGCGATCGACCGGGTGCATCCTGGCGGGGTGCCTGCACGGATGTTGACCGACTTGCTCGACCTGGTGCTGCCGACGGGGTGTGGCGGCTGTGGGTCGCCGGGGTCGCCGTGGTGCGAGCGCTGCGCGGGCGGCGTCGGTCCGGCCCGGGTGGTGGC
>JALYVZ010000013.1 GCA_030852965.1 Actinomycetota bacterium | reverse complement strand
GGCGTGCGCGGGGCTGCTGGCGGCGCTGCCCGCCGAGCTGGCGGCCACCTCCGGGCGGCTGCCCCGCGAGGCACTAGCCGAGCCCGCGCCCCCGGGTGCGCTGGCCTGGGGTGGCGCTGACAACGGTCCGGTGGTGCTGCGGTGCGGGCTGCCCAGGCCGGCCGAACTCGCCCCCGGCGCCGCGATCGTCCAGGTGGACGGAGTGGGCTGGCTGACGCTGTCAGAGCCGGACCGGGACACCTTCATCACCGTCGACCGGTCGGTGTTCGTCGCGCTGACGGTGCCGCGCGGGCTGGGCAGCGGCCCGGTGCAGACGGTCTCGGACGTGGTGCGCTCCGCACTGCCGGGCGCCTGACTCGACGGCGGCCCACGGTGCGCGTTACTAGCGCAGCCCGGTGCCCCTGGCCAGCGCGGTGTCGACGAGGGTGGCCAGCAGCGTCGGGTAGTCGATCCCGGTGACCGCCCACATCTTCGGGTACGCCGAGGTCGAGGTGAACCCTGGCATGGTGTTCACCTCGTTGATCGTGATACCGCCATCCGGGCCGATGAAAAAGTCCACCCTGGCCAGCCCCTGACCGTCGAGTGCGCCGAACGCGGCCACCGCCAGATCTCGTATCCGCTCGGTGGTCTCGTCGTCCAGCTTGGCCGGGATATCGATTTCGCACACCTCATCCAGGTACTTGGCTTCGAAGTCGTAGAACTCAGGCTTCTCGCCGGAAGGGCCCTCACCGACAATCCGAACCTCGGCCGGGAGACTGGCCCGCACGCTACCGTCCGGGAACTCCAGCACCCCGCACTCGATCTCGCGGCCCACCACGGCTGCCTCGACCAACACCTTCGGGTCATGCTCACGGGCGGCGGCGATCGCGGCGGGCATCTGGGGCCACCCGGCGACCTTGGTGATGCCCATCGAGGAGCCGGCCCTCGCCGGCTTGACGAACACCGGTAGACCGAGTCTGGCACGCTGCACGTCGGTCACGAAGTCCGTCCCGGGCCGCAGTACCACGAGGTCCCCGACCGGCAGCCCCTCCGCAGCCAGCAGCTTCTTCGCGAACTCCTTGTCCATGGCGACGGCACTGGACAGCACCCCGGCCCCGACATAAGGGGTGTCCGCCAGCTCCAGCAACCCCTGGATCGTGCCGTCCTCGCCGTAGGCGCCGTGCAAGATGGGGAACACCACATCGACCCCGCTGAGCAACTCACCTGCCCGGCCAGGGTCCAAGCGCACCAGGCCACCGAGGGTGGGGTCGGCCGGTAGGGCCAACGCGGCACCGCCGGCATCCACCGAGGGCAGCCGACGATCTCGGATACCCAATGCGACGGGATCGTCCTTGCCGAGTACCCAGGCGCCGTCGGTGGTGATGCCGACCGGGAGCACCTCGAACCGGTCGCGGTCGAGGTGGGCGAGCACGCTACCGGCGGACACACAGGAGATCGCATGTTCGCTGCTGCGCCCGCCGAACACGACGGCCACCCTGACCCGGCCAGATCCGCGCGGCTCCATGGCCTGCGAGCCTAGTGGCCCTGTCCTGCGGTGCGAGCGCCCGGTGAACGAAGCCTGGCCCACACAACCCGCACAGCCGGGTGACCGGCGCCAACAGGGCATAGTTACTCCGTGTGGAGTGATATCTCATTTTACGCTATTCGAGTGACACTCGTTCAAGGACCATCACCACGTTGAGCGACACCCGTTGGTGTGTGTGTCCGGGTCGCACGGCGGAACAACCCGCCGGGGTCCCGAAAGCATGACCCACGAAAGAGGTGTCGGCTCCGAATCCGCCGCCTCCGACCCAGACGTCCACGAAGGAGACTCGATGCTCGTCAAGGCTGGAATTGTTGTCAGTGCCGCCGCGGCCACCTTGCTGGCCGTGAGCCCGCTCGCCTTCGCCGGCGACTACAGCGACGACGGTGGGCACAGCCACCACAAGAGCCACGACAAGGAGCGGAACAGGGGGCACCGGGGCAGTGGTGACTGCAACCAGGAGACCAACCAGAGCAACGGCGGCGATAGCAGCGGCCTGATCAACGTGTCCCACATCAACGCCGCAGTGCCGATCGCCGCCTGCGACAACGACATCCTGAGCGGTGTGCTGGGCGTCCTCTCCAGCGGTCTGAGCAACAAGAGCAACCACTGAGGTGCCGCTGGCCGACGGCCTCGGGACCGGTGGCCGGCCAGCGACTCCCGGTTTGGTGGTTCGGGGAGCCACAGCCCTCGCCGGACTCCTGCCGGCGGGGGCTCTTCCGCGTCCCAAGGCAGGTCAGCGAGCAGGCAGGTCAGCGAGCAGTCAACGAGCGCTGACCTGCCGGACCAGTCGGCCGATCACATCGACCGCCCGGGCCAGGGCGGCCTCGGCGGGCGCGGCGTACCCGAGAGACACGCCAAACGTTGCGGCAGTGCCCCGATGACAACCGCGCAACCCCGCGACCGCAATACCGTCCGCCGAGGCGGCGGCAACCAGAGCATCCTCAACCGAGGCCGACGGCAGCTCGAGCAGCACATGGGCGCCGGCCGCGTCCCCCCGTGCCACCACCTCGTGCCGGGCCAGGCCGGCCATCACCAGCTCGCGGCGGGCGGCCAGCTCCCGACGGAGTCGCCGCAGATGTCGGGCCAGATCACCATGGCCGGCCAACTCGGTGAACACCTGCTGACCCGCCGGTGCCGGCCGGGTGCCGGTGCGCTCGCGGGCCGCCACCAGCGCGACCTGCAGCCCCGGTGGCGCCACCAACCAGCCCACGCCGAGGGTGGGGGTCAACAGCTTGCTCGCGGTACCCAGGTGCGCGACCACGTCCGGCCCCAGCGCCGCGAGCAGCGGCAACGGTGCCACGTCGTAGCGCAACTCGCCGTCGTAGTCGTCCTCGATCACCAGGAAACCCTCCGCGCGAGCCCGCCGCACCAGTGCCACCCGTCGCTGGGCGGACAGCCGTGACCCGAGTGGAAACTGGTGCGCCGGTGTGCAGTACACCCCCGCCAGACCTTCGGGTAGCCGATCGACCAGCAGCCCACCGGCGTCCATCTCGGCGGCCACCACCTCGACCCCGCCGGCGGTCAGTGCTCCGACCGCGCGCTGGTAGCCCGGCTCCTCCAGTGCCACCCGCGCCCCGACCGGGAGCAGGGCAGCCAACTCGGCGACCGCGGCCGTGCTGCCGGCGGTCGCCAGCACCCGATCGGGCCCCACGACCAGCCCACGATGGCGCAGCAGGTTGTCCACGATCGCCGCCCGGAACTCCGGCCGTCCGGCGTAGCAGGGACTGCTCAACGGCGGCGCCTCGGCGGCCGCGCGCCAGGCCCGCCGCCACGCGGCACGGTCCAGGGCGGCCAGACAGGGCCGGCCGGGGAACAGGTCGACCAACTCGGGTTCCGTCGCACCGCGCATCCCCGCCGAGGGCTGCCGCACGGGCGACCTGGCAACGCTCGGGGCGGTGGTGAGGAAAGTCCCCGACCCCGGCGAAGCGGACAGCCAGCCTTCGGCGAGGAGTTGCTCATAGGCCGCCGAGGTCACCGTGCGGCTGACCCCGAGCCGGACGGCCAGCGCCCGGGTAGAGCTGAGCCGGTCACCGACCCGCAGCGCTCCGGAGCTGGCTGCGCTGCGCAGCGCGTCGGCGAGCTGCACCGCCAACGGCTCGGGGCAAGCACGGTCCAGGACGAGCGGCAGGTCGTCAACCAGCATGACCGAGTGGCCTTCCAACATTCGGCAAGAATGGCTATTCAACAATGCCACTTGCCGGGTGACGATGCGAGGATGGACACTTTGGCATCGCTGTCTCCCACTCCCCGCAGCTCGCTGAACCGGGCCAAGGACCGCGCGCGCCGAGACCGCACAGAGTTGTACGCGGTACTGGACGCGGGCCTGATCTGCCACCTCGGCGTGCTGGTGGACGGGGCACCGATGGTGCTGCCGACCTGCTACGGGCGCGTGGGCGACACGCTCTACCTGCACGGTTCCACCGGGGCGGGAAGCCTGCGCGCCGGCGTGCACAACCCGGTCTGCGTCACCGTGACCCTGATCGACGGCCTGGTGTACGCCCGCTCGGTGTTCCACCACTCCGCGAACTACCGCTGCGCGGTGGTGCACGGCGTCCCCGAGCCGGTGACCGACGATGCGCAGAAGCTGCGCGCACTGCGGGCCATCGTGGAGAACGTCACACCCGGCTCATGGGCACACGCTCGCCAACCTGACCGCAAGGAACTGGCGGCCACCACGGTGCTCGCCCTGGACCTCACCGAGGCCAGCGTGAAGGTTCGTACCGGGCCCCCGGTGGACGACGAACCCGATGTGGCAGCCCGGGAAGCCTGGGCCGGGGTGTTGCCGACCCGGACAACGTTCGGCCAGCCGCGGCCGTGTCCACTGCTACCGGACGCCATGGCCACCCCGCCGCCCCATGTGCGCACCCGGATCACTCCGGCTTCAGCTCACGGGTGATCAGTTCCTTTGCCATCGCGGCCGCCGACAGCCCCTCGTGGCAGACCCGACGCACGCCGTCCGCGATCGGCATGTCCACCCTTTGCCGGGCGGCCAGCTCACAGATCGACAGGCACGACTTGACCCCTTCGGCGACCTGGCCGCTGTTGGCCCGCTCGGCCTCGGCCAGCGAGCCACCCCGGCCGAGGTGCTCACCGAACGCGCGGTTGCGGGACAACGGCGACGAGCAGGTGGCCACCAGGTCACCCAGCCCGGCCAGCCCGGCGAACGTCACAGGGTCGGCGCCCAGGGCCACCCCGAGCCTCGCGGTCTCGGCCAGCCCCCGGGTGATCAGGGACGCCCGCGTGTTGTCGCCGAACCCCATCCCGGCTGCAATGCCGCAGGCCAGCGCTATCACGTTCTTACCGGCGCCACCGAGCTCCGAGCCGATCACGTCGGTGTTGGTGTACACCCGGAAGTACCCGGTTGTGCACGCCAGCTGCAGGGCCACGGCACGGTCGACATCCGTACAGGCAATCACGGCGGCGGTCGGCTGGCCCTCGGCGATCTCCCTGGCCAGGTTCGGGCCGGTGAGTACCGCGACCTGATCCAGCGCCACCGCGACCACCTCGGCGATCACCTCACTCATCCGCTTCCAGGTATCCAGCTCGACACCCTTGGCCAGGCTGACCAGGGTCGCCCCCGGGGGCAGGGCGTCGCGCCAGGAGATCAGGTTCGCCCGCAGGGTCTGAGACGGCACCGCGAACACGACCGCGTCCGAGCCAGCCATCGCCTGCTCGGCGTGCACGGTCGCGGTGAGCCCCGCCGGCAGCGCGATCCCGGGCAGGTAACCGGGGTTGGTGTGCCGGTCGTTGACCGACTCCGCCACCTCTGACCGGCGAGCCCACAACGTGACGTCCCGGCCCGAGTCGGCGAGCACCTTGCCGAACGTGGTGCCCCACGAGCCGGCGCCGAGCACCGCCACCCGCTGCACCTGACTCACGATGCGGCGTCCTCCTCGGCGGGTCCGCCCACCGCGCGGGCCCGCCGGTAGAACCCGGTCGGCGCCGGCTCGTCACGTACCTCGGCCAGCAGGTCGCGCACTGCGGCCATCAGATGGTCGGTGACCTCACGCAGCAGTGCGGCGTCGATGTCCCGCCCCCGATACGCAGACAGGTCGACTGCGTCACCGCAGCGCACCACCACCTGCTTGCGCGGCAGCGGGCGGAACCTCTTGCCGTACCGGTCGTAGATCTCGCGGGTGCCCCAGTGGACCATCGGCAGCACCGGGATGTCGCTGCTCAGCGCCAAGCGGGCCACCCCGGTGCGGCTGTGCATCGGCCAGCCGTCTGGATCACGGGTGATCGTGCCCTCCGGGTAGATCACCACGGCCTTGCCGGATGCCAACGCCTCGGTGCCGGCCCGCAGGCTGCGCTGGGCGTCGATCGACTCCCGGTACACCGGAATCTGCCCGCTGCTACGCAGGACGTTCCGGAGCACCGGCACGCTCCAGAGGCTGTGCTTGGCCAGGAACCGGGGAACCCGTCGGGCCCGATGCACGAACACCATCGAGAACACCGGGTCGAGGTAGGAAATGTGGTTGGCCACGATCAGCACCGGCCCCTCGGCCGGAATCCGGTCCATACCGTCGACCCGCCACCGGCCGAGCAGCCAGGTCATCGGGTAGACGACCATCGCCGTAAACCCGACCCAGAAGCCGCCCTTCTCGCGCGCCACCCGACCTCCCCTTCACCAACCGCGTGGGAACCGCAGGACATGAGTGTCCCGGACGTTGACCACGTGGGTCCAGCCACCTGGATGTGGCGTACACCCTTGATGTCGGACAGGTGCGACGATGGAAGGCGTGGAAACGGCACGGATGGACTCCGAGTGGTTCCGATGATGGGCCTCGGGGTGGACGTCATCGTGCCGGTGAAGTTGCTGTCCCGGGCCAAGTCTCGACTGCGAGGCGCCGCCGATGGCGGGATCGGTGCACCGGCGGCGCACGCCCGGCTCACCCTGGCGTTGGCCAGAGACACTGTGGCCGCCGCCGCCAGGGCACCTCTGGTGCGCCAGGTGTTGGTGATCAGCTCGGACCCGGAGGTGATCTCCGTGCTGGCCGGTGACGGCGCGGCGGTGCTGGCGGAGGACGCCGACCGCGGCCTGAACGCCGCCCTGGAGCACGCGGCCAGGGTGCTGCGTCACTCCCAGCGCGGCTCGCCGCCAGTACCCCTGGGAGCGCTACAGGCCGACCTGCCCGCACTGCGCGCCGACGAGCTGGACGAGGCGTTGCACCGGGCGTGCGCGCTGTTCGTGAGCCGCAACGCCGATCGGGCGTTTTGCGCCGACGCCAGCGGTGCAGGGACCACGTTGCTGGTCTGCGGCCCGCACGCGGCTCTTCAGCCACGGTTCGGTAGCCGATCGGCCGCCGCACACGCCGCCGGCGGCGCGGTGCCGATGGATGGTCGATGGCCAGGGCTGCGTAGGGACGTGGACACGGTCGAGGATCTCTGGGCGGCCGTCGCGCTGGGGCTCGGGTCGGCCTCGTCGGAGGCCCTGAGGACGTCGACCCCGTCCGATCCCGTCGCCCGTTCGTGACCGGCTGTTCATCTGCCGTCCGCCAACCGGCGGACGGCACCGAGCCCGGCACCGGGTGACAATGTCGGGGTGGCTCCCGAGGAACAGCGCACCCGATGACGACTGCCCCAACGTTCGGCCATGCGGGCAAACAGTCGTCGCCCGATCCGGTCCCGCAGCCGACCCCGATCCCGGCGTCGGAGCTGGTCGGGTCACCGGAGCAGGCGGGGACGCCGGAGGTGGTGGCGCCGCCGGCCCCGGTCACGACGGCCCCGACAGCCGGCGAGACGTCCGCCGACCTGCCCGATGGCCGCTACCTGAACCGCGAGCTGTCCTGGCTGGACTTCAACGCCAGGGTGCTGGCCCTGGCCGAGGACGTCAGCCAGCCGCTGCTGGAGCGCGCCAAGTTCCTGGCCATCTTCGCCTCCAACCTCGACGAGTTCTTCATGGTGCGGGTGGCCGGGCTCAAGCGGCGCGACGAGACCGGGCTGGCGGTGCGCTCGGCCGACGGCCTGACCCCGCGTGAGCAGCTGGCCAGGATCTCCGAACGCAGCCAGGCCCTGGCCGACCGGCACGCCAGGGTGTTCCGGGACTCGGTGCTGCCGGCGCTGAGTGAGCACGGCATCCGAATCGTGCGCTGGTCGGACCTCACCGACGAGCAGCGGGCGCACGTGTCGGGTTACTTCTACGAGCAGGTGTTCCCGGTGCTCACCCCGCTCGCGGTCGATCCGGCGCACCCCTTCCCGTACATCTCGAACCTTTCGCTCAACCTGGCGGTCACCGTTCGCGACCCGGAGACGCGCACCGAGCGCTTCGCCCGGGTCAAGGTGCCGGCCAACGTGCCGCGTCTGGTGCCCGTCACCCCGGAGTCCGAGCAGGTGTTCCTGCCGGTCGAGGACCTGATCGCGACCCATCTTGACGAGCTGTTCACCGGGATGGAGGTTGCCGAGCACCACGCGTTCCGGATCACCCGCAATGCCGATCTGGACGTCGAGGAGGACCGAGACGAGGACCTGCTACAGGCACTGGAGCGTGAGCTGGCCCGGCGCCGGTTCGGGCCACCGGTGCGCCTCGAGGTCACCGAGTCGATGAGCGAGCACGTGCTGGAGCTGCTGCTGCGCGAGCTCGACGTGGACCCGCACGACGTGATGGTGGTCCCCGGGCTGCTCGACCTGACCATGCTGTGGCGGGTGTACGGGGTGGACCGCCCGGAGCTCAAGGACACCCCGTTCGTGCCCGCCACCCACCCGGCATTCGCCGAGGGCGAGACGCCCAAGAGCGTCTTCGCCACCCTCCGGCAGGGCGACGTGCTGGTGCACCACCCCTACGACTCGTTCTCCACGAGCGTGCAGCGCTTCATCGAGCAGGCCGCCGCGGACCCGTCGGTGCTGGCCATCAAACAGACCCTCTACCGCACGTCGGGCGACTCACCCATCGTCGATGCACTGGTCAGCGCGGCCGAGTCCGGCAAACAGGTGGTGGCGCTGGTCGAGCTGAAGGCCCGCTTCGACGAGAAGGCCAACATTCGTTGGGCCCGCGAGCTGGAGAAGGCCGGGGTGCACGTGGTGTACGGCCTGGTGGGTCTGAAGACGCACTGCAAGACCTCGCTGGTGGTGCGTCAGGAGGGCTCCCGGATCCGGCGCTACTGCCACGTCGGCACCGGCAACTACAACCCCAAGACCGCGCGGCTGTATGAGGATCTGGGCGTGCTCACCGCCGACCCGGAGATCGGCGCCGACATCGCGGACCTGTTCAACTCGCTCACCGGTTACGCACGCAAGCACAGCTACCGCAGCCTGCTGGTCGCCCCGTACGGGGTCCGCCGAGGACTGCTGCAGCGCATCGACGACGAGATCTCCAGTCACCGCGCCGGCCGCCCCGCCGGCATCCGGTTCAAGATGAACTCGCTGGTCGACGAGCAGATCATCGACGCGCTGTACCGGGCCTCGCAGGCCGGCGTGCCGGTCCAGATCGTGGTGCGCGGCATCTGCGCGCTCACCCCGGGCCGGCCGGGTCTGAGCGAGAACATCACCGTGCGCTCGATCCTCGGCCGGTTCCTGGAGCACTCGCGGATCTTCCACTTCGTCGGCTGTGACGAGTACTGGATCGGCAGCGCCGACATCATGCACCGCAACCTGGACCGGCGCGTCGAGGTGCTGCTGCGGGTCAACTACACACTCGGCGAGCAGCTCGGCCGTCTTCTGGACTCCACGCTGGACGAGTCGACCCGCTGCTGGGTGCTCGGGCCGGAGGGCACCTGGTCGCCCTCCCCCGCGCCGGGCTCGGGAATCGAGTCCGTGCGTGACCACCAGGCAGCGTCGCTGCCCCGACCCGTTTCCCCGGAGTGAGTTGAACACCCCTATCGACGCCGCCGATGTCGTTGCCGCCGGTGGGGTCCTGTGGCGCCCTGGTCGAGATGATCAGCCGGAGATCGCGGTGATACACCGCCCACGTTACGACGACTGGTCGCTGCCCAAGGGCAAGCTGGATGACGGCGAGGGCGCGCCGGTGGCCGCCGTGCGCGAGATCGCCGAGGAGACCGGGTTCGCCGTCAAGCTCGGGCATCAGCTGGGCGAGGTGTACTACCAGGTGCCGGAGGGGACCAAGGTCGTGCACTGGTGGTCGGCTCTGGCGCTCTCCGGCGAGTTCGCACCCGGTGACGAGGTCGACGAGATGCGCTGGTTGACCCTGGAGACCGCCACAGCACTGCTGAGTTACCCACCCGACCGGGAGATCCTCGACCGGTTCCAACAGGTGAACCCGGCGCTGACGTCGCTACTGTTGGTGCGACACGCCAAGGCGGGCGACCGGGAGGACTGGTCCGGCGAAGACGACCTACGGCCGCTGACCGGTAAGGGCCAGGCACAGGCTGAACGCCTGGTCAGCCTGCTCGGAGTGTTCGGCCCGACGCGGGTTTACGCGGCGCCGCTGGTGCGCTGTGTGGAAACCGTCGCCCCACTGGCCGCCGCGCTCTCCTGCGAGGTACACCCCGAGCCGCTGTTCAGCGAGGACGGCTACTGGGACGACCCGGAAGCCGGGCTGTCCCGGCTGCTCGAGCTGGCCGACGAGCCGGGGGTGCCGGTGGTGTGCAGCCAGCGCGGCGTGATCCCGGACCTGATCGGCATGCTCACCGGTGCGGAGGACCCACCCTTCCGTAAAGCCAGCACCTGGGTGCTCGGATTCAACGGTGTCGAGGTAGTCACCAGCGACTACTACCCCCCGCCCCCGAAGTGATCAATCCCAGGGCCGCCGCACAGACCTGGCCGTCATCCCACAGACCGTGCAACCTCTGCGTCGAGCGTGCTGGGTCTGCGCCACCGGCTGTCAGACGGGGACGGTGCGCGGTAACCGGGCCGGGCGGGCCGCCTCGAAGTCGTCGATCAGATCCGCGCTGCGCAAGGTGAGACCGATGTCGTCCAGGCCCTCCAGCAGGCGCCAGCGAGTGTAGTCGTCGATCTCGAACGCCACCGTGAGGTGTTTCGCCCGCACCGTCTTCGCGGTGAGGTCGACGGTGATCTCGGTGCCCGACTCTTTCTCCAGCAGCTTCCAGAGCAGCTCGACGTCCGGCTGGGCGACCTGCGCGGCCAGCAGACCCGCCTTGGCCGAGTTGCCCCGAAAGATATCGGCGAACCTGGCCGAGATCACCACCCGGAACCCGTAGTCCGACAAGGCCCAGACGGCGTGCTCCCGTGAAGACCCGGTGCCGAAGTCGGGGCCGGCGACCAGCACCGATCCCCGGCAGAACGGCTCGTGGTTGAGGATGAAGCTCTCGTCGCCGCGCCAGGCGGCGAACAGTCCGTCCTCGAAGCCGGTGCGGGTGACCCGCTTCAGGTAGACCGCCGGGATGATCTGGTCGGTGTCCACGTTGGAGCGGCGAAGCGGGACGCCGATGCCGGTGTGTGTGCTGAACGCTTCCATCAGACTGTTACCTCCTTGAGGTCCTCGGGGCTGCTCAGGGTGCCGCGTACCGCAGTGGCCGCGGCCACCAGTGGGGACACCAGGTGGGTGCGGCCGCCCTTGCCCTGGCGACCTTCGAAATTGCGGTTCGAGGTCGACGCACTGCGTTCGCCCGGCGCCAGCTTGTCCGGGTTCATCGCCAGGCACATCGAGCAGCCAGCCGAGCGCCACTCCGCGCCGGCCTCGGTGAAGATGTCGTTGAGGCCCTCGTCCTCGGCCTGGAACCGCACCCGCATCGAGCCGGGCACCACCAGCATCCGCACGCCCTCGGCAACCCTGCGCCCCTTGATCACGGCGGCGGCGGCGCGCAGGTCCTCGATCCGGCCGTTGGTGCAGGACCCCACGAACACCGTGTCGACCGAGACCTCACGCAGTGGGGTGCCGGCGGTCAGACCCATATAGGTCAGCGCCTCCTCGGCGGCGACCCGCTCGTTCTCGTCCACGATCGCGGCCGGATCCGGCACCCTCTCGCCCAGGGGCAGTCCCTGGCCGGGGTTCGTGCCCCAGGTGACGAACGGTGTCAGACTGTCGGCGTCGAGATCCACCACCTGGTCGAACACCGCGTCGTCGTCGGTCCGGAGCTCGCGCCACGCCGTCACCGCTTCATCCCACTCCGCGCCCTTCGGGGCGTGGTCACGGCACTTCAGGTACACGAACGTGACCTCGTCCGGGGCGATCATCCCGGCCCGGGCGCCGGCCTCGATCGACATGTTGCAGACTGTCATCCGGGCCTCCATCGAGAGGTTCTTGATGACGTTGCCCCGGTACTCCAGCACATAGCCCTGGCCACCGCCGGTGCCGAGCTGGGCGATGATCGCCAGCACCACGTCCTTGCTGGTCACCCCGGGTCGCAACGAGCCGTCGACGCTGTTGACATTGATGGCCATGGTCTTGAAGCGGTTCAGCGGCAGAGTCTGGGTGGCCAGCACATGCTCCACCTCGGAGGTGCCGATGCCGAACGCCATCGCGCCGAACGCCCCGTGAGTCGAGGTGTGGCTGTCGCCGCAGACCACGGTCATCCCGGGCTGGGTGAGTCCGAGCTGTGGGCCGACCACGTGCACGATGCCCTGCTCGGCGTGGTTCATCGGGTAGAGCAGGACGTCGAACTCCTCGCAGTTGCGCCGCAGGGTCTCCACCTGGGTGCGCGACACCTCGTCGGCGATCGGCAGCAGGACGTCCTTGGTCGGAACGTTGTGATCCTCGGTGGCCAACGTCAGATCCGGCCGGCGCAGCGGGCGCCCGGCCAACCGCAGCCCGTCGAACGCCTGCGGGCTGGTCACCTCGTGCACCAGGTGCAGGTCGATGTAGAGCAGATCGGGCTCGGCACCCTCTCCCTGGCGCACCAGGTGGGCGTCCCACACCTTCTCCGCGAGCGTCTTGCCCATCTCGACTCCTTTTCTGAAACCATCTAGACTTCCCACATTCCGGGAAGCTAGTATCGACTCGTGAGACAGCATAGCGGTATCGGCGTGCTGGACAAGGCCATTGGGGTGCTCTGGGCGACCGCCGCCGAGCCGTGTGGGCTCGCGGAGCTGTGTGAGCGGACCGGGCTGCCCCGGGCCACAGCGCACCGGCTCGCCGTGGGCCTGGAAATACATGGACTGCTGCACCGGGGCGCTGACGGCCGGTGGCGACCCGGCCCCACGCTGGGCGAGCTGGCCGCCCGATCCGGTGACCCGCTGCTGGAGGCCGCGGCGGTGGTGCTGCCCCGGCTGCGCGACCTCACCGGCGAGAGTGTGCAGCTCTATCGGCGCGACGGTATGCAGCGCATCTGCGTGGCGGCGTCCGAGCCGGCCAGCGGGCTGCGCGACACGGTGCCGGTGGGCTCGCGGCTGCCGATGACCGCCGGCTCTGGAGCCAAGGTGCTCCTCGCCTGGGCCGACCCGGCCACCCAGCGGGCGGCTCTCGCCGATGCATCCTTCACCGAGCACACTCTGCTGGAGGTTCGGCGGCGAGGTTGGGCGCACAGCGTGGCCGAGCGGGAGTCGGGGGTGGCCAGCGTGTCCGCTCCGGTGCGCAACGGCGCCGGCCAGGTGGTTGCCGCGGTGTCGGTGTCCGGCCCGGTCGACCGCATCGGCCGACGACCCGGAGCCCGCTGGGCAGCCAATCTGCTGGCCGCCGCTGACGCCCTCCAACACCGCCTCTAGACCCACCAACGAGCCCCGTGACGGCGCTGATCCGGGCCCGAGGCAGCGGATCATCCACGTTCACATTCCCGATGATTAGTTTGGTCGCCAGCGGGGAACCCTAAACCGCACCACAGGCCACGGGAGTTGGTTCGGGACGCCTGCGGAGATCTCCTGAAGTCAGCAGCACGCGATGTCCAACCGTTCACCGAGGCAGAAGTGCCAGCTACCGGCACCATACCGGTCTTCCAGCGGCACCACACCGGTCTTCCAGTCAGCGATCACAGACTACCGCCGGCGTCGCTGGAATTTGCCCATCCGATCGAAGGAGATGTGTAATGAGCGCAACGAAGGGTCTTGAGATCTACCTCAACGACCACCTGGCTGGTGCCACCGCGGGCACCGAGATGGCGAGCAAGATCAGCGCCGAGCACGGAAGCACCCCGCTCGGTCAGTCTCTGGGTGAGATCGCACGCGAGATCCAACAGGACAAAGTCACGCTAGAAGAACTCATGGGCCGGCTCCAGATAGAACACGACCCGATCAAGCAGGCAGCCGGCTGGATCGGTGAGAGACTCAGCAGACTCAAGCTCAGCGAATCCATGACCGGCGGCCCGGAGCTCAAGCAACTGCTGGAGTTCGAAACGCTCTCTCTGGGCGTCGAAGGCAAACTGTCAATGTGGCGCACCCTGCTCGAGGTGAGCAGCGCGCACGCCGCGCTCGCCGAAACGGACCTGGATACACTCATCAAGCGCGCCGAGAACCAGCGCTCCAAGCTGGAAGACCATCGACTCCAGGTCGCCAGCCAAGCCTTGAGCGGCTGACGCCCGGGGCCCGGGGGCGAAGCCGCCATCACAGCTCACCCCAAAACTCACCACCGCAGGGGGGTCCGGGGGCGAAGCCCTCCCGGCGAGGGGCGTGGGGCTCGGTCCCCACAAGGCATAGCGAAAGAGCCCTGTCTGCGCATTCCGCAGAAAGGGCTCTTTCAGCACCGCAGCGGAGTAGGCGGTCTCGTCCAGCCCATGCAGGTGGTCGGGGCGACCATGCGGCGCAGCCGGCCAACAGCGCCCGCCACCCCGAACGGCCAGCAGCAGATCCTGCTGGCGGGCGAGGTTGACCACCTCGACCACATCACTCACGCCCTGACACCGCGCGATGAGCGCCGGATGCCGGTCGATCATCCCGTTCCAGACCCGACGGTGCTGCTCATAGCCTTCGTCGTCGGGCCGCAGCAGCGCGCCCCGGAGATGTTGGGCCAGGCCGGCGATGTCCCGCTGTGTCATCGAGGTCATGACGTGCCCGCGGCGTCGATATCGGTGGTGGTCACGAGCGGTCCCTTCAGTGGCGGTGAGGTGCGAGAGCCACCGTGGCATGGTCTCCTCGCACGCCGCTCTCACCGCGCTCTCACCGGGCTCGGATCCTCCGCCGTCGGTGTGGGGTCGCCTCGCAGCCGGATGATCTCGGTGATGGCGAACGGCACCGCCTCGTCGTCGGTCATGGCCGCACCGCGCGCCAGGCACTGCCCGTGGTTGTGCTCGGTAGGCGAGTCCGCAGGGCGGCGTCGGTGTCGCCCAGCCGGGCGGGTCGGAACCGGCAGCCGGCCCCGCCGCGGCGGGCGAGGCGAACGCGAGTCGACCTTGGGGGCGGAGCCAACCTCGACCGTCGACGTAGCGGGGAGAACGGGCTCGAGCTCAAACATCACGTTGTGCCAGGAGGACTTGAGGAGGGGAAAGTGGCCGGTCGTAGAACCCGGACCACGCCGGAGGGAGCGGCTCCGCGCACGCGGATCGTGGAAGCTGCCGGAAACGGATGAGTTGGGACGCTACTGGCGCCGAGATGGGAATCAGCGCGCAAAGGGCGTGCGTAGAACCTCTCGAGACGCTCGGCGTCCACCTTGGACGCGGGCAGGTGGCCGAAGCTGGGCGTGATGTAGATCCTGATCAGATCCTCGTACCGCTTCCGCGTCGTGTCCTGAAGCTCCGCCACCTCGAGCCACTGCTCGATCGCGCGACCAATTGATCGCAGCCTTGGATGGCTGTCTTCGTTCACCTGCCGCCGCAGCTTCGTGAGCGCGATCTTCGCCGCAGCGCATGTGGGCACGGTCTCCTTGAGCCGCAGCTCGGTTGACCTGACCTCGCGGACGACGCTCCGCTGGCGGCATGGACCGAGAGTAAGCGGATTCGGTCCACGATAAACTAGTCTGACCAGCAACCTCAGAGAAGTTGCTGGTCAGACGGTGTAGCCCCGACGGGATTTGAACCCGCGCTACCGCCTTGAGAGGGCGGCGTCCTAGGCCGCTAGACGACGGGGCCCTAGGAAACGGCGTTACCCGCATCCGCTGGGGTACCAGGACTCGAACCTAGACTAACTGAACCAGAATCAGTCGTGCTGCCGATTACACCATACCCCAATGCCTCGAACCGACGTGGCCGACGATTCGCTCCGCACAATCGTAGCTGACCGGCTCTCGCATCCTCAAACCGGCCGGCCAGGGTGACGTTTATGCACTTCAGTCAACACATGAAGATCAAGTAAGCGCGGCGGCGGCACGCTCGGCGACGGCTCTGTCACGGCGGGCCGACCCCTTACTTAGTTGCCCTTCGGGAATGCTTACCCCATCCCGCAGCAGAACACTTCATCCGATGGTGTTTAGTGCGACACCCAATTCGCCGCGAACCCGGATGGCGGCCATTGTCTCTCCGATGTGGTAAGTCCGACACGCACACCGTGCGACACGCCGACCGTACGACGTACGCCCCGAACCCCGGTCGGCTCCGGGTCCGATGCCGGAACAGTGGACGCCACGTCCCGAACTGTCTGCCGAGTCACGTGCACGACAGACTTGACCGACCGCCGGCAAGCGTGCACCGTCTCCAATATTCAACGAAAATGAATTAAGTAATGAACATGACGACACGAGGTGCGTGGTCGTTGGGGTGGCTCGGAGATCGGTCCGCTGCCCGAGCGCGCCCCGGACTGGGCTCGCCGAGCCCCGGCCCAGCCGGGGGAATAACCAGCCAGCCGCGCCCCAGCCGGCGCCGCGTTCTACCGCACCAGCACCGGTCCCGCGGTCGACGACGACGCACCCGTCGCCGGGGTGTGCCGCGCGCTGGCGTAGGTCAGCGCGTCCACCAACGCCAACCAGGACGCCTCCACCACGTTGCCGTGCACACCGACAGTGGTCCAGCTGCCGGCGTCCGTGGTGACGCGCGAGGTGTCGTGCGACTGCAGCAGCACCCGGGTCACCGCGTCGGTTCCGTGCCCCGGGCCATGCTCCGGATTGAGGATGCGGACCTTGTAGTCGGCCAGTTCGATGTCGTCCAGCCACGGGCAGTGCGGGGTCAGGGCCGACCGCAGCGCCGCGTCCAAAGCGTTCACCGGGCCGTTGCCCTCCTCGGTGGCGATCACCCGTTGCCCGCCGACCAGCACCTTCACCGTGGCCTCGGCGACCACCGCACCGTCGGCGCGGTGCTCGGTGATCACCCGGTAGGAGTCCAGGACGAACGGGCTGACCGGCTCCTGCCCGTCTGCCATGGCTGAGCGCATCAGCAGCTCCAGAGAGGCGTCGGCGGCCTCGAAGGACCAGCCGTGAGCCTCCCGTTCCTTCACCGTCGCCACCACCGAGCTCACCGCCGCCGAGTGGCCGGTCAGGTCGACACCGAGCTCGACTGCCTTGAGCTCGACGCTGGCCCGACCGGCCATCTCGGTGACCAGCACCCGTTGCCCGTTGCCGACGACCACAGGGTCCATGTGGTTGTACAGCTCCGGGTCGACCTTGATCGCACTCGCGTGCAGCCCCGCCTTGTGAGCGAAGGCCGACTCCCCGACATAGGCCTGGTGGGTGTTAGGGGCGATGTTGGCGATCTCCGCCAACGCGTGCGAGGTCCGGGTCATCTCGGCGAATGCGCCATCCGGTAGGACGCGCATGTCGAGCTTCATCACCAGGTTCCCCAGCACGGCGAACAGGTCGGCGTTGCCGGCTCGCTCGCCGTAGCCGTTCGCGGTGCACTGGACGTGCGTGGCCCCGGACTGCACAGCGGCCAGCGAGTTGGCCACCGCGCAGCCGGTGTCGTCCTGGCAGTGGATGCCCAGGCGGAACCCGGTGCGCTCGGCCACCGCGGTCACCACCTCCGCGATGCCCAGCGGCAGCATCCCGCCGTTGGTGTCACACAGCACCGCGACGTCCGCCCCAGCTGTCATCGCCGCGTCCAGGACCCGCAGTGCGGTGTCCGGGTCGAACCGGTAGCCGTCGAAGAAGTGCTCGGCGTCCAGGAACACCCGTCGCCCGTGGGCGCGCAGGAAAGCCACCGTGTCGGCGACCATCGCGCAGTTCTCCGCAACGTCGGTGCGCAGCGCCCGCTCCACGTGCCGGCGGTCGGACTTGGCCACCAGGGTGACCACCGGCGCCTGGGAGTCCAGCAACGCGCGCACCTGCATGTCGTCGGCGGCCGCCACACCTGCTTTGCGGGTGGAGCCGAACGCGACCAGCGCGGCGTGCCGCAACTCCAGCTCGCCGACCGCCGCGCGGGCGAAGAACTCGGTGTCCTTGGGCATCGCACCGGGCCAGCCGCCCTCGATGTACCCCACCCCGAGGGCGTCCAACGTCCGGGCGACCGCGAGCTTGTCGGCCACCGAGTAGCTGATGCCTTCGCGCTGGGCACCGTCGCGCAGGGTGGTGTCGTAGACGTGGAATCGGTCGCCGAGCGGCGTGCCGGCTGGCTCGGTACGAGACATTCGAGGGGCTCCTGTGATTGGTGTTAGCTGGTTGGTGTCGGCTACGGACCGGTGGCGGGCAAACAAAAAGACCCCCCGCGAATGCGAGAGGTCTGCGCGTCGGGCGGTACTCCGCTACCCGACGCGCTCCGAAATAATGATCACGGTGTGCTGTGCCACATGGGCAGCGTAGCACCGCGGTCGCAAGGTCACCCGGACGGGGTAGCCGGTCGCGCGTCCTGGCCGCGGCCGCCAGGATGACTCGCGCGGTGGAGTGCCGGCTCGACCGCTAGTGACCAAGGAGGAGCCATCGTGTACCAGGTGACCGTGCTCTACAAGCATCCGAGGACGCAGCAGTGTTCGACAAGCACTACCGCGAGGTGCACATCCCGCTGGCCAAGAAGATGCCTGGGCTGAACGGCTACTACGTGAACTGGTGCGAGCCCGCCCCGACGGCAAGCCGCCGCCGTACCATCTGATCGCGGTGCTCACCGCGGCGTCCGAGGACGCCGCGCTCGCCGCCCTCGGCTCCCCAGAGTGTCAGGCCGCCGTCGCGGATCTGCCCAACTTCGCCGCCGCCGGGGTGGAACTCTCGTTCGGTACGGTCGACTCGGAGCTCTAGCGCCCCGGAAGCAGCCGCAGGCCACGAAGCCTCCTCTTTCTCGACACCCCCGGCGCAAGTCGGTGTCGCTCGGATGGTGGTTCCCGGGACCGTGGTGGACCGGTGAACGACCCGAACACTTGTGGGCCCCACCCTCGCTGTCACCCGCTCGTTGGCTACCGAATGGGCGGCAAGCGCCGCCCGGTTGCTCCTGGGCGGTGTCTGGTGAGCGCTGGTGCGCTGAAAGCGAACGACCTGGACGCCTCGGGCCGTGCAGGCTTATCGCCTGCTGCCGGAGGTTGCGGCGCAGGTCACGGGCGCCGGGCTATCGTTCGCCGAGTTCGCCCTCGGCGCGCTGCTGATCATCGGGGCCGGCGTGCGCGCAGGGGCCGCGGTGTCGGTGCTGTTGTTTGCCGCGTTTGTGATCGGAATCTCGTCGGCATGGGCACGCGGCCTGCACGTCGACTGCGGTTGCTTCGGCTCCGGGGGGCAGCTCCGGGACGGTGAGGCTCCCGGCTACGGCTGGGAGCTCGCCCGCGACACGGGGCTGCTGCTGGTGGCCGGGCCGCTGACAGCGCGGCCCCGCAGCCGGTTGGCGGCCGAGAACCTCCTGGCATCCACATCGCAGACACAACCAGAGGAGACCCAAACATCGTGAACAGGCAACCCGGTCGCCCCGGCAAGCGGCGGCCGCCCATTGTGGCGACCAGGCAGGGCCCCTCGGGGTGGGCCGTGGGTCGGGGTCACCGTCGTCCTACTGTTCGCCGGCACGATCGGGCTCGGTGCCTACCGCTCGAAGCACACAACGGCGCGGCGACCGCCGCCCCCGGGGATGATCAGCACGCCAACGGCCCGCAGTGTCCGGTCTGCCGAGCCTTCGAGAAGCAATCCGGTCCGACCATCGACCACTGGTGGCCAGCGGACAAGCCAAAGTGACCTACCATCCGCTGGCCTTCCTCGACCGGTTCTCCAGTACCCGATACTCCAGTCGAGCCGCCGCGGCGACCGGGTGTGCATCCGGTGCCGGGGTGTACGCGGCGTTCCAGACAATGCTGTTCGAGAACCAGCCACCGGAAGGAGGGGATGGGGCTGCCCGACGACCAGCTCATCGCCCTCGGCCGGCAGGCCGGCGCGAGTGAACAGTTCGCCGGCTGCGGGCACGACCAGCGCTACGCGCCGTGGGTCGCCGCGCATGCCGGTGAAAGGAATCTGATGAACCCCGCTCGAATGCTCCTGGTCACCGTGGTCGCCGCGGTCGGCGTACTCACGGCGGTCACGCCTGCCTGGGCGCACACCGCCTTGCAGAGCAGCCCCCGGCCCAGGGCCAGACCTGGCCAGTGCGCCGAGCGAGGTGCAGCTGACGTTCGGCGAAGCGGTCACCCTGCCCGCTCGTCGATGACCGGATGGACGGCGACCGGGTGGGTGGCATGCGTGGCTCGGCTGTTGCTGGGCGGTGTGGCGCGCTGCTGATCATCGGGGTCGGAGTGCGGGTGGGTGCGGTGGTATCGGTGTTCTCGTTGACGGCGTTCGTGATGGGGATCTCGGCGGCATGGGCAGGTGGCCCGCGTATCGACTGCGGTTGTTTGCGGGCTCGGGCGGGCGGCCCCGACCGGTGCGGCTCCCGGCTACGGCTGGGAACTCATCCGCGATGTGGCATTGCTGGTGGTGGCTGAGTTGCTCGCGGCTCGGCCTCACATCCGCCTGGCAGTCGAGAGCCTCCTCGATCGCGCACCGAATAGACGATCTGAGGAGAGCTGAGAAGAGTGAAACAAGAAACCGGGCGGCGTGGCGGACGACGTCCGTCACCAGTGACGGCAGGGCGAGGCCCCTCAGGCCT
This sequence comes from Actinomycetota bacterium, assembly GCA_030852965.1. Taxonomy (GTDB): domain Bacteria; phylum Actinomycetota; class Actinomycetes; order Mycobacteriales; family Pseudonocardiaceae; genus Pseudonocardia. The sequence goes on along the minus strand of JALYVZ010000013.1, from coordinate 13,611 downwards.
GGTCGTGCTGGGGGTGGCTGTCGTGCTGCTGTTCGCGGGCGTGGTTGGGTTCGGTGTCTACCGCTCTCAGCACGCCAAGGGCCCGCTGCTCATCCCGACGGGCGCGACGGCGACGGGTGTACCGCTCGGCAAGCCTGACGCACCGGCCACGATCGAGGTCTACCTCCTCCTGCGTCACCACCTGCTCACGGATTGGCTTCCCCTGCCCGGGGGAGCGTGCCGATCGGCTGAGTCATGGGCGGGCCGGGAACCGGACTGTCTCGGACACGACGTGTCCAAGGGTCGGCGGAAGGGTGTGATGAGCGCACGCTGGGTGCTGGGCGAACGGTCGCCAGCGGCGGCGCGGCCGGTGCCCTCTCGCTGCGCGACAGCCAGCTCTATCCGCGTCTGGGCCTGCCGGTACCCGGCGTTTCGGCGCGGCTGCTGGTGGCGGGGCTGCGCGTGGTGGTCGACATCGGGGGCGGTCGCGGTAGGTTCATTGCTGTTCGCGGTCGTCTTAGTCCGGCCGCGGCGCTCGGGCGAACTGGAGCTCGACGGGTATCTGGCCACCCGACGCGCCGGGTGGGCCGCCACGGTTGCGGCGGTGGCGGCGTGGGTGCTGGTGGCGGCGTGGGCGGCCGACCAGTCGGGCCGGACAGTCTCCGAGGTGTTCGGAGGCGGGCTGTTCACACTGTCGGCCACGCTGCGCGAGCCATTGGCGTGGGCCATCCGGACAGCGAGGCGGAGCTGGCCGCCTACAACGCGATGCTGGCCCGGATGTCCGGCTCCGAACGCTACTACTGAACAGCGCCGCGCAGTCGCAGGCTGTTGGTGACCACCAGCAGCGGCGACCCGGCCATCGCGGCACCGGCGATGAGGGGATTGAGCAGGCCGGACATCGCCAATGGAACAGCTGCCAGGTTGTATCCGAACGCCCACAGCAGATTGCCCCGTACGGTGCGCACGGTGGCCCTGGCCAGCCGCACGGCGACCGGTCAGGGTCGTCGCGCACGAGAACGAGATCAGCGGCCAGCAGGGCCCACGTCGGTACCGGACCCGACGGTGATCCCGAGATCGACGGCAGCCAATGCGGCGGCGTCGTTGATACAACATTGGGAGCAGCGCGGCGACGTCGGCGGGTCCGGACCCCGAACCGTGGACGCCGGCGGAACAGCACCTGCTCGAGATCCTGGGCCGAGATGGCCGCGCCAGCTACGCCGACCTCGCCAGCGCCACCGGTTGGTCCGCGGCCACTGTGGCCCGCCGCCTGGCCGCGCTCCGCACCCGTAACGCGATCTTCTTCGACGTCGACATTGATGACACCCACTTCGGCGTCGTCACCCGAGCGCTGCTATGGATCGCAGTCGCTCCCGCGCACCTCGATCACGTCGGCCTTGCGCTCGCTCGCCACCCCGAACTCGCGTTCGTCGCCGCCACCACCGGACCCACGAACCTCGTCGCCCAGGCGCTGTGTGCCGACCCGCCCGCCCTGCACAGCTACCTCACCGGCCCCCTCGCCACCATCGACGCCATTCGCACCGTGGAGACCGCTCCCGTCCTCCAGACGCTCAAAGCAGCGGGCTCTCGAGCGGACTAAGCCGGGACCGCGCCGGCTCCTGGGCGCCTCGGTGACCTTGGGGCGGCTCAGCCCGCCGGTTCGCGGGCCCAGCGGCGTTCGACGCGGGCGAGCTTCCAATACGACAGCGCCACAGCCCACACCACGACGAACACCCCGACAATCACAAAGCCCACGTTGCCGAGATCCAGGCCGGAGACCCAGTCGGTCACCGGGTTGATGAACCCGAGCTGATCGCGTGCGACACCGACCAGCTCGATGGTGCCGATGAGGAACGCAACGGCGACCGACAGGGCCGTGATCGTCAGATTGTAGTAGACCTTGCGGACCGGGTTGGCGAACGCCCAGTGGTAGGCGACGTTCATGAACGTGCCGTCGAGAGTGTCGAACAACGTCATCCCAGCGGCAAACAGCAGCGGCAAACACACGATCGCCCACCACGGCAGCCCCGCGGCAGCGGTGGAACCGGCCAGCGCCAGCAGCAGCACCTCGGTAGCGGTGTCGAACCCGACCCCGAAGAGCAACCCGACTCCGAACATCTGTTCCGGACGGGTGATCGACCGGGTCAGCCGGCCGAGGATGCGGTTGACGAACCCTCGCTTGTCCAGCTGAGCGGTCAGGTGGGCTTCGTCGAACCGGCCACGGCGCATCCCTCGGTACACCTTCACGATGCCGGCCAGGGCGGCCAGGTTGAGGATGCCGATCACGTACAGGAACACCCCGGCTGAGCCGAGCGACACCACCTCCAGCGCGTGGTGCAGGCCGGAGTTGTCGCTGGCCAACTCCGCGGTCTGCCGAACTCCGACCGCCACCAGCCCGGCCAGCAGGATCACCACCATCGAGTGGCCCAACGCGAACCAGAACCCGGTCGATACCGGACGCTTTCCGTCGGCCATCAGCTTGCGGGTGGTGTTGTCGATGGCGGCGATGTGGTCGGCGTCGAACGCATGCCGCATGCCCAAGGTGTAGGCGGTCACGCCGAGCCCCAGACCAAGGACCTGGCCGCCGACCACGAAATGATGCGGAACAACCAAACCTGCCAGGATGCCGAAGCCGGCCACATGCATCACCGCGATCACCGCCAGCAGCCCGCCGACGCGGGCCCAGTCGGAGCGCCGCCAACCCAGTACGGCGGGACGTGGCACAGAAATTGTCTCGGGCACGCTCACGCGGACAGCCCTCCAACACCTCGTGGATGGTCACTCGGCGCCGTGGCCGGTCTCCTGGCTGACGGGTCACAACGCGCCCGCTCCGCCTTCCCAGACACCCGAAGGCGTCCAGTGGCTCCCCGCCGAGCACGACAGCGTCGAGCACGGCAGAGGTGGAGCGGGAGCTCCCCGATCACAGTGGCGAGGGCCGCTCCGGACCTGCAGCACCACAGGGGCGACTGCGCACCGGTCTTCCCGAGCACCACGACCCGATCAACGTAACCAGATCTCCCGTTAACCTGCAAGACCAATCAGGTATTCAGGTATCTCCGTGAAGGTTCGGCAGGAAGAAATGAGCTGGCCGGGCGCTCAGGCCACTTCGTGTCGTGCGGCTGGTCGCGGCCCAACGTCCTCCGCGATCGCCGTCCACCCAGGGCTTCGGAGGCTCCCACTGATCGGTCTCGGCGCCCGGATCGAGGCAGCCGCTCGCGTAGGCGCGCGTGCGGGCTGGGGCCGGGCCGGGCCGATCGCCAGAACAGTCACGATCAACGCTGTTCCGCCCATGATCAGCAGATGCGAGACCAGCCGAGAGGCATGCGCGACAACCGAGGCAACCAGTCATAGACATCAAGTCGAACCTCCCATGGCGCTGGTTCCCATCGACGGGGTCACTCGCCGCATCAGGTGCGCGTGTGCCCGTGCCCCCCGCCGCTCTCGCCGCGGTCAGTGAGCTCCACCGCGAGGTCCCCGCGCGCCCGGGCCACCCTCGAGCGAATGGTGCCGATCGGGCATTCACAGACCTCGGCGGCCTGCTGGTAGCTCAACCCGATCACCTGCGTCAGCACGAACGCCAGCCGCCGGTCCGGGTCCAGCCGGTCGACCAGAATCCGCAGCGCCACTGACTCGCTGACATCACCGGCAGCGACCGGTGCGGCATCGTCCACGGTGGTGGCGGAATCGACCCGGGGCCTCGTACGAGCCGATCGCAGGTGGTCCGCGGCGACCCGGCGGGCAATGGACAACAACCACGCGCGCACTCCAGACTCGGCCCGGAACCCGGGTAGCGAACGAAACGCCCGCGCGTAGGTCTCCTGCGTCAGGTCCTCCGCCACCTGGCGGTCGCTCAGCACGATCAGCATCCGCCAGACCTGTTGATACGTGTGCCTCACCAGCTGGGTTGCCGCCTGCCGGTCGCCGCACCGGGCACGCAGCGCCAGCGCGGTCAGCGCTGCGTCATCCACCGTGAGCGCGTCCTTCCCGGCCGTCCATGACCCGATGCGCCATACTATTCGCCGCTCCAGCAGCCCATGAATTCGGTGGCCGCGATCCGGGCGACAGCGGCGGGAGCCGCGAACGGCGCGGCATCAACACCTGACCGGTGGAACTTTCTTGCCAGGCCCGGGAACCAGCGCTATGCCATTTCCGACCACGCTGACATGACCAGCTGTCACCATTTCCGGGATCACCTGTCCGCTGACCTCGACGGCGAGGCCGGCCCCTCGGACCCGGAGGACAACGCCGCGGTGTTGGCTGCCGCATCCGGACACCTGGAGTCCTGTACGAGCTGCTCACGGTGGTTCGCGGACGTGACCAGGATCAATCGCCTGGTGCGTACCGCTCCGGCGGAGCCGGGCCCGGGACTCTCGACCGCACAGCTTGACGACCTGCTTCAACATCTGCCCCAGCCGTCCTCGTCAAGCCGCCGTCCGCGGTGGCGGAACCTGGCCCGCGTCGCGCTGGCCGTCGCTGGCATCGCCCAGGTCGCTCTCGGCGCATGGTCGCTGTCGGTGCCGCACGCCGCGATGGACGGGCACGCCGGAATGCTGGGCGCAGGACTGATCCACATGTCGCACGAGTACTCAGCGTGGAGCATCGCGCTCGGCATCTCCTTCCTCGTCGGCTCCCGGTGGACCCGACACCTCGCGGGCGCGCTGCCGGTGTTGGCAAGCTTCGTCGCCGTGTTGATCGTGGTCAGCGCCTTCGACCTGATCGACGGGAACGTCGACCCGGCGCGAGTCGTGTCCCATACCCTGATCGTGCTCGCACTGGGCCTGATCGTCGTGATCGTAGTCACCGAGACACCCGGTCCGCGGCTCCGGCCGGCCCAGCGAGTCGGCACGATCTGGACTCGTCGCAGCGGCGACCACACGTCGGGCAACAAGCTCCCGTCAGGCATACGGATCCTTGGAGCCGACCGCATCACCGGTGGGCCTGAGCCCGCCGCTCAGCACCGCGCCGCCTGATCCCACCGGTGATGTGGGTGCGCGCAATCGAGCTCCGGGTGCCAGTGACCGCTGGCTACGCTGATCGCCCTTCGACGTAGGTGAGCAACAGCTCCAGCGCACCCCAGACCTTGAGCACCTCAGCCTCGCTATCACCGTCGCGTTGACGGCGCAGCAGGTAACACCACACCGCCCGGCGCTGCGCGGACACGTCGTACGGGAACTGGTCGTACGGGAACTGGGTGTGCTGCCAGGCCAGAAACCGCTCGACCTCCTGGTACACCCGGCTACGCTGCGGCAGCGGCACCCGCTGTCCGGCAAGCCACACGACGAATCCGGCCATCATCGCACTGACGGTCGTCTGCTCACATCCCCGATCCGCGAGCGTCTGATCGCTGAGCATCATAATCATCCCTCCTGTCAGTGACCACGCGCCGCCGCGGCACAAGTACCCCTCACTGTGGCGCGCGCCACTCCGGAAGTATTCCTAGCGCCGGGTGCCCGCGGGACCGCCGCTCGTGCACATTTCGGCCTCACACCGGTCCCTATTGAAGAGTCGATACCGGGCAGAACGCCAGATCGTGAGTCCGATCGCCTACGATCTCCCGCTGTGACGCGCCACACAACGGATCGTGCCGAGCCGAACGGCTCGGTTTCGAAGTCGACGCGCACCCGGGAGCGGCTGCTGGACGCCGCGGCCAAGGTACTCAGCAGCAAGGGCTTCGCCGGGGCCCGGCTGGCCGACATCGCCGAGCAGGCACACGTGCAGGCGCCGGCGATCTACTACTACTACGCCTCCCGCGAGGACCTCGTCGAGGAGGTCATGTTCGTCGGGGCGGCGGCCATGCGCACCCATCTCCTCGATGCCCTGGCTGCGCTGGACCCGGGCTCGTCACCGGAGGAACGCATCGCGGCCGCCGTCGAGGCGCACCTACGCCACGAGCTGGAGATCAGCGAGTACGCCACCGCGATCATCCGCAACGCCAACCAGCTGCCCGAGAACGTCAGCCGCCGTGCGTTCGCCGAGATCGCGGCCTACAACGACCTCTGGCGTGGCCTGGTCGCCGAGCTCGCCGCTGCGGGCCGGCTGCGCGCGGACGTCGATCCGGCAGTCGGTCGGATGCTGGTGCTCGGCGCGCTGAACTGGACGGCGGAGTGGTGGGATCCCGAGCGCGGTGCGCTGGAGGACACCATCCGCACGGCGCAGTCCATGGTCATACACGCCCTGCGAACCTGACCGTTGAGGGTGGCAGCCGTTCAACTGATCGCCGACGGCGGCATTTCCGGCGCGGTGCTGGCCGGGCTGGTGCCGGCCACGGAGATCTGGCTCGTCACGTACCGCTTCTTGAGCTCCCCCTTGACCAGCTTGCCGGTCTCGGTGCGGGGTAGGTCATCGACGAACTGCACGCTGCGTGGCGCCTTGTAGCCGGCGATCTTCGACCTGACGAACGCGATGATCTCCTGTTCGAGCTCGGCGCCGACCGCGACACCCGGGGCCGGCTGCACGAACGCCTTCACCGACTCCCCCATCTCCGGGTCCGGCACCCCAATCACCGCCACATCGTGCACGGCCGGGTGCAGCGCCAGTACGTTCTCGGTCTCCTGCGGGTAAATGTTCACCCCACCTGAGATGATCATGAAGGACCGCCGGTCGGTCAGGAACAAGAACCCCTCGTCGTCCACACAGCCGATGTCGCCCAGGGTGGTCCAGGTCGGATGATCTGGGTGTTGCGCGGCGGCGGTCTTCTCCGGATCGTTGTGGTAGGCGAACGGCTGGACGTCTCGTTCCCAGTACACGGTGCCGATCTCGCCGGAGGGCAGTTCCACACCGGTCTCGTCGTCGCAGATCCGCAGGGCTCCCAGCACCGGCCGGCCGACGGTACCCGGCTTGGTGAGCCAGGCGGGGCTGTCGATCACCGTCATACCGTTGCCCTCGGTGCCGGCGTAGTACTCCACCAGGATCGGGCCCCACCAGTCGATCATCTTCTGCTTGACCTCGACCGGACACGGGGCGGCCGCGTGCAGCGCGAGCCGCAGCGACGAAAGATCACTCACCACCCTGTCTTGTTCGGGGAGCTGCAACATGCGGACGAACATGGTGGGCACGAACTGGGCGTGCGTCACGTGGTGGCTCTCGATGACGCGCAGGCAGGCCCGCGCGTCGAACCTTTTGAGCACCACCACCGTGCCACCGAACGCCTGTACGCCGCACGAGAAACCCAGCGGTGCCGCATGATAGAGCGGGGCCGGCGAGAGATAGACCGTGTCGGTGCCCACCCCGAACAGCTGCCCCAACAGCCTGACCATCGGACTGCTGGCCTCGGTGACCTGCTCCGGCGGCAGCGGCGGGCGAACCCCCTTCGGGCGCCCGGTGGTCCCGGAGGAGTACAGCATGGCCGCGCCGCGCGGCTGGTCGGCGAACGGCTCGTCCGACGCGGCGGCCAACGCATCCTCGTAGCTTGCGTAGCCCCCGACCGCTCCGCCGTAGGCCAGCTTGAGCCCCGCTCCGCCGGTGTGCTCGGACACGGCGGCGGCCACCTCCGACTTGGCCATCGACACCACCAGGGCGCTTGCCCCGGAGTCGTTCACGATGTAGCTGATCTCATCGGGAGCGAGGTTGTGGTTGACAGGAGTGATGTAGAGCCCGGAGCGCACCGCGGCCCAGTACACCTCGAACACCCGAAGGCTGTTCTCGCTGAGCAGCGCGACCACGTCACCGGGGCGCAGCCCGGCGTCGTGCAGCACGTGGGCCAGCCGGACCGAGTTGTCCTCCAGCTCCCGATACGTGATCGACTCGCCGGTGTCGATCAGTGTGGCGGCTACCTTGTCGGGAGTCAGAGCGGCCTGCTTACCAGGGTACATCGGCTCGGGCCTCCTCTCAACCACCCGGCGAGTGGTGCGTCTGACGGCCCTCATCCTACGTTTCGCTGGCCTCCTGGGAACGCGACTCGACGAGGGCGTGGTTGGCCTTGCCCTCGCGGTCCTCCTTGCGGAAGTACTTGATCATCGTATCGGCGGCGTTCTTCCCGGGCAGACCGTTGATGCCGGCGATCGGGTGAGTGCCCGAGCCGGTCAGGAAGAGGCCCGGCACCGGTGTGCGGTAGCCGGAGAACCCGGCCGCCGGCCGCCGAGGGCCGAACCGGGTGATGATCGGATCGACGTGGTGGACGTTGCCGTCGATCGCAAAGAACCGCTCCGCGATGTCCGGCTGGGCCAGCGGGCGGCGGGCGACCTCGAACTCGTCGATGCCCTTGTAGTAGTGCGCGCTGTCCCGGATCACGGTCTCGGTGATCTGGTCGCGGGCTGCGTCCCAACCGATCTTCGGGTCAGAAGGGGTAAGCCCGGTCCAGAACCAGAACATGTCACAGCCGGGTGGCGCCATGGACTCGTCGAACGCGGTCGGCGCGATGGCCAACCCTGGAACGTGCTCGGGCACCTCACCGCGAGCGCAGTCCCTGGCCGCGGCCATCGTCTGCTCGTAGTCGTGGTAGCAGTTGCACGGCAGCCGCAGGTCCAGCCCGTCACCCCGCCACGTCTCGTGCAGCGGCATGGTGATCTTGCCCCGGAGCGCGAGGTTCAGCTTGTAGTCGGTGATGCCCCGACCCTTGGTCGGAATGTGTTCGACCCGGTTCTGCAGCTTCTCCGACAGCACGCCCTTGGGTAGCAGGTACTTCAGTGTGGACGCCGGGCTGAACGCGGTGAGCACCGCGCGGCGGGCGTGGATCTCCTCACCGCCCTTGATGCGCACGCCGGTGACCCGGCCACCCCGCACGATCAGCTCCTCGACCGGGGAGTTGCAGCGCACCCGGCCACCGTAGTCGGTGAGGCATTCGATCAGCGCCTTGGGGAACGACCCGGTGCCGCCCTCGAACATCGCCACGCCGTACTTGGACAGCACCCCGAGGTAGATCAGCGCCCAGCCGCCGAGGTCGGCGTTGAACGGCATGAACGGCAGCGAGATCAGCAGCGCCGCCTTGATCGGGTCGCTCTCGAAGTACTCGTTGACCGCCTCGGCGTGCGACGAGGTCGCCCAGTTGACGATCGCCGCCAGCTCCTTGCGCCCCTTGGCGGCGGCCTTGAGCGTCTTGAGCACGGCGGAAATCGCCGGTCGGGTGGGATGGGTCTGCATCAACGGCAGGCCGATCTCCACCGCGGCGTCGATCACCCGGTAGAGCTCCAGCAGCGAGTCGGCGTCTCGCCCCGAGAAGTGTCTGAGCTCCTCGGCGGTACGCCGGGGGTCACGCCAGAGCGCCAGCGAGGACCCGTCGTAGTTCAGCTGCACGTGTGCCGGGTCGATCACCCGCTGCCTGAGCCCGTACTTGGATCCGAGCTTGAGGTCTTTGTCGATCGTCGTGGTGCGGAACAGCGACGCCTGCAGCGACGCCTCGTTGATCCGGTACTCGGGGGCCTCCGGGGCCATCGGGTTGGTCGAGGTCATCCCACCCGGAGTCTGGTATGCCTCCACCACCAGCACGTCCAGGCCAGCCTTGGCCAGGTAGGCCGCCGACACCAGCCCGTTGTGACCGGCACCGACCACCACGACATCCGCCGAACGCAACCGCTCGTCCATCTTCGAAGTCCTCCGGAACCTAGTTGAGCCAACCCACCAACGACCCACCGACGGGTCGCCCTACCGCCCGTGACGCGGTCGTACGATCCTGTAGGGACCGTACGACCGCGTCCGACGAGCAGATAACGCCGCTTACCGAAACTAGCCGGCCGAGGCGGATGCGAGGTCCTTGGCCGGGCGCGGCTATGTCGAGCGCTGGGTGCGGGTGCTGGTCGAGGTGCGCCCGGAGCTGGGCGCAGCAGCGGCCCGGGTGACGGTGCACACCGCGACCGACGCGATCCAGTCTGTCGGGCAGTACCGACGGGAGCTGCAGCGCGAGCGGGTCGCCCCGCTCCTCGCGGCCACCGCGCACTCCATACGCGGTGTACCTGTCCCCGGCCGAGCCTAGACACGGACCAACCGGTCTCACCGACCATCCATTTGGTCACGACGCTCTTCGATGTCGGTGTGCCGAGCACAGTTGATGATCATCAGGACGTCAGCGTTCCGCCGAGCGCGCTGAACAGCGCTGATGCCCTGATGATCACAATCCGGGGCGACGCGACCGTCGGACCTGATCAGCTGGCTGGGCCGGTCCACATCAGCAACTCCCGGGCCGTCCAGGTGTTGATGACCCGGTCCGGTGGGACCTCGCACTCGGCGGCTCGGGCGCAGCCGTAGGGCAGCCAGTCGAGCTGGCCGGGAGCGTGCGCGTCGGTGTCCAGCGAGAAGTGGCAGCCGGCCTCGACGGCCTGGCGCAGCAACCGCCTCGGCGGATCCAGCCGCTCCGGACGGCAGTTGACCTCCACCGCAACGCCGTACTCGGCACAGGCGGCGAACACCGCGGCGGCGTCGAACGACGACTCCGGGCGGGTTCGGGCGCCGGTGACCATGCGGCCGGTGCAGTGGCCGAGCACGTCGACGTGCGGGTTGGCCACCGCGGTGAGCATGCGCTCGGTCATCTCCGCCGCCGGCATCCGCAGCTTGGAGTGCACGCTCGCCACGACCACGCCCAGCTGTGCCAGCAGCTCTTCGTGCTGGTCCAATGCGCCGTCGTCGAGGATGTCCACCTCGATGCCGGTGAGGATGGTGAAGGGCGCCAGCCGGGTGTTGATCTCGGCCACCACCTCAAGCTGACGGCGCAGCCGGTCGGCGGACAGCCCGTTGGCCACCGTGAGCCGGGGCGAGTGGTCGGTCAGCACGAGGTACTCGTGGCCCAGGTCACGCGCGGTGAGCGCCATCTCCTCGATCGGGCTCCCGCCGTCGCTCCAGTCGCTGTGTGAGTGGCAGTCCCCGCGCATGGCGGCCCGCAGCTCGGCGGCCGCCCCGTGGAGCGTCGGGATGGCCGGGATCTTCGCCTCGGCGGCCGGAGTCCCGGCGGTGTCCTCCAACTCACGCAGGTAGGCCGGCTCGTCACCGGCCAGCGACTGCAGCACGCAGCGGGCGGTGGTGTCGCCGACGCCCTTCAGGCTGGTCAGGCCCCGACCCCGGGCGATCAGGTCGAGGTCGTCGCGGCCGGCCAGCACGTTGGCCGCCGTACGGAACGCCCGCACCCGGTAGGTCGAGGAGTGCGCCCGCTCCAGCAGGAAGGCGATCCGCCGCAGGTCGGTGACCGGGTCTCGCATGGAACCAGGGTGCCCTGTGCGTGCCAGTTGACGCCAGAGCGGGTGCTACACCAACGCCACGCCCAACTCTTCGTGGCGGTCGTTTTGACTATCGGTGCACTTCTGACCTCCAGAATCGCTCGGCAGGGCGGCCGCCGCCGATCTTCTCGGCGTAGTCGCGGAGCTGCTGGGGCCACGGCGCTGGGTCGTGCCACAGGAGCCCTAGCTGTGACGTGTAGCGGGCCACCGCTGCGATCTTGGAACTCCACTCGTGCTCGCCGAGCGGCACGGTTTCGGAGACCAGGTCGTTGGGCAGTTGGGCTTCCCAGCCGCGCAAATGTGCGTAGAGGGCGTAAGGAATGTCTTCGTACCAGCGAAGGCGTGCCGGCGATGTTGAAGCGCCGAATGGCGGCGTTCGTGATCGCGTGGTCGATGTGGCCGCCGACGCCGAGCGGTGCCACGACGGCATCCGGCCGCAACTGGTCCAGCTGATGCCGTACCACCTGTTCGACGGCTCTGATCATGTCTGGTTCGGTGAGTGGGTCGGCGCCGAAAATGGCGTGCCCGTCGCGGTAACAGTGCCGGCCACCGGCGTTGACGCGGTAGAGCGCCTCACCCAGGCCGAGGTGCCGATAGCCGGCCCCGACCAGGGCGCACGCGGCGCGTTCCTCGATCATCCGGTGGCGCATCGCGTCGTCGCCGAGCCCGCACTGCTGGTGGAAGGCCCGCGCGCCGGTCGACAAGGGCGCGGGAGGCGGTCCGGTGAACAGTGACGCCACAACAACGGTGCTACCCGCCGCAGCGACTCGCGCGATGGTCCCGCCCGCCGAGAGCACACCGTCATCAAGGTGTGGGGAGATGACGAGCACCGTCTTGGGCGGTAGGTGGTCGTTGAGCGTGTTCAGCGTCCGACGCTCGCCCGCTCGTCGACTCCCGTGGCACTGGGCTGGCGGGCGGGATCTCCAGCGGGCCGCTGGCCCATGAGAACGGTCGCCCGGTGCCCGTTGACGAGTACGTCGTGCTCGTCTCCGGGTCGGAGACCTGCCGCGGCCAGACCATCGCTCATGGTGGTGGCGGCGTTGCGCCGATTGACGACGAGAACATATCGGCCGTGTCTCGGGTGCAGGATCCGAGCGAAGGAGATCCCGATGGCGCGTGCGAACTCCTCGTAGGGCTGTCCCAGGTCTTCGTGCACGCCCCAGGGAGGGTCGGTGACGATCACGTCGACGGATCCGTCGATGATGCTGGGCAGCGCGAGGGCATCCTCGGCGAGCAGGCGTACTCGTTTGTTGTCGGTGAGATGTCGAGCATAGTTGCGCCGGTGCCTCCCGAGGTTCAGATCGGAACACCAGACCTGCCTCACAGGCAGTTCCAGCCGGGCTGTGACCAAGGACCCGCTTCCAGCGAAGGGATCGAGGAAGACGTCCTGCGGTGTCGGACGCGAGGCGGCGACGAGGATGGCCGACAGCTCGTGTGAGAGCGCGCCCTTGGCATTGGCCGGCTTCTGCGCCTTGGACAGTCGGGCGCAGAGCAGCAGGTCCTTCATGCCCTGCCGGCCCACGATCCAGTACTCCTGGCACATGCCGCGCGGCTCGACCCTGGCCCCGGTGCGTGCGGTGATCGTCCGCTCGATCGCCGACTTGGCGCGGGGAGTGACAGGGGTCAGCGTGGCAGTCCTGGGCCGCGCGCTGCCGCATCCCCGCCTTCGTCGAACTCGGCCAGAAGATCCGCCTGCAACGGATCGCGTTCGGATTCAGATCCGCCGACGCGCTCATCGCCCTGGCCATGCTCGCCCTCGGCGGCTTCCGCCCACCCCTACCCGGCCGAACAACCAGATGATCACCCACGGATTGGGTCGGAGAGTCTGAATAAAGCGTCCTTCCACGGCTTGGGCTGGTTACGGAGATCGGCGCGGTCGTTCATGCGCCGCTGCGCTGGCGGCGGGGCCGGCGCGGGCCGGATCGCGAGAGTGTCACCACGGCTATCTTGCCGCGGGCTGCCGGAGCACGCACCCTATGACCGAGTCATAGCCACCTGCGCGGTCGCTCGGATTCCGTGGTCATGGGCGAACAAGCCGCCGAACGCGGACTGGTCCTGGCCGACCTGAAGATCAACGCCTCGATCGGCAACCTGGTGCTCCTGCGCCGTGAACCCGACCGGTTGGAAGGGCGATTCGACCCGGGCTACGCCACGTTCATGCACACGCGAACGCAATGGATCCAACTACCGGCGATCCCGGCCTCGTCTACTTCGCCAGCTCGGACGGCTCGTGGTGTGAACTCACAGCCGAACGGGACGGAACCCGAACGGTGTGGGAGGGCGGCCCGCGTCGACTGTGGCGAGCATCGAATCGGCCACCGGGTTCTGGCACCGACACGGAAGGCCCACTGGGACCGCTTCGGTCTCACCTCACTATGGCGAGACCGTGCGCTCACGGGCCCCGCGCAGGGATCGGTAGAACTCCAGGTGCGCGGCGGCGGCCGCCGCCCAGGTGTAGCAGCGGGCCAGCGCCCGCCCGCGTTCACCCCGGGCC
>JALYVZ010000327.1 GCA_030852965.1 Actinomycetota bacterium | reverse complement strand
GCCCGGGGCGGCCGGGGTGGCCGCCGAGCCCGGGGCGGCCGCCGAGCGCGACGAGGTGGCGGGCATGTCCGCGAGGGAACCGAAGAGGGCATCCAGCAGGTACTGGTCGGTCGAGGCGTGGCCGAGGCCGGCACCACCCAGGACGAACTGGTCGGTTTGGTCCACCGGCGCCGGAGTTCGGCGGTGCACCCGTCGGGGGGTCGGCAGCCCCCCATCGTCGGGCGAGGCGATCTCGGGCGAGGTGCCCTCGTCCGTGGCGGTTGCGGGCGCGGCGATCTCGGGCGAGGCGATCTCGGGCGCGGCGTGCCGGGCCAGTAGTTCGGCAACGCTCAGCCCAGTGCCGTCGTCCCGGTTCCGGTTCTGCCGGCGCCGGCGCCGAGACGGGGGGCGGGACTCTGACTCGACACTGTCCGCCACGTCACCTCCTACCCGACCCGTCGGACCGAGGCCAGCGACCCGCCGGCCGAGGCATCAGCATTGTTGCGGAATGGTAACCGTGCGTAGAGAGGTGTACCCCCTGCGGGGGGTGGCGTGGTGTGGCGTGTCGTCCGGCGGTACCGGTGCGGCGTCCGGCGGCGCCCTCGGTGCCATCTGGCGGCGACGTGGTGGCGTCTGGCAGGCGACGTGGTGGCGTCCGGTGGCGTCCGGTGGCCAGATTCGGCATCGGGCGGCACGAGCCAGGCTTCTCGTTGAGAAGTGGTGACAAGAATGTCATCAGAACGCAATTTGAGTGGTGTTGTTATCACAGGCAGGTTTCCGGTGAGGTTATGGAGAGACCTCTGGCACCGGATCCGGTGCGCGGCAGCTGGCTCAGATACCGCCACGGGCAGCTGGCTCAGCTACCGGCGAGGCACTCCGGTGTCCGGGACAGGGGTCGGCGGATCCGGACGCTAGAAGAGCGTGGGTTGGGGGATGTCCCGGCGACCGCTGGCCGGGCCGGCGAGCGCCACCGCGCCGGTCTCCTCGCGGAACGCCACCGCGTTGCGCCCGGCGCCCTTGGCGGTGTAGAGCAGCACGTCCGCTCCGACCAGCAGCTGTTCGACGTCGGGCGGGGTGGCGCTCGAGTGTGCCACCCCGATGCTCACGGTGACCCGGAGCGCGGGGTCGAGCTCCAGCCAGTTGTGCCGGTCGATGCGGACCCGGGCGCGTTCGCACACCGCGATCGCCTCGACCGGGTGGAGCCCGGGCAACACCAGCGCGAACTCCTCACCGCCGTAGCGGGCGCAGAAACACCCCTCGGGCAGCGCGACGTCCAGCTCGGTGACGACCCGCTGCAGCACCCGGTCCCCGAAGGGGTGCCCGTAGCGGTCGTTGACCTGCTTGAAGTGGTCGATGTCGGCCATCGCCAGCGCCATCCCGACGGCGACGACCCCGGGGTCGTCCAGCAGGGTGCTTAGCCGGTCGTCCAGGTAGCGGCGGTTGTAGCTGGCGGTGAGGAAGTCACGGCGGGCCTGCTCGGCGGCGGTGGCGTGCTCGCGGCGCAGCCTGTCCAGCTCCGCGCGCTCCGGCCGGGGGCCGTCCGGCCCGGTCTCCAGCAGGCCCACGGCCTGCCGCAGGGTGTGGTATGCGTCTTCCCAGCTACCGGCCCGGGCGTGCTCCTCGGCAGCGTGGACGCAGTCCTGGGCGGAGTCTGCTCCGGTGCACGGTTCGGGGGCTGGCCGGGGGAGCGGTTCGGCGGCGGGTCCGGCGGACGGCTCGCCTGCCGGCCGGGAAAGGGGCTCGGGCCGGCGAGGCGCGCTCGTCGAACGTGTCGATGTCACTGCTCCACCTCCCCCGACTCCATGATCGGCGTTCGCGGGCCCGACCAACCGCGGTACACACCAGCTGTCCCTTGATTTCGCCCGTGTGAGCGAAGTCGTTACAACCCGATCACCCACCGGAGTCAGCCAACTCGGCTCCGCCCGGGACGGTGACGTCCTCCGGGTCGTCCAGCCAGCCGTGCGGCAGGGTAACCCGCCCCGGCGACCCCTGCCGGCCTCGGGGGCCCTGCGCCCCGACCGGGAACGGCTCACCAGCATCCAGGCCGCCGAGCAGTTCGTCCAGCTCGTTCAGCGATCCGACCATCGCCAGCCGGCGCCGCAACGCCGAGCCGACCGGGAACCCCATCAGGTACCAGGCCACGTGTTTGCGCAGGTCCCGGACGCCTCGGGTCTCGTCACCGTCGTCGCCGTGATGCTCGCACAGTAGCCGCGCGTGCCGGGCCATCGTGGCGGCCACCGCACCCAGTGTCGGCCCGGTCGGCACCGGACGTCCAGCGAACGCCGCCTCCAGCTCACCGAACAGCCACGGCCGGCCCAGGCAGCCCCGCCCGATCACCACCCCGTCGCAGCCGGTCTCGGCGACCATCCGCAGCGCGTCGGAGCTTGAGAAGATGTCGCCGTTGCCCAGCACCGGCACTCCCGCCGGCACCGCGTCGCGCAGCCGGGACACGCACCCCCAGTCGGCCTGCCCGGAGTAGCGCTGGGCCGCGGTGCGGGCGTGTAAGGCCACCGCTGCGACACCGGAGTCTGCGGCGATCCTTCCCGCCCGCAGGTAGGTCTTGTGCTCCGCGTCGATTCCGATCCGCATCTTCATCGTGACCGGCAGCTTGTCGTCGGCGGCGCGGACGGCGGCGGTGATGATCTGGGCGAACAGCCGGTGTTTGAACGGCAGCGCGGCGCCCCCACCACGCCGGGTCACCTTGGGTACCGGGCAGCCGAAGTTGAGGTCGACGTGATCGGCCAGGTCCTCCTCGACCACCATCCGCACCGCCGCCGCGACGGTCGCCGGGTCGACCCCGTAGAGCTGAAGCGACCGGGGGTGCTCGCTCGCATCGAAGGAGATCATGTGGAAGGTCCGGGGCTGGCGCTCCACGAGCGCCCTCGAGGTGATCATCTCGCAGACGTAGAGCCCCGCGGTGTCCGACGCGCTCCGCTGCGCTGCGCGACTGCTCGCTCCGCTGGCGCTCCGCTCGTGACACGCGCTCCGCTGCGCTGCGCGACTGCTCGCTCCGCTGGCGCTCCGCTCGCCATACTCGCGGCACAGCCGCCGGAACGCCATGTTCGTGATACCGGCCATCGGCGCCAGCACCACCGGCGGATCGACATGGAACGTGCCGATCCGCAGCGAGGGACGGGCCCGAGGGGCGCGGTCTGGTTGGACGCAGGTCGTGGCGGACATCGGAAACGACGGTACCGGCAGCTTCGATGGGCCATACTCGGCCCCATGGCAAGCAGTCAGGCGACCGTAGCCATTCTGAGCTTGCGCGAGATCCGCCCGGTGGCCAACTACGGCGGGCTGCGGGAGGCTGAGGACGCGCTGGTCGAGGCGTTGGGCGCCGGGCTGTACCGGGTGCTGCTCGCCTCGCCCCGGTTCAGCCGGGGGGCGCTGGCCAAGCCGGCGGTGCGCACGCTGCTGAACTCCAGTCGGGTGGTGCGCCCGTACCGGATCGAGCATCATCAGCGCCACGGCGGTGCACCGTCGGATGTGCTGCTGGTGCTTGCCCGGGACCTGGGTGACGCCTCGGTGCTGGTCGGGCTGCCGGACTGGCACACGTTGGGCAGCCAGGTGATGGTGCACATCGAGACAGTCACCGACTGGGACCTGCGCCGCTACGCCGAGGTGGTCACGCACCTGCGCAAGCGGGCCGACGCGCTGTTCGCGGGCTGTGAGATGCCGCCGCTGACCTACCTGCGCACCCTGCACGGGAAACTGCACACGGTGGACGTGGTGCCGCCGATGCTGGACGTGCTGGCGTTCCCGGTGCGCACCGACCCGCTGCACCGCACCATCGACGTGTTCTGCCCTGGCCGGGTCCCGGCCGGGCAGCATGAGCTCCTTCGCCAGTGGGCCCAGCGCAACGAGGGCAGCTACCAGCACGACATCGGCCAGCTCGGCGCCGTCACCTCGCTGGACCAGCACCGCAAGATCTTCACCTCGATGGCCACCAGGGCGCGGTTGTTCCTGACCAACCACCACCGCTACGGGGGCCGCGACGGCACCCACCGTGGGGTCGACACCCGGTTCTTCGAGGCGATGGCCGCCGGTTGCGCGCTGGTCGGTGATCTGCCGGTGGGTTCGCGGCTGTTCGCCGAGTTCGTCGCGCCGGCCGAGCCGTTGGGGCTGAAAGCGGACGCCGAGGAGCTTCCGCGCGACGTGCTGGCGGCACTGGACGACCCCGAGCGAAGCCAGGAGTTGGGCGCGATCGCCAGGGCGACGGCTTTGCGCCGCAACGACGTGGCGCACCGGTGGCGGCAGCTGGCCCAGCTGACCGGGGTACCCGTCGCTCCCGGCATCGAGGCCCGGATCGCCCAGCTCGCGGAGCTGGCCGAACACCCCTCAGGTGGCGCGAGCTCCGGTGGGTAGCCGCACCAGGCCCTCGACCGCCCGCTGCGCGATGTCGGTGCGGTGGTGTGAGCCGGTGAGGTGGATTGCGGCCACCCTCCGGTAGGCGTCCGCCCTGGCGGCGGCGAGGTCGGCGCCGGTGCCCACCACCGACAGCACCCGCCCACCCGCGGAGACGACGGATCCGTCATCGGCAATCCGAGTGCCGGCATGCAGGATCCCATCGCCGTCCGAGCCGGTGATCACGTCGCCGGTGACGGG
>JALYVZ010000089.1 GCA_030852965.1 Actinomycetota bacterium | reverse complement strand
GTGCCAGCCGCAACGCCGCCTCCCGCGCCACCCGGCTGGCCCGCAGCTCCGGGCGCACCGCGCGAAGGTACTCGGCGACCTCCGCGCGGCTGGCCGGTACGTCGGTGGCGCCGAGCAGAGCGGCCGCGGTGACCTGCTCGGCGTAGAACTGGTCGGCTTCGGCGTCGGTCAACCGCAAGCCGGCGCGCCGCACCGCGTCCAGGAACGAGCTGACCTCGGTGACGTGCACCCAGCGGAGCAGGTCGGGGTCGTCGGCGGCGTATGGCAGGCCGGTGACCTTGTCGACACCGCGCACCTGTCGATGCACCGCCCGCACCCGGGCCGCCGCCGCATCAGCCTGTTCGGTGCTGCCGAAGGCCACCGTGGTGACGTACTGGGCGGTGCGTTGCAGACGGGGCCAGAAGTCGGCGGCAAAGTTGGAGTGCTGTGCCACTCCGGCCATCGCGCGCGGGTGCAGCGCCTGCAGGAACAACGCCCGGATGCCACCGACACCGGCCGCCGGGTCGGCGATGACCCGCCGGCTCACGCTGCCCGGTCCGAAATAGCCGGTCTCAGGTGCGTGGTCGGTGGCAGTCCTGTGGCCGGTCTCGGCGCTGTGGCCGGTCTCGGCGGGATGGTCGGTCACGGACCCCAGGGTAGGCGCGTTCAGTGCAGGGCGACCACCGTCGGGCCGCGTTGTTCCAGCAGCACCGGCCCCAGGGCGCTCAACGACACCGGACCCTTCCAGCCGCCTCGGCCCATCGGGATCGTGCGCAGCGGGGCACCATTGTCGGCGTTCAGCACCGCAAGCCCGGCCCGCACCGGCACGACCAGCCGTCCGGCCCACACAGTGCCCGGGCCCAGGCTGTCCGGCACCGTCCACGTCGGCCGCAGCTCAGCGACGTCCAACCCCACCGTGCGCGACCCGGTCCACCACGCCACCGTGCGCAGACCGTCAGCGGTGGCGGGCACGCTGCCGGGTTGGTCCACGGTCAGATCGGCGGGCGGCAGATCCAGCGGCAGGCTGGCAACCTCGGCGCCCGCGCCATCGCGAATGCTGAGCCTGGTGGGGTTCGGCAACGCCACCGCCACCCGGTCCGCGCTGACTGCCACCAGCTTCGCCGCGTCGCTGGGCAGGGTGACGCTGAACTCCAGCTCGGGGCGATCGCCCTGCTCGCCGTCCGGCCGGAGCACGGTCAACCGGTCGGTTGCCTCGTCAGGGCAGCGTTCCAGCACCGCCACCCGGCCCTGGGTGCCGGTGGTCGAGAGGTGCCGGCAGCCCCGGTGGGGTTGCCGGTTCGGTTGGGCGTCGGTCCTCGTCGCCCCGTACATCACCGTCTTGATCAGGTCGATGCGCCATGCCTCGAGGTAGTCGGCGCCAGCGGCGCCGACCAGGCCGCCGAGGTCGATGAGCCGGATCTCCGGGTGTACGTCGGAGTTGCGCTGTTGGACGCGCGCCCCGGTGGCGGGCGACAGCTGGGTGACTTCGGAGCAGTACTCGCCCTGGCGGAACACCGCTAGCGCCGTGTGCCAGCCGGAGCCGACGGTGCACAACGACAGCTCGCGGTGGTAGCTCCAGCGAGTCTGCCCGGTCAGTGGGTCGCGCCCGAGCACGGTCCCGCCGCCCGCGCCGGCGTCGTTGTCGCCGGTCACCACGAGCGGGCCGTCGGTGACCGGGCTCGGGGTGGCCGCGCTCGGGGCCCGCCACAGTTCGGTGAGGGTGGCCGGCACGTCACCCGGAGCCAGCGGCGTGACCGGGATGGGACCGGTCAGCGTCACCGAGCTGGTGCGAGCCGCCGGACCGAACCCAGCCGGCAGCGCGACGGCGACCACGATGACGACCGCAATCGTGGCGGCCGCCACCAGGTCAGACCATCGGCGGCGTTCCGCGCGCAGCATGCTGGCCCCGTCTTGCCGGGACGCGTTCAGCTCGCGGCGGCGTCCTGGGTGTCGACCGTCTGGTGGGTCTGGGAACTCGCCGATGCACCGCCGTTCCGGCGTCGCCGACGCGGCCGTCTAGTGGTCTCGCCCTGGCCGGCCAACTCAGGAACCGGGCTCTGGTGGGCCTCGGCGGAACCGATCCGTTCGTCAGTGGCGGTGTCGCCCACCAGCGCCCCGGCGCGGCGCCGACGGCGCTGCCTCGGCGGACGGTTGGCCCTCGGCGCGGCGATGTCCGCTGCGGGATCGGCAACATCTGGGCCGCCCCGGGAGTGCTCGCCACGACCGCTGGAGCGCCCGGATCCCGACTGCGCGGATCCTGACCGGCTGGATCCCGAGCGCTCGCGCCGGCCGCTGGGCGCGCTGCGGCGGCCTCGGCCACTACGACCGTCGTCCTCCAGGTGCTCGGCATCCAACCCGACCCGGGTACGGGCGGCCTTGGGCAGCGTGCCGCTGGCGCGGGTGGGGATGCCGAGGTCGGCGAACAGGTGCTCAGAGGTGGAGTAGGTCTCCACCGGGTTGTCCACGCCGAGATCGAGCTCGTCGCTGATCAGCTTCCAGCGCGGGACGTCGTCCCAGTCGACCAGCGTGACCGCCACACCCTCCTTGCCGGCCCGGCCGGTGCGGCCGATCCGGTGGATGTAGGTCTTGGCGTCCTCCGGGCACTGGTAGTTGACGACATGAGTGACATCTATCACGTCAATGCCTCGGGCCGCCACATCGGTGGCGACCAGCACGTCGACCTTGCCCGAGCGGAACGCCCGCAGCGCCTGCTCCCGGGCGCCCTGGCCGAGGTCACCGTGTACCGCGCCGACCGCGAATCCCCGGTCCGCGAGGTCGTCGGCCACCCGCTGCGCGGTGCGCTTGGTCCGGGTGAAGATCATCGTGAGGCCGCGCTCGTCGGCCTGCAGCGTCTTGGCCAGCAGCTCGACCTTGTCCAGCGCGTGCGCCCGGTAGACGAACTGCCGGGTGCGCTCGTGGATTGCGCTGGCGTCGGACTCCTCGGCCCGGATGTGCGTCGGCTGGGTCAGGAACGTGCGCGAGAGCGTGATGATCGGACCCGGCATGGTCGCCGAGAAGAGCATGGTCTGACGCTGCTCGGGCAGCATCCTCAGGATCCGCTCCACATCAGGCAGGAAGCCCAGGTCGAGCATCTCGTCGGCCTCGTCGAGGACCAGGGAGCTGATCCGGCCCAGCACCAGGTGGCGCTGCTCAGCCAGGTCGAGCAACCGGCCCGGGGTGCCGACCACGATGTCCACGCCACGCTGCAGCTCAGCGACCTGTGGCTCGTAGGGCCGGCCGCCGTAGATGGCGGTGACCCGGGCTCCCAGGTGCCGCCCGGCGTCGGCCAGGTCGCGGGCGACCTGCACACACAGCTCACGGGTGGGTACCACGACCAGCGCCTGCGGCACGTCGCGGCTGGCGTTCTCGGTGTCGGTGCTGGCGGGGCGCAGCCGTTGCAGCAGCGGGACGCCGAAGCCCAGGGTCTTGCCGGTGCCGGTACGGGCCTGACCGATGACGTCCTCGCCTGCCAGAGCCAGCGGCAGGGTCAGCTCCTGGATCGCGAAGGTGCGCTCGATGCCGACCTCGTTGAGCGCCCGGACGATCTCGGGGCGCACGCCCAGCTCGGCGAAGGTCGGGGAGTCGGGCCGGACCGGGGCGCCGGCGTGCAGCGGCTCAGGGGTCGGTTCGAGGTTGTCGGTGTTGTCGTTGTCGATGGTGCTGGTCTCGAGCGTCAGGGCAATCGCCTCTCTCCAGCGCGCTCCAGGCCAGCTGCCGTCTCCTCGACCGCCTCCGGACACCACGAACATCGGGGTAACCGGGCGGGAAGGACGGCGAGGCGCAGCACGCGCGCATGTCGTCGCGGACCCGGACTGTCCGGAACATAGAGCCGGAATTTCGGGCGACCGCCGGGGCGCGGGCCGCGCTCAGGTGTCGATTGAGGCCACGCGCTGGACCAGATCATAGCGGAGGTTCCTGGTTCGGTGGGCGTGACGTGCCTCGCGGGCAGCGAAAACCTCGCTACTCTGAAGCCATGACGAGCCGGCTGACGGACGAGGTGCACGGGCCGGAGGCGCCCAGCGACGCTGCTCTGGTGGACCTGCTCGGCGCGCTGGCCTACGGCGAGCTGTCCGCGTTCGACCGGCTCGCCGAGGACGCCCGCACGGCGTCGACGCTGGCCGGGCGGGCGGCACTGTCGGCGATGGCGGCGGCGGAGATGGGACACTTCCGGCTGTTGGAGGAGCACCTGGACGGGCTGGGCGCTTGCGTCGAGGACGCGATGCGCCCGTTCGCCGGGGTCTTCGACGACTACCACCGGGCGACCGCTCCGCACGACTGGTTGGAGTCGCTGGTCAAGGCCTACCTCGGAGATGGGTTGGCCGCCGACTTCTACCGAGAGGTGGCCGACTGGCTGCCCGAGCCGACCGGCTCGCTGGTGCGCAGGGTGTTGGCCGACACCGGACACAGCGCGTTCGCCGAGCGGGAGGTGCTGGCCGCCATCGAGAGCAGCCGCCAGGTCCGTGATCGGCTCGCGCTGTGGGGCCGGCGGCTGCTGGGTGAGGCGGTCACCCAGGCCCAACACGTGGTGGCCGAGCGCGACGAGCTGGCCGGGTTCTTCGTGCGCGGTTTCGGCGACCTGTCCGGCATCGCGGTGCTGTTCAAGCGGCTGCAGCACAACCACGCCCAGCGGATGGCCGCACTCGGACTGGCCTGACCACGGCGGCGGCCCGTGGTACGCCTTCGGTGAGACCGGCGGGTCCGGGCGTCCCCGCCGCGCACTGCTCCACTAGCCTGGCGCGCAGTGCAACTTTCTCTCAGCCGGAGGTTTCAGCGTGGAGGTCAAGATCGGCGTCGCGGAGAGCCCGCGTGAGCTCGTGGTGTCCAGTGCGCAGACGCCGGACGAGATCGAGGCGCTGGTGAGCGACGCGCTGAAGAACCCGGCCGGGCTGTTGACGTTGGTTGACGAGAAGGGCCGCCGTTACGTGATGCCGGCTGCCCGGGTGTCCTACGTGGAGATTGCCCCGGCCGACTCGCGCAAGGTCGGGTTCGGGATCGGCGGCTGACCGAGCCTGCGGGAGGCGGCGGCGCGGCTGATCAGCCGGTGGGGTTGTCGAGCAGCCCGTCCGACCCGGCGACCAGGCGGAGTGGGCGGGCTGGCTCGTCTTCGCTGGTCCGCCCAGCACCCCCGTGAGTCCGCCCCAGATCATCGCCGTCAGGTGGCCGGTGAGGGCTTCGCGGCTCATTGTCCGACGGCTCAGCCACCAGTCCCCGGCGGTGTAGACCATGCCGACCAGGCCGTAGGCGAACGCCTCGGCGCCGCCGGCGTCCGCCCCGCGCTCGCGACCAGCGCCATGCTGTGCTTCACCACCTCGGCGGTGTCGGGTCCGCCGCCGGGGTTGTGCGCCACGAAGTGCCACAGCCGCGGTTCGTCCTCGGCGCCGGCGAGGAAACTGTCGACGATGGAGCGGATGTGCTCGATCGGCTCTCGTTTCCGGCTCAGCTCCGGCAGGAGTCGCTCCAGCAGAAGAGTTGTGCGGCTCGCTCGCTGACCGCCCGCTGCAGGTCGGCGCGGTCGGTGAAGTGCCGGTAGAGCACCGGTTTGGTCACTCCGGCGGCGGCCGTCCGGCCGGCCGTTCAAGACCATCGCCGCCGGTCCGGCCATGTTCGCCGGCACCCTGATCGCCGAGCAGACCACCGACCAGCTGCAGCGTGAGGGCATGGAGGACAGACCGTGTTGACCCGGATGGTGAGCAAGATCCACGTCACCGAGGAGGCCAGGCACATCCGCTACGCCCGAGAGGAGCTGGCCCGGATCATGCCGAAGACCAGTCCAGCGCAGCGCGCAGCCGCCCGTTGGCTGTCCGCCGCCGCGGCGCATCGGATCGCCACCAACCTCATCCACCCGGAGGTCTACCGCAGCGTCGGGCTGGACCCGAAGGTGGCGCGCAAGGTAGCCCGGAACGACCCGCACCACCAGGAGACAATCCGCTGGACCGCGCGCAAGGTCGTGCCGTTCCTGAGCGAGCAGGGCATGATTGGGGCCTCAGCGAGATCCTCTGGCGCAACGCCCACCTGGTCTGAGGAGTACGAGCTTCTGGGCGGGCGGGCGAGCACTACGGCCGCCAGCAGCACTGCGCCGGCCAGAACGCCCGGCCGTGTCGAGTCGGCTTCCGGCGCCCTCGCCGACGTGCTCAGTGGTACCGTGTGAGTCCCATTCCTGACTTATGGATAGTTAGGCTATCCGATATCGATGAGCTACGCTGTCCATTCGGCAGAGTCCACGCCAATTCCATCGGGAGGCGGGCGGTTCATGCGGATGGCCGAGCTGAGTGCGGAGTCCGGGGTGCCGGTCGCGACGATCAAGTACTACCTGCGCGAGGACCTGCTACCACCGGGCGCCCGCACCAGCCCCAACCAGGCGCGCTACGACCGATCGCACCTGCACCGGCTGCGGCTGGTGCGGGCGTTGCTTGACATCGGCGGGCTCTCGGTGGCGCAGGCGCGAGAGATGGTCGCCGGGATCGACTCGGCTCCCGACGCCCACGCCGCGCTCGGCACCGCGCAGGCGGCGATCAACACGGTGCGTGGCCGGCGCGACGGGGAGTCACATGTGTGGGCCGGCGGCCTGCTCGACGAGGTCGCCCGCCGGCATGGGTGGTCACTCACGCCCGGCAACCCGGCGGTCGACTTGGCCCTGGACACGCTGGCCACCTTCGCCGAGCTGGAGCATCCCGAACTGGTGGCCCGGCTCGACGAATACGCCGGGCTGGCCGACCGGGTCGCCGAGTTGGACCTGGCCGGGCTGTCCGGGCGGCCCGAGCGGGAGGCCCCCGAGCGGGAGGCCCCCGAGCGGGAGGCCCCCGAGCGGGAGAGTGTGGTCGATGCCGCGGTGGTGGGCATGGTGCTGGGCGACGCCCTGTTCGCCGCCCTCCGCCGATTGGCCCACGAGCACGCGTCCGCCCGCATGTTCCGGCCCTGAACCCGGGCTATTCGTGAATCAGCGGGAAGCCGGCCAGCCCCGTGGGCCCGGCTCACGGTGTATGGCGCCCTGGCGTCACGCACCGGGCCGCCGCGTCCGGGGCTGAAGTCGCCGGTCCGCGCCCGGGATCGGCAAGCGGATCGGTCGCCGAGGCGAATGCGCCTCAGTTGAGATGGCCTGTGTCCCCGCGCGCCTCGTCGAGGGTGGCCCAGATGCTCGCGTTGGTCCGACGCCCTGCTGGACCCGACGCGGACATCGACGCCCCCGGAGCAGTGATCGCGGACGGTCCACCACTCGCCGACGCGACAGCGTTCCGGCAGTGGAACGTGGCCTACCGGCTGGTTGATCGAGGCGTGCAGACCAACCTGTTCGCGGCCGCGGCGCTCGGACTCATGGACCGGCTCGAGGTCCACTACGCCGGCGGGGACGCACCACCGTCCGACGAAACCAACCGAGCGTTCTGGGCCGCCTGCCACGGCGGCCGCGCAGCCGCGGCTCAATACCTGCTCGATCACGGCGCCGAGCTGAACTGGACACCACCGTGGGAACCCTGCACGCCGCTGGACGCCGCCGCCACGAGCGGTGCGGTCGACCTCATCGCCTGGCTGCACGCCCGCGGCGCCAAGACCGCAAGGCAGCTCCGCGGCGACTGAGACCGTCCGCTGGACGATGACGTCGACGGGCCGTTCAGCTGAGCCGCTGCTCGAGGTGAAACGTCACCTCGGCGCCGCCTCGATCCTTACCGATGAGAGTGCACAGGGCTGCCTTGACCGGCAGCCAGTGTGGACCGTTGCCCGACGGCATCAGGTTTGCGGTGAACGGGTGGCCGCCGATCGTGCCGGCGACCTTGACGGGCCGCCGCGTACCAAGGAGTTCGGCGGAGCCCGGCACGGTCACGTAGGTGGCAAAGGCTCCGTTCTTCTCGATGGGAGCGGTGAAGCAGTGGTCGAGCGGTTGCGAGGTCTTCTGGGTGGTCATCTTCGTCTCCTGAGTCGTCTTGAACCGGGTCTCCCATGCGCGCCAGTCGTACCGGTCTCGCCAGTGCTCGACGAGCTCCCGGACCACCGCGTTGGACACGCCGGAACCGGTGTCGCCGCCGTGGGGCTCCGATGCGGCCCGTACCGGGTGAGGCGATAGGCCAGGTCGGTCAGATCCCGTTCCTGGATTGCGATGCGGTACGGCTGGACCGCTGGGTGATCGGGCATCTGGCCGTCGCTCAGCTCTCGCGCAATACTGCGCGCAGTCGGGTGGCGAAGCTGTCGGGGTCCTCGGCGAAGCCGGTGTGGCCACCGGGGAACATCGTCGGCTCGGTGTCCAGCGCGGCGGCGAGTGCGGTCGAGGTGCGGTCGCAGAGCTGGCCGCCGGACTGCTCGCCGATGCCGACCACGATGCGGGGCGACCCGGCCCGCAGGGCGGCGATGTCCGGCCGCCAGCGAGTGGTCGGGCGCATCTCGTGGACGAAGAAGCGGCGCTGGTCCGCGGCCTGCTGTGGATCGGGCTCGCCCCACATCTCCTCGGCCGCGCCCTCGGGCAGGGTGATGTTTGCGTTGACCAGGAACTTCGCCCAGGCCCCGGCGACGTCGCCGGCGAGGTAGGTGGCGATGATCTCGTCGGTCTGCCGGCGGTGCTGCTCGCGGTCGTCGAGCAGCTCGCTGAGCGGGGGCTCGTGGGCGATCACGGTGCGCACCTGCTCGGGGCGGGCGAGTGCCAGAGCCAACACGCTGACGGCCCCGCCGCTGGAGCCAAGGACCGCAGCCGGGCCGGCGTCGAGGTGGGTGATGAGCCGGGCGAGGTCGTCAGCGCGCAGCTGAGGGGTCGAATCCTGGTCGGGGTCGACGAGCGGGCTGCGGTTGATGCCCCTCGGGTCGGCGGTGAGCACGGTGTGGTCTCCTGCAAGCAGGTCGGCCAGCGGTGCGAAGGAAGCGGCGTCCATCGGTGAGCCGACCAGCACCACGAGCGGCCCGTCGCCGCGCACCTCGTAGTACAGCGTGGCGTCGGGGACCTTGTGGGTCGCGGCGGTGACGATCGAGGTGCGGTTCATCGGAACCTCCTGGGAACGGGGCTGTCCTGCTCGGTCCGGGTAAAGACTCCCGCCGTCGGGCAGACTCATCGGTCATGGGCAACATTCCCGCGCACACTGCGGCTGGCACCGAGGACGCCGACCTGGCCCAGGCCCGCGGCGGTGACGACGAGGCGTTCGCGCGCCTGGTAGAGCCGCTTCGCAGGCAGCTGCACGCGCACTGTTACGGCATGCTGGGCTCGACCCACGACGCCGACGACGCGCTGCAGGACGCGCTGCTGCGGGCGTGGCGGGGGCTCGCGCGGTTCGAAGGCCGGGCCTCGCTGCGCTCGTGGCTGTACACCGCTCCTGGCGGCACCTCCCGACCAGCGCGAACAGGCAGCCGGCGGTGGCCCGCTACCTCCGTGCCGACGGCGAAGGCGCGCACCTCGCCTGGGCGGTCAACGTGCTGACCCTGCGCGGCGAGCGGATCGCCGAGATCACCGCGTTCATCGGACCCGAACACTTCGAGGCATTCGGGTTGCCCGCCTCGCTGCGCTGACCCAACAGTGCTGCACCAGCCCTCCCGCGGCCTTGCTTCGACCCGGCAACCGTCCAGTCTCAGTGCATGACATCAACAGATGGCGACCTAGGGTCACTTGCGCGCGAGGAACTCGTCCGAGAGCTGATGCGCCTACGGGAAGGGATCAGGCAGCACCGCGACTCCACTCGCCACGATCTCTGCTGGCACCACCCGCACCTCTGGGGCTCCTTCCCGAGTCCACCGATCCGATGCCCGAGGTGCCCACCTGGCCGGAGTTCTTGCGGGGCTGCATCCGTTATCGCGAGTCTCTCGATAGTCAGCTTCCCTCGGCGCCTCGAACCGGCGAAGAGTACGACGTGCCAGGGCGTTCGGCTCAGCGCGAGGTCGACGCCCACGGGCCAACGCCGCCAACCGACTCGATGGAGTAGCGCCCGACGCAGCCGGGGTTCTTCGGCGCCGGGAACTCGGCGTCGGCGGACATATAGACCGCCGACGACTTGGCTCTTGCTGATGTCGGCGTCGGCGATGGGTTAGGCGAGGGTGGAGCTGCGGACCTCGGTCCGAAGCGCTCTGGAGAGTCTTTCCATGTACTCGACCGCCGAGGTGTCGCCGGCCGCCTCGAGCGCGTCGGCCAGGCCCTCACACCGATCCGCGAAGAACGGCGGCCGCAGAGTCGAGAGCTGCGCGTGGGTGAACTCGGTCTTGACCAGGCTCGCGTCGAAGATGGCGATTCCGTGCAGGTCCGCGCCGCGCAGCGAACTCTGGTTCAGCCGCACGTAGGACGCGTGCACCCCGCGCAGGCACGCTCCAGACAGGTCAGCGGCGAGGTAGGCCTGGACGAGCGTGGCCCCTTCCAGGTTGGCGCCCCGCAGCGACATCCCGGCCGGCGGGTCTCCGGTGAACATGGACCGGTAGAGGTATGCGCCGGTCATCTTGGCCTTGGACAGGTCCGAGTCGCGTACCACCAGGCCGCGCGCCTTGATGCCTTCCAGCACGGCATCCCGCAGTGAACATTCCTGGATCACCAGGTTCTCGGCGAGGGCATCACGCAGGTCGGCGCCCCCGGCTGTGGTGTAGGTCATCGTGGTCCCGGTGAGGTTCGCCTCGCTCAGGTCGATCCCGGTCAGCTCGCAGCGGACCAGACGGCCCCCGGAAAGATCCGCGCGCGGGAACGCCGCCTGCAGCAGATGGCAGTCGGTGAGGTCGACGCCACGAAGGTCGGCGTCGGCCGCGGTCATCCCGATGCCGCGCACGTCCACCAACCGCAGCCCCGGAAGCCGGGCACCGTCCAGGAACACGCCGCTGGCTCCCGTGGGTCGCTGGATGCTCATCCCGCGGCCGGTCGCCCGCACGAACGAGACCTCGTCGAGGTGGCACTTGCTGAACGTGACCTGCTCGAGGTTCGCGGTGTCGAAGCTGGCTCCGTCGAGCAGGCACTCGTTGAACGTCGACCCCTGCAGGGCGGACGCGTGCCAGCTGGAACCGCGAAGGTCGCATTGGTAGAAGGTCGCACCCGCGAGAGTCCCGCGATCGAAGACCACGCCGGTGAAGTTGCACCCGTGGAACAGCGTCCCAGTGGCATCCACGACCCGGGAGAGATCGGCTGCGGTGAAGTCGCACACCTGGGCGGCCGACGCATGCAGGAATGCGCCGGTCAGTATCGCGCCCTTGAAGCTGACCTTCTCCATGCCGGTGCAGCTGAGGTTGGCCTCGCTCAGGTTCGTGCCGTCGCACCTCGCCGAGTGCAGGATCGCGCGGGGGAGCGTCGCCTTGCGCAGGTTGAGGCCGGTGAGGTCGGCGCCGGTGAGGTCGGCACTGGTCAGGTCGAGTCCCCGGCCCGTCAGCTTGAGCTGGTTCGAGGTCCACTCGCACACCTCCGCGACGGCCGCGGCGCGAGGGGCGCCGCTCACCAGGCGACCGAGCCGGTGCGCGTCGGTCTCCGCGACCGCAGCGTCCGATATGGACGGCGCTCGGTGTCCAGGCGGTTCCGAGAGCCGAGGTGACGCTGTGCCGGTAGTCACTATGCTGGTCCTTACGCGGGGATTCGTATGACGTGCGGGGACTGTTCAGCCGAAGGCCGTACAGGTCATGAACGTTTAGCGCGGCCGTCTCGCGGTGGTGGGGAGCCATCGTTACCGGACGCAACGCTCGAGACCACTATTTTGTTACGCGCCCAAGGGATGAGACGCTCGGAGAGCACCCGCAGGATCGCACCGCGAACGGCGCTCTCCTTGCCGAACTTGGGCGCCAGCAGGCGGATGTTGTCGGCGAAGCCCATGTGATGCTCTTCGAGCGTGGATCGGAAGGCTCCGAGCAGCGCGGTGTTGTCGTGGATCTTGGCGCCCATCGAGCCGGCCAGGATCACCGCCTCGGGGTCGAGCATGTCGACGACCAGCGCGACGGTCTCGGCCAGATACCGGGTGGCCTCCATCAGCTGATCGAACACCGCCGACCGGCCCGTCGCCTGTTCGTCGGCCATCCTGGCGAGCAGCCACTCGGCGGCCCGGGGAAGCTCGATCTCGGAAGCCCCGAACCCGGCCGCGATCACGGTGGCCGAGATCGTGGACTCGAGACAGCCGGTCCGCCCGCACCGCGGACAGTGGCCAGTCCCACCGGGGATCGGGCGGTGCCCCAGCTCGCCGGCGTAGCCGCGGCTGCCCCGGTACACCGTGCCGTTCACGATCAGGCCGAAGCCCACGTGGTTGCCCCAGTTGATGTAGGCGACGACCTTGGCCCCTCGGCCGACCCCGTTCTCGTACTCGGCCAGCGTCCTGAGGTTGGTGTCGTTGTCCGACACCGTGCTGATGTCCACCCAGTCCAGACGCCGGGCTAGCTGACTGGCCACGCTGACATCGCGCCAGGCCTTGTTGGTCAACCCGTTCGGGTGTGGGTAGCCCGACCGCACGTCGATCGGCGCCACCTGGCTGATGCCGACACCGATCACGTCCGCCAGCTCCACGCCGGCCCTGGGCAGGAGCTCCTGGATGGTGTGCGAGGTCCAGTCCAGGTATCGCTCCGGGGCCTGTCCCACCTCGAAGTCCGTCTCCACTCCCGGGCCGTCGTACAGCTGGCCGTGCACATCGGCGACTGCCACCCTCGCGTGCCTGGGCCCGAAGTCCACGCCGACCGCGTAACCGAGATCGGACCGCAGCCGCAGCGGTCCCTTGAGTTTGCCGTCGCCGCCGGGGAGGTCGCCGGCCAGCACCGGAGAGTCACCGTTGAGGGTGTAGGCATCCCGGACCGCGTAGACCGAGGGCCGCGACAGGTGGGTGGCTTCGGCGATCGCACCGAGGGCCAGGCCGTCGAACGACTCGTCCCGGAAGCCGCCCGCGTGGGTGACGCCGTGATGGTGCAACGCGCGCAGCACCAACTCCTCGGTCTGCTCGCGCGAGGTCTGCGAGCCCGGAGTCGGAGCCACTGGCGCAGGGTACCCCCGTCTGATCAGCAGCCTGAAAACGACTCGCGCAAATCCCGAGCTGGCGGCTGTGTAGAGACTTGTAAAGAAGTTTACAGACTGCTACCATTTGATTGCTCAAAGGGTAGATAGATCATATGGTCTACGTTGAACCAGCGCGAAAGCGGAGGTGTTCGTCATGAGCGAGTCCCTGTTGACCGCGGGCTACATCGTGTGGACCTTGGTGACGCTCGGCGCCTACCTGGCCTACCGGTTCACCGGCTACACCCAGCGCGCCGCGTGGCGCCGGGTGGCGCAGGAGCGGCGCAAGCAGCAGCACGCCTGGCGACTGCTGATCGAGTGCGGCGCGGACAAGCAGTACCACGACACGCTGGCGTACCTGGGTGAGTACCTCGAGCCGGGCTCCGAGCACTACGGCAACCTGGAGGACGACGAGGATGCTCCTATGGATGTCAAGCGGCGAGTTCAAGATTGTTTGCCGTGAGTAGGGCGGTGTAGACCTCGCGGGCGATGTAGCGCTTGAGGCAGCGGATGATCTCGGGTTTGCTCATGCCTTCGGTG
>JALYVZ010000326.1 GCA_030852965.1 Actinomycetota bacterium | reverse complement strand
ACCAGCCGCGGCCGGTCCGCGCCGTGCCCTTCTGTGGGATCCACTGACGTTCCTCTCTCGCGAACTTTCCGGCTGGGTGGGGGGGCCCGCCCCGCGCGTGATGGATGCGACGAGTGATGGCCTGGGCGGGGGACCGTCTTCGCTCCCCCGCCCGCGGCCGGTGTCACACGCGGGTGGCGGTGGAGTGGGTGTTCTGGGCGCTGGCCTGCGGGAGCTTGCCCGCGAGGTAGTCCTCGGCCTCCTGGACAGTGGCTGGCGGAGGCGTCGGGTCCAACCCGAGCAGCTTGGCGGTGTTGTTGCCCAGGTACCCCTCGAGGTCGTCCTCGCTGAGGTTGAGGCCCTGCGGCGGCGGCCAGCACAGGACCTCCAGCTCCCGGGCCCACATTCCCGGCTCGTTGGGCGGGGAGTCGGTGCCGAAGAGGAGCTTGTCTCTATCCATCTCCTTGGCGAACTCCACGATCCGGGACTGCAGCAGCCAGCCGGACTCGCCGTAGACGTTCTGGCTGTCTTGGATCATCCAGAACGCCTCGAAGCAGTACACCCCGCCGGTCTGGACCCCGAAGTGGCCGAGGATGAAGTTGACGTTCGGGAACTCGCGGATGATCGGGTAGAACTGGGTTGGGATGCTGTAGGGCCCGTCACCGGTGTGGATCAGCACCGTCACCCCCAGCTCGTCGCACTTGCGCAGCGCCGGACGCAGCCAGTCCAGCGCCCGGTCGGGGCGGTAGGCGTGCATGTTGGCGTGCAGCTTCATGAACTTGAAGCCGTGCTCCTTCACGTGGAACTCCAACTCGGCCGCGCCGTTGTCGGGGCCGAAGCGTGGGTTGTACATGAAGTTGCCGATGAACCGGTCCGGGTATTTCTGGGTCAGCTCGACGATGTAGGACATGTAGTCCCGGATACCCTCCCGACCAGAGCGCATGCCCTCCTTCCACGCCGTGTTGCCCGGTGGAGGCTGGATGAGGCCGACGTCGATCCGCCGGGGCTTGCCGTTGATGTAGAACGGGCCGTCCATCATCGCCAGCATCCGTTCCCCGGTGAACGGCTCACCGGTGTGGCGCCACGCCTCGTCGACGAGGTTCGTCGGATGCAGGTGGGTGTCGATAATCATTGGTTCCTCTTCTCATTGGGTCCGGTAAAAGGTCGAGGGGCGAGGCACGTCTGCCGAGGGTTCGGGCGCAACAGACTCACCCGATGGGTGGGGCCGTCGAAGCCGCGGGGTCATCGCCTGCGGGCGATCGGCCCCCGGGACATGGGTGCAGCTGCGGTAGTGAACTGGGTTGCTAGGCCAGCTCTTGTGCGGGTCGCCTACCGGCGGCGTCGGTCAGCGGTGCCGCGTGGGCCAGGCGGACCCGCAGGTTGGCGATGTGCCGGCGCGCAGCGCTCTCGGCGGCGACCGGGTCGCCCGCAGTCATCGCCGCGAAAACCAGTTCGTGCTCGCCCAGCGCGAGCGCCGGCGCCTCCGGGCTGCGCCACAGCGAGTGCAGCGCGAAGTGCGAACGCCCCGCGAGCGGCTCCAACGCCCGCAGCAGGTGAGGATTGTCTGCCAGGTCACGAATCTTGGCGTGGAAGCGGATGTCCAAGGCGATATGCGCGGCCTCGCCGGCATCTGCCTGGAGGGCTGAGGCGTGCTCGGCGAGGATCTGCCGCAGCTCGGCCAACCCTTCGGGCCCGGCAGCCTCGGTGGCCAGCCGGGCCGCCAGACCCTCCAGCACCTCCCGGACCAGGTAGAGCTGGCGCAGGTCGCCCAGATCCACGCTCGCCACCTCGGCGCCGCGGTGCCGGGTGTAGCTGAGCAGCCCGTCATGAACCAGACGCTGCAGCGCCTCTCGGACCGGACTGCGGCTGATCCCCATCTCCCGGGCCAGAGCCGGAACGCTCATCGAGGTTCCCGGCGGCAGCCGGTTCTCGAGGATCGCCGACCTCAGCTCCTGGTAGGCGCGGTCGACAAGCAGTTCGGCCGGTTCGACCGGGTTGACCTTGAGCCGACCAGCCATGCACACCACCACCCTCGACCTGTCGGAAGCGTTCACATGATCCCTCATCGACAGGGTGCGATCTTCACGAGGGACAGCACATTACATGTAGGACAAAAAGTCAAGGGTTAAAAAGAGTCACTCTGAAAGCCGCATCCCCGGGTAGCTGATCTGACGTCGTAACAGTCGGAAGCCCCCGCACTTTCGGAAGTCCCCCGTTACGAACGGCTCTCACGACCGTAGTATCCCTCGTGCCGACGGCTGATGCAGGGCTGGACATCTCTACACGCTACATGTAATCTCGCGGGAAGTTTCCAGTAAGGAACCCGCTGGCACGGCTAGACCTCGGGCCTCATGGGGCCTGGCCCAGATCTTCGTGGCAGCGGTCCCGATTCCCCACTCTGCTCGACCGCCGTCCTGGCGTGCGGGCTCACGACGTATAGCGAGGCCGGACATGCCGCAACAGGAACACCGCACGGATGCCCCGTCAACACCGGAGCGCAAGCCCGAGGACCACGCCCCCGACCAGCTGACAGGGGTAGCCGGCGCCCCGGAACCACGCGCCACCGACCGGCGCGGGGGTCACCTGATCCGCCGGGTCGTCTCGGGCCTGCCGGCCGCCCACCCGGTTGATGAGGTACCACCGCTTGGGCGGCTGACTGTGCTAGGCCTGCAGCACGTGATGGTGATGTACGCGAGCGCGGTGGCAGTCCCGCTGGTCATCGGGGCCGCACTGAAGCTGTCACCGGCCGAGATCGGTCAGCTGGTCGGCGCCACCCTCTTCTTCTGCGGAGTGGGCACCCTCCTGCAGTCGATCGGCGTGTGGAAGTTCGGAATCCGGCTGCCGCTGGTCATGGGTTCCGCGTTCAACGGGGTGGCGCCGATGATCCTGATCGGCACCAGGAACGGGATCCCTGTCATGTACGGGGCGCTGATCGCCGCCGGTCTGGGCATGATCCTGCTCGCTCCAGTGTTCACTCGCATCCTGCGGCTCTTCCCGCCGGTCGTTATCGGAACAGCCGTCACCCTGATTGGGCTGCAGCTACTTCCGGCCGGGGTAAGTCTGATCACCGGCCCCAACGCCGCCGCGCCGGACTACGCCACCGGCAAGAACCTCGCCCTGGGCCTCGGCACCCTGGCCCTGGTCATCGTGTCCTACCGGCTGCTACCGGCCGTGCTCAAACAGTCCTCGGTCCTGATCGCCATGCTCGCCGCGAGCCTCGTCGGGCTGGTGTGGGGCGCGACCAGCCTCACCGGGCTGACCACCGGGCAGCTGATCAGGCTGCCCGACCTGTTCCACTTCGGCACCCCCTCGTTCGAACTGGTGCCTTCCCTGTCGCTGCTGGTGATCATGTTCGTGCTCATGGTCGAGGGCACCGGGCAGATGATCGCGGTCGGCGAAGCGGTCGACAAACCCGTCACCGACTCTGACATCGCCCGCGGACTACGCGCCGACGGTCTGACCACCACCCTCGGCGGGCTGTTCAACACCGTCGTCTACACCACATTCGCCCAGAACATCGGCATCATCACCCTCACCAAGGTGCGCAGCAGGTACGTGGTCAGCGCCGCCGGCGTCATCCTCATCCTGCTCGGAGTCTTCCCCCCAGCCGGCCGGGTCGTGGCAGCCATCCCCCAGCCCGTCCTCGGCGGTGCCGCGATCATCATGTTCGCCATGGTCGCCGTCGTCGGCATACGGTCACTGGCCACCGTCGACTACGGCGAGACCGGCAACCTCATCATCGTGGCCACTTCCCTAGCCGTCGGGCTCATCCCCAGTCTTGCGCCCACCTTTTACCACGTGCTCCCCTCCGACGCGCAGCTGTTCCTCAAGAGCGGCGTCGCCGCCGGAACCATCACCGCCGTCATCCTCAACCTCATCTTCGTCGGCATCCGCCAGTCAACGACGACCCCGGAGCACCAGGACCTCACAGTGACCGGCCCCCAAAGCCGCGGAGAGTGAGACATGGACCTGGCCATCGATCACGACCAATTGCGGATCGCCCAACGG
The DNA here is from genome assembly GCA_030852965.1 of Actinomycetota bacterium. Lineage (GTDB taxonomy): Bacteria > Actinomycetota > Actinomycetes > Mycobacteriales > Pseudonocardiaceae > Pseudonocardia. Next base: position 643 of record JALYVZ010000326.1, on the reverse strand, counting down.
GCAGCTGCCACCGCGACAAGACCGCAAGAACACCTTGGAGACGCCCTTGCCACCGCACTGGGGCCGCTCCTGGACCGGCTCGGAGCGCACCTGGTCGAACGCCGTAGCTCTCGCCCCGACGACGTCACCGTCGCCCTACCGGGAGGCCCTGTCCTCTATGTCCGGCTGCAGCCAGCCTCCGTAGGAACCGGGCCAGCAGCCGACCTCACCGACGGCCTCAGCCGGCTCATCCGCTCGATCGAGACAGAACTCGGCGCACCCCTTCGGGATCTGCCAACCCGAGACAAGCAACACGCCGTACGGCTCCTGCATGAACGCGGCGCCTTCACCATCCGCAGATCTGCCGACACCGTTGCCGAAGCGCTTGGCGTCACCCGGTTCACGGTCTACAAATACCTCAACCGGTCCGGACCATCATCCGCCTGAGTGAGCTCCGGAACCATCGACAACCGCCAAACAGCTCCCCCCGGATGATGTCTAGACGCGATCCAAGGACACGTCGCCAGGGCGCCGCGCGGTGATGCTACAACTCGATGTCTGGCGACGGGAGGGCGGCTGGACCTACCAGGAACTGCCGACGATCTACCGCGTCCTACCGCCCACTAGGACGCACCTCGCAGCAGAAGGAACATCCCCCTCATGC
>JALYVZ010000325.1 GCA_030852965.1 Actinomycetota bacterium | reverse complement strand
CCCGCCGGTTACCGAAGTCAATCTTCGTGTAAATACCCAAACTCCCGACGATGCGGGTGATCGGGTCCCACGCCATCTCGACAAGGCCATCCTTGTCGGTCTTGAACGAACCCATTTGGTCTGCTGTTGCGGTCATGGTGGGAGCCCCTTACCAGGTCTTCTTGTAGCCGGTGGTCAGCTGGGTGCCCTTGGAACGCCATCTGGGCTCTGCGTTCAACGTCTTCATCGTCACGTTGCGCAGCTGGCGGATAACCCCGCCGTACGCACTGCTCGCCGCGCCGGAGACCTTGCTTCCGGGTGGGGCGTCCATGAACGGCATGAACTTGTCCGGGAAGCCCGGCATGGTGCAGCCGATGCAGATGCCCCCGACGTTCGGGCAACCGCCCACGCCGTTGATCCAGCCGCGCTTGGGCACGTTGCACTTGACCACGGGACCCCAGCAGCCCAGCTTGACCAGGCACTTCGGCGAGTCGTACGTCTTCGCGAAGTCGCCCTGCTCGTAGTAGCCACCCCGGTCACAACCCTCGTGCACGGTGGCCTCGAACAGCCACTTCGGCCGCAGCTCCTCATCCAGCGGGATCATCGGGGCGGCCCCGGTGGCCATGTAGAGCAGGTACAGGATCGTCTCGGACAGGTTGTCCGGATGCGTCGGGCAGCCCGGCACGCATACGATCGGGATACCTGCGTGGGACTTCCAGTTCCAGCCCAGGTAGTCCGGCACCCCCATGGCGCCGGTCGGGTTGCCCGACATCGCGTGGATGCCGCCGTAGGTGGCGCAGGTGCCGACCGCGAGCACGGCCAGCGCGCCCGGGGTCAGTCGGTCGAGCCACTCGCTGGTGGTGATCGGCTGGCCGGTGTTGGGGTCGTTGCCGAACCCCGACCAGTAGCCCTCGGCCTTGATCGCCTCGTTCGGGATCGAGCCCTCGACAACCAGCACATACGGGTCCAACTCGCCCCGCTCGGCCATGAAGAACCACTCGATGAAGTCGTTCACCCCGCCGACCGGGCCGTTGTCGAAGTCGATCAGCGGCCAGTGCACCGCGACCTTGGGTAGGCCAGGCAGCGCACCGAGCGCGATCTCTTCAATACTGGGTTGGGTCGCGGCGGTCAATGCCACCGAGTCCCCGTCACAGCTCAGCCCGGCATTGATCCACAGAATGTGGACCGTGGGCGCCTCTACTTCAGTCGTCGCTGACATTGACGTCGCCTTCCTCGGTGCTCCGCCCCCCCATGCCGTGATCGTGGCAAGGCGCGTTGCATCGGGATTCGTGGTGGGAGGTGACCAGGTTTAGTCGGATCGGCCGGTCGGGGTAAGTGAGACCGATACCTAGATGTGTCCACCAGTCACCCAACTGTGCGCTGGCTCACATTTGGCCTAACGCTACCTCTCGAACGAGGCGTGGTAGGCCAGGTACTCGTTCCGCTGGACCTCCAGCAGCGGCGACCGCTCCGCGTACACCTCGGAGAAGATCCGCTCCGGACCCGGTTTCGGCATGGTCACGCAGAACTCCCGCAGCCGGGCGGCCAGCGCATCGGACTCGGCCTCGATGCCGTCGAAGAACTCCTGCCCGACCTCGTGCTGGCGGACCAGGTTTACCCGGAGCCGCTCGATCGGGTCCTTCAGCTTCCACAGCTCCAGCTCGGCGGCCAGCCGGTAGCGGGACGGGTCGTCGGAGGTGGTGTGCGCGTCCATCCGGTAGGTGAACGCCTCTATCAGCACCGGGCCGTTGCCGGTGCGGCACTCCTCCAACGCCCACCGGGTGACCGCCAGCGTGGCCAGCACGTCGTTGCCGTCCACCCGAATGCCAGGGAAACCGTAGCCCCGGGCGCGCTGGTAGAGCGGCACCCGGGTCTGGCGTTCGAGTGGCTCGGAGATGGCCCACTGGTTGTTCTGGCAGAAGAACACCACCGGCGCGTCGTACACCGCCGACCAGACGAACCCCTCGTGCACGTCACCCTGGGAGGTGGCGCCGTCACCGAAGAAACAGATCGTCGCCTCACCGGTCTCGCGCTCACCGACCCGCCCGTCGAACCGCTGGCCCATGGCGTACCCGGTGGCGTTGAGGCACTGGTTGCCGATGACGATCGTGTAGAGGTGGAACTTCGTCGCGATCGGGTCCCAGCTGCCGTGGTCGGTGCCCCGGAAGATGCCGAGCAGCTGGGTGGGGTCGATGCCCCGACACCACGCCACCCCGTGCTCACGGTAGCTGGGGAAGGCGTGGTCCCTGCTGGTCAGCGCTCGGCCGGCGCCGACCTGGGCGGCCTCCTGGCCGAGCAGCGGCACCCAGATGCCGAGCTGTCCCTGGCGTTGCAGCGCGTTGGCCTCCCGGTCGGCGCGGCGCACCAGCACCATGTCGCGGTAGAAGCCCTGCAGCGCGGCCACGTCGGTGTCGGCGACCCACGGATCCCACTGGGGGTCGGCCAGCCGCACACCCTCGGGGGTGAGCAGCTGCACCGGGTTGTCCTCGACGGTGGCCCGCAGGCCGGCGATGACCTGCTGCGGCGTCGGCTCCGGCTCGGCGAAACCTGGGAACCCCGCAGTTGATGGGGCCATGGCGGAACCTCCGGGCGCTCGGCCCGGCCGCTTGTGACGACCCGGGCACACCTCCCGGCGCCGACCCTCAGGTGGTGGGCCACACCGGCGGACATCGACGCTGATGCCCGCCCCATGGTGCCACGGGTGGGGCCGGCTGTAGGGGCGGCCTTACGAGTCGCGCTTGAGCCTTACGAGTCGCGCTTGAAAGGGGTGGGGCGGTGCTGGCCCGGGTAGGAGGTCGGGCTGGCCGGGCCGACACCGGCAACCTCGGCGACCTTGCGCTTGGCGGTGGTGATCTGGTTGGTGTACTTGCCCTTGGTCTGCTGGTCGGCGAAGGCGGCCGCCTTGTCGGTCAGCTCCCGCAGCTTGTCCGGGTTCTTCTGGGCGTAGCGACGGGCGGCCTCGGCCGCGGCGCCGAGTGCGGCGAGCCTGCGGAGCAGTGCCATAACGGTCCTTTCCAGGGTCTGGCGACGTTTTGTTCACCCAACGTACCGCTGGGCGCAGAGGTTCCGATGAGGGCTTACCCCCGGGCGGCCCGGATGGGCCGAACGGGTGAGCCGACTTGGCACCGAACGCCCGCTGGTGACCAAGCCGGGCAAGGGCCATACTCAGTGGTTGGGCTATGCGGCGTCCTGCCTGGTGGGAGCCTGGAGGTGAGCCGACATGAGCATTCTGCACCCGAGGCCGGGACCGCACCCGGTGCACACGGTCCATCGCGTCAGTGCGGCCGCGATCGGCGGCTTCCTCTGCGTCTTCGGCGGCCTCGGACTCGCCCCGGGTCCGCCGATGCTCACCACCGTGGGTGCGGTGGTGTTGGGCCTGGCCACCAACGGGCTGTTGGCGGTGATCTCCCTGGTCGTCGGGGTGGCGCTGCTGGGATCAGCGGTTGTCGGCGGGCCTGCGGCGTCGACGATATCAGTGGTGCTCGGCGGGTTGTTCCTGCTGTCCGGGATCGTGAACGGCGTCCTGGTGGGTACCACGATGAACGTGCTGGCGTTCCAACTGTCGAACGTCCTGTTCAGTCTCCTGGTGGGCGGCGTGCTGATCATCACCGGGGCGTACGGCCGGATCACCGGCGGGCTGCCGCTGGACAACCCCTACCACCGGGACGTCCCCGACGACTCCCTGCCCGCCATTGTCCCCGAGCAGCGGTCTGCCGAGGCGCTGAGCCTGGCGGCCGAGCTCGCCGAGGCGGAGCGTGCCTACGCCCTGCACTACGCCACCCCGGAGCAGATCCGGAGGCTGGAGAAGGTCTGGGTTCACCGCGTCGCCGAGGACCGGCGGCACGCCTGGCGCGAGTCCATCATCGCGGACAACGTCGGCTCGTCGGGGCCGCCTAGATCACCACCGCCCGGGCGGAGCCACCCAGGTTGAGCGGGCCTCAGTCGGAGGGTGTCTCAGAAACGTGCACCCGGAACGGGTGCACTGCGGGCAATGCGGGGGCACCTTTCGGTCGGTACGCCACCACCTTCGGTCCCCCGTTGGGCGGCGCCGACCGGTCCGTTGCGGTGATCACCGGAACCCCGGCGCGGCGCAGCATCGCCGACACCGTCTCGCCGTCGACTCCCAGCCGGCCGGCCAGCGCTCCAGGTTGGCCCGATGGAACCGACGGGCCCCCCGCCGAGGACACCACCGAACCCGACACCACCGAACCCGCCGAGGACGCCACCAGCAGCCGGGGCGCGGCGGCGGCCACCGCGAGGTAGCCGGGGTCCAGGTGGTCGGCGCCGAGCAGCAGCAGCACGTCGAGGGTGTCCGCGTCGGGCAGCGCGGCGAGCACCTCACCGAGGTGCTGGAACCGGACGGTGCCCGGGGCGAACGTCTGCCCCCCGGTTCGCTGCCAGGCCTCGGCCAGCCCTGGCGCGGCCGCCCGCAGCCGGCCCAGCAGCTCTTCGAGTCGACGCTGTTCGACGCGGTCACGACGGGCACCGGCCAGCGCGCGCAACGCCTCAAGATAGTCCGGCAACCGGGACGCACGCAGTGCCCGGACGGCGGCCAGGTACTCCGGCGCCGGCCAACCAGCCTCACGGTCGGCCCCGTCGGCGACGGGTCCGTCGGCGCCGGGTCCGTCGACGCCGGACCCGTCGGACTCGTCCGCCT
>JALYVZ010000324.1 GCA_030852965.1 Actinomycetota bacterium | reverse complement strand
GTTGAGAGTCACTGCGCCTCCCGTTCGGGGTAGAACCGCACCAGCCGCGACACCACGTCGGCGGCCAACTCGTCGAGCGGTTGCCCCTCGACGAACGCCCGGGCCCGGAGCCGGCTGAATGCGGCGTTGGCCAGCTCGCCGATCAACACCGCGGCGCCCCGGGCCAGCGCATCCACACACGGCCCCTCCCCGACGGTCACCTGCAGCTCCTCCAACCGGTGAGCCAGCAACTCACTGGCCAGCCTCGTTCAGCTCACCGCGAGCCATTTCGGCTCCTCGGTTAGGTGGCCGGTCGCGGCCGGGTCGATCACCTTGGGGTAGGACTGCAGCGCGCTCCGCATCCGACGGGCCGCCACCCGCATCTGGTGCACGGCCTCGGGGCATCACAGTGCACCAACGGGTCGCAGAGGCGCAGCTGCTCGGCCTGCGCGTAAAGGTAGTCCAGCACCGCCGCGCCGGCCGAACCCGCTTTTCGCTGGTAGCTGGGGTGGTCATCGAACGCAGCGGCGAGCAGTTCTTCGGCTGCCTCGGGCTTAGCGGAGTGAGCTTCGGTGCCACCGTGCTGGCCACCGTCGCGGCCTGACGGCGTCGCTGGTCCAGCGGTTGCGGCCGGACCGGCACAGTGCTGCACTGTGCCGGTGGACCCCGGCGCCGCTGAGGGTAAGCACGCGCTGGACGTCCCCTCCCGGGAGCAGTCGCCGGGCTACTGTCCTGACCGTGCTCCTCCCTGGCGATCTTGCCGGGTGGAACGCCGCAAGGTCCGAAAGCAGTTCAGTATCGAGAGCTCAGGCCGTCGTCGAAGCAAGGCAAGTCGACCAGGCCACCGCCGAGTTGGAAGGCGGCCTGACGCCTGCGCCTCCGCTGGTGGTGGGCAAGGCCGGCTGCGGTAACGGTGGACTGCCAACCATTCACGATTGAGAGGTAGAACAGCGATGACAGCCACCGACGCGGCCACCAAGAATCTGGGCAGCTATCTCAACGACCATCTCGCTGGTGCCCATACCGGGGTTGAGATGGCCCGCAAGCTCCACGACGAAGTCGCGGGCGAACCGGATGCCGCGACCCTGGGCACGCTGGCCAAAGACATCGAGGAAGACCTTGACACGCTCCGTGAGCTGGTGGACATGATCGGCGTCGCCAGCCAGCCGGTGAAGCAGGCCGCGGGCTGGCTGGCGGAGAAGGCCCAACGGCTGGGAGTCGGTCAGGCTCGTACCGGGGATCCACATCTGACACGGCTGTTGCAGGCAGAGACCCTCGCGTTGGGCGTTGAAGGAAAGCTTGGGTTGTGGTTGGCCTTGATGGAGGTGCGGGCGGGATTCCCGCCGCTGGTGGCCGTCGATCTACCCGCCCTGGTCGAGCGGGCCCGCGACCAACGTCGGCGGCTCGAGGAGGTCCGCCTGGCTGCCGTCCGACGGGCGTTCACCGACGCCGACCAGCCTGGCGGCGCCGCGTCCGTTTGAGTCAGCTCGGGCATCCTCAGGATCTTGATGGCATGGAAGACACCAGGCCATCGCGGGTCGATGGACATCGTCGCTGGTGGGACTCTCAATCAGCTGGGATGGCCGGGGGTCATGCCCTTGACCTGCTGGAACGTGAGCTGGTGGCGCTGGGCGAAGTGGTTGGCCTCATGGGTTCCAGCAGGTGACCGGTGTGATCGCCGAAGTCGATCCGGTCCGCGATCTTCCCGAGGAACCAGCTGTTGACCTCGGTCAACACGGGCAGATCGTGGCGGTGTTCCCACGCGCACACACCGAACTTGTCGGTGTGGTCGCCGGTCTGTTCGCCGAACAGCGCCGCGAGCGGCGAGTTCGCCACGTCGAGGAAATGCACGGCGAGCGATCCGGCGCGCTCGGCGAGGCTGAAGGTGCGGTTGCTGTGGGAAATGCCGCGCCGCCCGGTGGTCAGCGAACCGCTCGACCGCGCACTAGCTTGTCACTACAAACCACGATTCGTCGCGAGACCACGCGACATTCCAGTGTGAGAGGGAACCTCCACATGCCTGCATCCGACCGCGCGGTCCTGCGCTACCCCGGCGGCCAGTATGAGATGTCGATCGCCACCGCGACCGAGGGATCGTCGGCCGTCGATCTCGGCAAGATGCTGCCCAACACCGGCCTGGTCACCCTGGACAACGGGTTCGGCAACACCGCCGCCTGCGCCTCGAAGATCACCTACATCGACGGCGACGCCGGCATCCTGCGCTACCGCGGCTACCCGATCGAGCAGCTCGCCGCGCACTCCACGTTCGCCGAGACCAGCTACCTGCTGATCTACGGGGAGCTGCCCACCGCCGAGGAGCTGGCCAGCTTCACCGATGACATCCGCCGGCACACCCTGCTGCACGAGGACCTCAAGCGGTTCTTCGACGGCTTCCCGCGCGACGCGCACCCGATGCCGGTGCTGTCGTCGGCGGTGTCCGCGCTCTCGACGTTCTACCAGGACAGCCTGGACCCGTTCGACGAGGCCGCCGTGGAGCTGTCCACCGTGCGCCTGCTGGCCAAGCTGCCGACGATCGCGGCGTACGCGTACAAGAAGTCGATCGGCCAGCCGTTCCTGTACCCGGACAACTCACTCAGCGCGGTGGAGAACTTCCTGCGCCTGACGTTCGGGCTCCCGGCCGAGCCGTACGAGGTCGACCAGGACCTGGCCCGCGCGCTGGACATGCTGTTCATCCTGCACGCCGACCACGAGCAGAACTGTTCCACCTCGACCGTGCGGATGGTCGGCTCGTCGCAGGCCAACCTGTTCGCCTCGGTCTCGGCCGGCGTCAACGCGCTGTTCGGTCCGCTGCACGGTGGGGCCAACCAGGCGGTGCTGGAGATGCTTACACACATCCGCAACGTCGAGAACGGCGACGTGGAGAAGTTCATCAACGGGGTCAAGAACCGCGAGGCCGGCGTTCGGTTGATGGGCTTCGGGCACCGGGTGTACAAGAACTACGACCCCCGCGCCAAGATCGTCAAGCAGAGCGCGGACGAGGTGCTCAAGAAGCTCGGCGTGTCCGACCCGCTGCTGGACATCGCGAGGAGTCTGGAGGAGCGTGCGCTCGCCGACGACTACTTCATCGAGCGCAAGCTCTACCCGAACGTCGACTTCTACACCGGCGTGATCTACCGGGCGATGGGCTTCCCGACGAAGTTCTTCACGGTGTTGTTCGCGCTGGGCCGGCTACCGGGCTGGATCGCGCACTGGCGGGAGATGATCGACGACCCGCGGACCAAGATCGGGCGGCCTCGGCAGCTCTATGTCGGCGCGGCTGAGCGGGACTACCTGGCGATCGCCGATCGGGGCGCGCAGCAGGTAGGCCACCTGCCGATCCACGCTCGACCCGCCAGCTGACAACGCCGTTTCGCCGCGTGCGATGACCGCCTCGGCCGACACCTGCACCGCTGGGCTACTTCGAGCTCGGCGGCGGCAAGGCGGTGCGCAGGTAGCCGACGGCCGCGATCTTCAGCTCGCGCAGCACGACCGGGCGGCGGTGGGCCCGCTCGGCCTGCGCCCGCTCCAGGATCGTCCGCGTCAGATCGATCGTGATCTCGGCGGCCAACAGAGCCCGCACGGGGTCGACGTCGCGGCGGCGCTCCAACAAGATGGTCTCGATGTGCCCGACCAGCGCCACCCGCAGCTGCTCCCCGGCGGCCAACAGCGCGGGGGCGCCGAGCGAACCGCGCAGTAGCGGAACCACCGCCGGGTGCCGCTGCCAGAAGTCGTTCAGCGCGTTGACGATGGAGTCGACCAGCTGCTCACCGGTCCGCTCCGGGTCGTTGACCATCCGCTCCTCGATGACCGCCCCGAGCTGATCGACGTATCGGTCGGCCAGCGCCTGAGCGAGGGCCTGCTTGTTCGGGAAGAACTCGTACAGCGAGCCGATCGAGGCCCCGGCCCGGAACGCGATCCGGTTGGTCGTGGCCGCGTCGTAGCCGACCTCGACGAAGAGCTCCTCGGCCGCGTCGAGAATGCGGTTCACCCGAAGCTGGGCGCGGGCCTGCTTGGGAGCGCGCCGCAGGGGCCGGGCGGCTGACGTCAAGAGTTCTCCGAACCTGGGCGTGTGATCACAATCTACGCCCAACCACCGGCACCGGGCAAGCTGGGCGCGACCGGGCGGCCCCTCTTGACCGCCAGCGCGGGCGATGGCCATAATCAGAAACCCGAGTGGTTACTCGGAATCAGTGGTTGGCGGGCTTGAGCGCCGCGCTCGACGCCGCGATAGCTGGGGGAGCCGGTCGCCAGGCCGGCACGGAAAGGCGCGATGGAGATCGAGTTTGATACCGCGTTCGACCGTGAGTATCCCCTATACACCCGAGCGAATGCCGGCGAGGTCTTCCCGGAGATCGTCAGTCCGCTGGCCTGGAGCCTGGTCGGGTCGGGCGCCGAAGCCGGGTTCCGACGCTCGTTCGTCAACGACTTCTCCGCCATCCGAGTGCCTGACCAGCCGTGGTTCATGATCGGGCGGTTCGCCGGGCGTTTTCACCTGAACATGTCGGTGATCCGCACCGTGGCCCAGCGGCTGCCGGGCACCTCCGCCGCCGCCGCCGACTGGCAGTACTTCGGTGACGCTGCCGGCCGCGGCATGCCGTCACACTCCTCGGGCGCGGCCGACCGGCTGTGGGCGTTGCGCGCCGCACCGAGCGCCCTGCGCACCATCGCCACCC
>JALYVZ010000323.1 GCA_030852965.1 Actinomycetota bacterium | reverse complement strand
GGGCTCGTCGGCCCTGCTCAGGCCTTCCGTCGCCCGGTCCGTCTCTCGCTCCAGGCCGGCACGAAGTTGCTCGCCCTGGCGCTCCAGGGTGGCCCGCACTTCCTGCAGCTCGACGCGCTGGGACTCGGCGGCCTCGGCCAGAGCCACCGCCGTTTGGACCTGCTGTTCGAGAGCCGCCAGGCGTTCGCTCTCGACTCGGGCTGCGTGGGCCGCCTGCTCGGCGAGGGCTTCGATCCGCTGCGAGAGCTGCTCGTCGGCCCTGCTCAGGCCTTCCGTGGCCTGATCCAGCGCCGCCAGATCCGCCTGGGCCCGGACCGTTGCCGCCTCAAGGCCCACCTGCAGTTTGAACCGCCCTGGGATCCGCGGACACTCGTTGGGTTGGTTTCCAGCGGTGCCGGTTGGTCCAGCTTGGCCATCATGCACCACGGCGGACACTGGTAGAAGGCTCCTCAGGGGTTCAGGAGTTCCTCCACCGAGATCGGCTCGCCGCAGCACGGGGACAGTCCTCCGACGCCGATCCTGCGCATGAAGGTCCCGCACTCCTCACACCGTTGATTCCCGAGCTCCCGGGCGCCGCAGACGTCGCACTCGTAGACGGTGACCGGTCGCCGAGGAGCGGATGCAGGGGGAATGGCGTCGGCGACGGGATCGACCCGGTGCCGCCGGCGGTGGGCGGCCACCCGGCAGGTGTCGCTGCAGTAACGGCGCTTGCCGACGGGCAGGAAGGGCGCGGCGCACACCGGGCAGGGGATCGTTACCACATCGTTACACAACGGGGTCACGCCGCCTCCTGCCGGGCCCGGCGCCAGGCGGCCTCGTACTCCGCTGGCGGGACGTCACCGCAGGCCCCGTGGAGGCGGGCGGTGTTCCACCAATGCACCCAGGCGGCCGTGGCCACCTCGATGTCATCCGCGGTGCGCCAGGGGCCCTGGCGGTGGACCAGCTCGTTCTTGTAGAGGCCGTTGACGGTCTCGGCCAGGGCGTTGTCGTAGGAGTCCCCGACAGTGCCGATGGAGGGCGCTGCGCCGATCTCGGCCAGGCGCTCGGTGTATCGGATGGCCGTGTACTGGCTGCCGGCGTCGGAGTTAAGCCGGGTTCGGCTTAACTCCGATTACGCCGAGGTTCGCGTTAAGCTGAGGAATCGCGCTTTCGCTTTGGCTTGAAGAGGTCGCTGGCTGAATGTTCGGCTTAACGAATGTCCTCAGCGCAGGTCGTAGAGGCCTTGCAGCGCTTCTTGGCTGAGCCGTTGGACGGGTGCGCTGGTGATGGCGGGGGTGGCTGCGTTGACCGCGTCCCGCATCATGTCCAACGTCGCGAACGCGTAGAACGCTGACGTGGTTGAGGTGTTCTCGTGACCCAGCAGGCGCATGATGATGGGAAGTGGAACGCCTTGCTGGTAGAGGTCCATGGCCTTGGTCTTGCGCAGCATGTGGCAGTGCATGTTCTCCGGGATGGTGGAGCAGTCAGCCCGTGCTGCGCGGGCCGCCGTGTTGAGCACAGCCGCAACGGTGTCCACCGATAGGGGCGTGGGCTGCCCGCGGTGCAGGCTGTAGAACACCGGTCGGGTCGCGGGCAGCTGGGCGTGGTTCGAATGGAACTCGTCGAGGTAGACGTGAAGATGCTCGATCGTCTTGCCGCTGATCGGCACGGTCCGGGTCTTGTTCCGCTTGCCGGTCAGGATGACGTGGCCGGGCGTGATCAGGCGCAGGTCGCGCAACGTGAGGTCGGTGATCTCACTGACGCGGGCAGCGGTGTCGTAGAGCAGGATCAGCAGCATCCGGTTGCGGCGGGACTTGGCGGTCGCGCCGGTGAAGGCGCCCAGCAGGGCGCGGGTCTCGGGTCCGGTGAGGTACTCGATCGGTCTTCTGGGGCATGCCGGTGCCCGTAGCGTCTTCGCACCCTGGCTGAGCGCGACCAGCGTGATGTCCTCGTGCGAGGCGTAGGTCAGGAACGCCTTGATCGCGCTCAGCCGGAGAGCGATCGTGTTGCGTGCGTAGTGCCGATGCTCGCCCATCCAGACCAGCCACGCTTTTAGGTGGGCCCTGTCGAACTCCTCGAAGCTGACCTGCTCACGGTCGAGGTGCTCGGCTTCAGCGAGGTAGCCCAGGAAGCATTCCAGGCTGAGCCGGTAGGCCTCGATCGTCTTCGGCGACAGACCTTGAACCTTGGGCATGTAGCCGTGCAGGTAGTCGCGGGCGAAGCTGAACAGGTTCGGGGCGTCGGTGCGTGGGTCGCGTTTCACTCGAACCCCACCTCCGGCAGCAGTGCTTCACCGGCGGCAGCGATGTCGGCGTAGCCGAGCATGAAGTCCGGTGAGGTATGGACGTAGTAGAAGGTGGACTCGAACGTCGCGTGCCCCATGTAGCGGGACAGGTAGGGCAGCAGCGCGGCGACGTCTTGGCCCTGAGCCATCCATCGTTCGAGGTTGGCGTAGGCGAAGTGGTGCCGGAAGTCGTAGGGGCGCGGCTGGGCGCCGTGCACCGGGCGTGGCAGTTCGGCGTGCTCCCAGATCCGACGGAAGGCCGTCCCGACGCTTGCGGCGGTGACGGGGTTGCCGGCGGCGGAGATGAAGAAGGTCCGCCGACCCGGGAAGTCGCGGCACGATTGCCGGTCGCAGGCGGCGAGGACCTGGAGCACCTGGTCGGTAAGCGGCAACCGGCGGCTGCGGTGGCCCTTGGACCACACGACATCGAGGTGCCTATCCCGCACGTCGACCTGCTCCGGGAGCAGCGCGCGGGCCTCGCCGGTCCTGAGCCCGCAGGAATGCATCAAGGTGAAGAACGCGGTCGCCTGCCACCGCCAGGGGCAGGCCACGTCCAGGTGCGCGGCGGCGCCGAAGAACCGCTCGATCTCCTCGGTGCTGAGCAGATACGGATGGGCCGGCACGAACGGGGCCTTCCACCGGTCGGACAACACGTAGGCGTCGGTGTGCCCATTGACCTGTAGCCAGCGGCCGAAGTCGCGGATGTACGACATCCAGGATCGATACCGACCGGACCGGCTCAGCTGCTCGAGCACCCAGCCCTCGACGGTGTCCCGGTCGAACACGGTCCGGCCGTGCTGCGCGCAGTAGGCGTCGAACTTGTGCAGGTACCAGATCCGAGAGGTGCCGTAGCAGCCCATCCGCTGCTTGAACTCGAGGTACCTGGCCAGCTCTGGCGCAAACGCGCTGGTGAAAGTGTTGGCGTTCACCACCGGGCACCTCCCGGCACGGGCAACACACACTCGAGCAATCGGGCGTCATCGACGCTCAAGTAGACGTTGGTCGATTCCGGGCTGGCGTGACCCAGCACGGCCGAGATCGTCGGTAACGGGACGGCTGCCCGTAGCAGCCTGGACGCGGCGCTGTGTCGCAGCCGCCTGGTTCCCGCCTTCCCCTCGGTCACCTCGGCCTGACGGAACACCCCGGCCGTTACCCGGTGGATCGACGCGTGATCAGCGAACCGGATGTGCGGGGCCTTGGACCGCAGGAACACGTGGTCGTCCGAGGAGAGCGGCCGGTCGTGTAGGACGTACTCGGCGAGCTTGCTCACCACCAGAGCTGGCAACGGCAAGGTCAACGGGTTGCGCGTCTTCTGCTGAACGATCCCGAGCGTGGCAGCCCGCCAGTCGATGTTCGACAGGCGCAGCTCGATGAGGTCGCAGGCCCGCAGCCCAGTGGTCAGGGCGAGCAGCGTCACCGCCGCGTCGCGGGAACTGACCTTCCCTGCTACGCAGGCCTGGACGACCCGCTGCTGGTCCTCGTCGCTGAGCACCGGCAGGATCGGGTGGGACCGTTTCACCCGAGCCAGGTTCACCGCATCGACCAGATCGGGCCGTGCAGCGAACTTCAGGAACGGGCGGAAGTTCGACACCAGCCAGAACAGCGAGGACCTGGCCCACCGGTCCGACAGCGATTCCAGGAACGCGAGCACGCTGGCGCCGTCCGCCGCGTCCAGCCGGTCGGTTCCGCGGGACTCGAGGAAGCTGAGGTAGCCGCGGGCGACCCGGCCGTAGGCGTCGCGGGTGGCAGGCGCCAGGCCACGTGACACCATCTCGGTCTCCCAGGCGGCGCTCAGCGCGGTGAACTCCCTCGACGCGGGCCGGGCGCCTCCGCCGCCACGGCGCCGGGTCGACAGCTCGACCTGACCGGTGTTCAGGTAGCTGTCGAACACGCTCACCAGCCGGCCGTAGTCGAAGCGTCGCTGGGCGCTGAATTGGCCGGTGCGTGGGCTGACCGTCCGAGACGCGAACGCCGCGCCCAGCGCGGGCGTGTAGACGCCACCGTGCTCGTCGGCGAACCTCGCCAACACCTTGATCGTCTTCTCGTACTGGCCGATAGTCGACTGCATGTAGCCCGCCGCTCGCAGCTCAGCTACCACCGTCTGCCCGATCCGACTGACCGTCGCATCCATGACCGTCTCCTTCCAAGGGATGTGTATGGATGCGACGGACGCTAAGCAGCGAACCCGGCTGCGTTAAGCCGAGGAACCGGCCCGGAAGCCCTTCAGGCGCAGGCCAAAGCGCGATTCCTCGGCTTAACGCGAACCTCGGCGTAATCGGAGTGGGCCACCAGGCCCGCCAGGCGGGTGCCCCGGGCCCAGATGGCCATCTCCAGGGCGTCGAGGACGAGGTCGGTGCGCATCGTGGTGGCCGCCTTCCAGCCCACGATGGTC
>JALYVZ010000322.1 GCA_030852965.1 Actinomycetota bacterium | reverse complement strand
GACTCGGGCCGGTCGGGCCGGCGGCCGGACTCGGAGCGGCGGCCTTCGCGGCCTTCGCCTTGGCGGCCTTGGCGGGCTCGCGGCGCATCACCTTCGTCCGCAGCACCGACTCGTTCAGCGACAGCTGCCGGTCGAGCTCGGCCACGGTGGCCGGCTCACAAGTGACGTCAAGTACAGCGTAGATGCCCTCGGCGTGCTTGAGGATCTCGAACGCCATCCGGCGCTTGCCCCAAACCTCGATCTTCTCCACAGTGCCACCGTCCCCGGTGACCACCCGCAGGAACGTCTCCAGTGATGGGGTCACGGTGCGTTCGTCGAGATTGGGGTCGAGTATGACCATGAGTTCGTAATTGCGCATGAGAACCACATACCTCCTATGGACTCAGAAGCGGCCGCAGTCCGTCCGCGGCAGGAGGGTCTCAGCCCGCACCGACAAGAGTTGCCGGTGCACAGGCCTGACCAGGCTACCAACCCACCCGAGATGCCGCGACCAGCGGGGCAGCCCGACCAGCGAGGCGGCCGAGCGTGAGGCGGCCGGCCGAGCGGGCAGCCGACCGAGCGGGCAGCCGACCGGGAGGCCACGAGTGAGAGTGTCACCCCGGCTGTTTCGCGCTCCTTGGGTTCAGGGAGTCGATGCAACACCGCCGTGGTGACACGCTCACACGCTCACGGAGGCAGAGAGCGGGGGCGGGACGCACCCGGGGGCCTCTCGTCGGAGCCCGTACGTACGCTGGCCAGCATGCGCATTGGGGCCCATGTCCGTGACGACGCCGACCCGCTGGGATCGGCCGCCGCCTGTAAAGCCGAAGTGGTGCAGCTGTTCGTCGGCGACCCGCAGGGCTGGAAGAAACCGCCCGCGCACCCGGCGGCCGAGCAGCTGGCCCGCAGCGACATCCAGGTGTTCGTGCACTCCCCGTACGTGATCAACCTGGCGTCCACGAACAACCGGATCCGCATCCCCAGTCGCAAGCTCGTGCAGCAGCACGCCCACGCCGCGGCGAGCGTCGGCGCGGACGGCCTTGTGGTGCACGGTGGGCACGTCACCGCTGGTGAGGATCAGGCCATCGGGGTGGACAACTGGCGGAAGTTCTTCCAACGCCAGCACGACGAGGGCGGGTTCGCGGTGCCGATCCTGATCGAGAACACCGCCGGCGGGGACAACGCGATGGCTCGGCGGTTCGACGCGCTGGGCCGCCTGTGGGACGCCGTCGGTGAGTTCGGCGCCGGGTTCTGCCTGGACACCTGTCACGCGTTCGCCGGCGGGGAGGACCTGGTGGGCGTGGTAGAGCGGGCGAAGGCGATCACCGGCCGGATCGACCTGGTGCACTTGAACAACTCACGCGACGAGTTCGACTCCGCCCGCGACCGGCATGCCAACATCGCCGCCGGCACCATCGACCCCGAGCAGCTGGTCGCGGTATGCGCGGCGGCCGGCGCACCGGTGGTGTGCGAGACCCCGGCCGAGGGTTTGGCCGACGACATCGCTTTCCTGCGCGAGCGGCTGGGGTGAACTGCGGCTGGGTGAACTCTCACAGGTGTCCAGTCACTGGTCTGGTCGGGTGATGGGGTCACCGAATCTCTGGTCACCGACTAGCCCATATGATCGAATCTGCGCCGCGAGACCGCAAGATGCGGTTGCGGATCTGACCGCAACCCCCGACCGCACATCTCAGCCTGGAGAGTCCGATGCATCTCCGCGCAATCCGCACCGCCGCCAATCAGCGGGCTCATTCCCCTTCGCGTGGGCCTCCGACCGGCAATGCGCGGGCTCATTGCCCCACGCTCAAGCCACGACCGGACACGCCACCGAGTCGGGAACTATCCAGAGTGTCAACGGTGGCACAGTGTCAACGGTGGCACAGTGTCACTCACGAACGTCTCCACCGGCTTCTGCCTGGACAGCAACACTGACAAGAACGTCTACACCCTGCCCTGCAACGGCGGCAACTTCCAGAACTGGCAGTGAGTCCGGGCCACCGGTCCCCGCCCCGAGCACGGCGCCACCACGCCCCGACCCGGCTCGACCACGGCTGAACACCCGCAGCACCCGCCCCGCCCCGCCCGGCCCGGCCCGGCCCGAAAAGCACCAGCCACTAGCTGATCACGAACCCGGAGCGGCGGCTCCGGCCAGGTCGCCGCGGGCAGCCCACCGGGGTTCGCAGTCGGCCAGCGCGGCTCGCCCGGAGCGCCGGAGCGCCCGGAGCGCATCCGTGCACTCCGCCCGGAGCGCCGGTGAGCATCCGTGCACTCCGCCCGGAGCGCCGGTGAGCATCCGTGCACTGCCGACGTAGCAGCGGGCGACGGGTCGGTAGCGGACGTGGAGTCCTCGCCGGCACCGCCGGACCGGGTAGCGGTTAGCACCGCGCACGGCCGGCAGTCCACTGGCCCTGGGCAACTCGTCCGGGTAGGCCGCCGGTACCCTTGCCGCCACCCGCATCCGCATCGACCCCAGCGACGGCCGGGAGCCTCAGCAGGGAAACCGGTCGAGCCGATGCGGTTGCCGACCGTTGAACAACGGCTGACCAGATGAGGGCAGACATGGGTCGCAGGACGGTGCTGGCCACCGCGGTGAGCGTGACGATGTCAGCGGCGCTGACCACAGCGCTCGCGGTGAGCTGCGCGAGCCCGTCTCTGCTGTCCGGGTCGTCGGCCCAGAAGGGTTCCCGACCGCACACCTCGGGGCTGGACCTGGCCGGCATGGACCGCAGCGTCAGCCCCTCGGACAGCCTGTTCGAGTTCGCCAACGGCGGGTGGCTGCACGCCACCGACATCCCGCCGGACCGCGCCGAGGTTGGCACCTTCTCCGACCTGCGGGTGCATGTCGAGGACCAGCTGCACGGTGTGGTCGACGACGCCCAGACCAGCCCGGACAGCGACACCGCCCGGAAGATGGGCGACCTCTACCTCAGCTGCACCGATGTCGCTCGCCGCGACCAGCTCAAGGCCGCCCCGCTCGACCCCGACTTCGCCGTCATCGACAGGCTCGCCACCCCTGACGACCTGGTGCGCTACCTGGGTGCGTTGCAGCGCACCGACTTCTCCGACCCGATCGAGCTTGGGGTGCGCCCGGACAACCGGAACTCGGCGGTGAACATCACGGTCGCCGGCCAGGGCAATCTGACGCTTCCAGACCGGGACTACTACCTGGCCGCCGACCCGATAAACGTCCGGGTTCGGGACTCCTACCGGGCGTACGCGGCCAAGATGCTCACCCTGGCCGGCCGGCCGGGCGCCGACGCCGACGCGGCCGCGGCGTTGGACCTGGAGACCAGGCTGGCCCGCATCCAGCAGACCACCGCGGCGAACCGGGACCCGCTGGCCGCCTACAACAAGCTGAACGTGGCCGACGCCCAGGCCCGCACCGGGCTGGACTGGAAGGGCTACCTCACCGCGTACGGGATGGCCGAGGTCAAGGAGCTGGTGATCGCTCAGCCCAGCTACTTCTCCGGGTTCAGCGAGCTGGTGCGCACGGTGCCGGTGCCCGCCTGGAAGGGCTACCTGCGCTGGCACCTGCTTTCGGACTTCGCGCCGTACCTGAGCAGCGAGTTCGTCGACACCCAGTTCGACTTCACGAACAAGGTGCTGGGCGGGCCGGAGCGCAACCGGGAACTCTGGCGGCGCGGGGTGGCGTGCGTGAACGCCGGCATGGGTGAGGCGCTCGGCGAACTCTACACCAAACAGTACTTCCCCGCCGACGCGAAGAAACGGGTCGACCGGCTGATCACCAATGTCGTCGCGGCGTTCCGGACCTCCATTGACACGCTGGACTGGATGAGCCCGGCCACCAAGGCCGAGGCCAGGGACAAGCTGGCGAAGCTGACGGTCAAGACCGGCTACCCGTACTGGTTCCGGGACTGGTCGCTGCTGGAGGTGGGCCGTGACGACCTGATCGGCAACCTGCGTCGGGCCAGCGATCTGGAGGCCCGCCGCGACGTGACGAAGCTCAACCAGCCAGCGAAGACCGGGGAGTGGGACGACCACGTCACGCCGCAGACGGTGAACGCCGTCTACAACGCCGCGCGCAACGAGATCACCTTCCCGGCCGCCATTCTGCAGCCGCCGTTCTTCGATGTGAACGCCGACGACGCGGTGAACTACGGGGCGCTCGGCGCGGTGATCGGGCACGAGATCAGCCACGCCTTCGACGATGCGGGCCGCCAGTACGACGGCGCGGGCAACCTGCGCGACTGGTGGACCCCGGCGGACGCGACGGCGTTCGGTGCCAAGACTCAGGCGTTGGTGAACCGCTTCTCCGGCTTCGTCCCGCTGCCGGAGACCCACCTCGACGGGAAGCTGACGCTTGGGGAGAACCTGGCCGACCTGTCCGGGCTGTCGGTGGCGTTCAAGGCCTACCAGGCCCAGCTGGCCGCCCCGGCGGAGTCGGGTGGTGGCCCGTCGCCGGTGCTGGACGGGTTCACCGGGCCGCAGCGGTTCTTCCTCGGCTACGCCCGGCTGTGGCGGGTCAAGCAACGCGACCCGGCGCTGCGCCAGAGTCTGCGCACCGACACCCACAGCCCCGGCCGGTTCCGCGCCGACGGGGTGGTGAACAACCTGGACGACTTCTACCCCACGTGGGACGTCAAGCCGGGTTCGCCGTCGTATCTGGCACCGAAGCAGCGGATTCGGCTTTGGTGAGGGCACTCGAGCAAGTGGGCCCGGTCGGGGTGGGTC
>JALYVZ010000321.1 GCA_030852965.1 Actinomycetota bacterium | reverse complement strand
TGACCTGAGCACCCGCCGGTGATGGCCAACACAAGGCAGATCCCATGGCCATCACCGAGCAGATCTCGTGACCGTCACCGGGCAGGTCTCACGACCGCCACTGGGCAGTTCCTACTGGCCCTTGACACGCCGGCATCCCGTCCCCGTTCGACGCCGCAACCGGGAGTTCCGGCATACGAGCCCCCAACGACACTGCGGCGCGCTGGGCAGCCTCCGCGACCCAGGCGCTGTAGACCCGCAGCGTCGTCGTCCCACCGCCACCATGACCCAGCCGTCCAGCCACCGTCCGGATATCGACTCCGGCGGTGATGAGCTCAGTCGCGGAGTAGTGCCTGAGCTGGTGGAGGTGCATGTCCCACCCGAGCCGCTTGCACATCCGGGAGTACCGCTGCGTCACGGTGGCGGGCTGCAGCCATGTGCTGGCGTCGGGCTCGTTGGAGAACACAAATGCGCTGGCGGGGAGCTCGATGCCGAGTGTCGCCACCCTCCGGGCAACGTGCTGGAGGTAGGCGCGCAGAAGATCCAGTGACTGCGCGTCGACGACGATCCGCCGGCGCTGGTGGGTCTTGGTGTCCTTTTCCCACGTCCGCGTGCCGAGCTGCCCGATGCTCGTTCGGATGTCGAGGACACCGGTGGCGAAGTCGATCCGGTCCCAGCGCAACGCGCAGAGCTCCCCGCGTCGAGCACCGGTGGTCATGGCGAGCCACACGAGCATCCCCCAGTCCGGATCTCGCCACGCCTCGCCAGCGATACGGGCGGCCTGGACGGGCGACGGGGGCTGCGGATCGGGGGTTCGGGGCGAGGGCTGTTGCGCTTGTCGGCACGGATTCGTGCCGATCCACCGCCACCGAACCGCCCTGGTGAACGCCCCGCTGAGAACGGCGTGGATCTGGCGGACAGAGCCGTCGCTGAGCGGCTTGCAACGGTGCGGGCCGCAACGCTCGTCGCACTCGTGCTCGGCATCGGTGCGGTGCTCGACGTAGGACCGCCGGGAACAGCGCACCCGGCACCGCTGCAGTTCGGCGTAATAAGAGTCAAGCGTCTCGCCGTCGATGCGCCCGATGGGCAGATCGCCCAGAATCGGCTCGATGTACTTGCGGATCAAGCGCTCGTACCCGTCGCGGGTCGTGTCCTCGACCTGGAGCACGGTCAGGTAGCGCTCGAGGAGTTGGTTCAGGGTTGCGCTGGTCCGAGGGTTACGGCGCTCGTCGACCTCGCCGAGCAGGCGAGTCCGGACCTTCTCGGCCTCCTTGGCTGCCTTCGGGCCAGCCGGGATTACCTCGGTCAGGTAGTGGCGCTTCTGGGAGATCGGGTCGATTCCGGCGTAGATCCGTACCCGCAGCGCACCGCTCGGCAGTTGCTCAACCTCGCCTCGGGTCCGCTTTCGAGCGGTGGACGCAGTCGCCATGGTGCGAGTCTAGACCCATTTGGCTCCATGTATAGCTCCACGGACCAGGTGACGCTGAGCGGATCAAGCGTCTGACCTGGTGCCCCCGGCAAGATTCGAACTTGCGACCGTCGGATTAGAAGTCCGATGCTCTATCCAGCTGAGCTACGGGGGCAGCGGCCTGGTAAGCCAGACAAAGCGTAGCGCGACGGCGGTCAGCGCCGTGCGACCAACAGCCGGACTGGCACCGGAGCGAACGACAGGGCGTCGCGTAACGGATTCAGTGCCTGACGAGCCAGGCTGAGCTGGGTGTGAGGTCGGGCGGTCACGCCCCGCCGAGCACAAGCGACCGCCCACCGCCCACCGCTCGATGCAGTGCCTGCAACGTCCACAGCGCGCCAAGTGTGTGCGGCCCGACACCAACGCCGCGATGGTCCCGGCCGGTCGCAGCACCCGTCGCAGCTCCGCGAACAGCTGGTCCAGGTCCGGCACCGAGGGTAGGCACATGTCGAGCGCGGCCGCCGCGACGGAGGTGGAGCGCAGCGGCAGGAGCCCGTGGTACCTCAGCGACTCAGACCGCACCGCAGCGTGAGCACCTCTCCGGTGCCGCGTGCCGGTGCTCGTAGCGTGATCAGTGGGTCCCCGGTACCGCGCAGGGACTGCGGCCACCATCCGGGCGAGGTGCCGTGCCGGTCCAGGGCGTTCGCCAGTGAGTCCGACCCGGACGCCGGACCAGCGAGAATGCCACCCACCCGGCAGTGCCTCAGGAGCTGGCGGAGCATCCCCACCGGCCGGGCCTACGCTGGTCGGGTGGCAAGGATGTCAGGCAACCGGCGGATCGCGCTCCCGGTGCTGCTCGGGGCGGCGACAGCGGTGTTTGTGGCGGTCGGGCTGACGGCGCTCTCGGGCGCCCGCCCGCTCGCGTCCCTCGGATTGCCCGATCCTGGTGGACTGACCACCTACGGGCTGCCGGCCGCGCGCACCTTGAGCGAGATCGCCGCCGTACTGACGGTGGGGGCGCTACTCTCGGCGGCCTTGCTGATCCCGCCGGAACGCGACGGCTTTCTCGGGCTCGCCGGTTACCGCGCGCTGCGTGCCGCTTCCTACACTGCCGCCGCCTGGACGGTCGCGGCCCTGTTGATGATCCCGTTGACGATCGCGGACACCGTCGGTCGACCGCTGACCAGTGTGCTCGGGTTCGGCCAGCTTGTCGCGGTGGTGCCTCGGCTGGAGGTGGCGACCGCTTGGCTGGTCACCGCGTTGTTCGCGGTGGTGGTGTTCGCCGGCTGCCGGATCGCGTTGAACTGGGGCACGTCGGTAGTGCTGCTGGTGGTGGCGGTGGTGGGGTTGCTGCCGGTGGCGGCGACCGGCCATTCCGCTGCCGGCGGCTCGCACGACGTGGCCACCGACAGCCTGATGTTGCACATGGTCGCCGCCGCGCTGTGGATAGGTGGGCTCGTCGGGCTGCTCGGGTTGGCCGGCGCACGTGGGGCGGGCGCGGGGCTGCTGGCTACCGCGGTGCCGAGGTTCTCCCGGCTAGCCTTGGTCTGCTGGGTGGTGATGGCCGTCTCCGGGGTGATCAACGCGCTGGTCCGGCTACCGTTGTCGGCGCTGTTCGGCACCGGATACGGCGGGCTGCTGTTGGCGAAATCCGGCGCCTTGCTGGTGCTCGGTTTCCTCGGCTACCAACAACGTCGTCGCGCGGTGCCGGCCGCCGCCGAGGGACGTCCGGGCGGGCTGTTGCGGCTCGGCGTGGTAGAGGTGCTGATCATGCTCGGCACCATCGGGCTGGCCGTCGCGCTGGGCCGCAGCGCTCCGCCGGTCGGGCCGCGCGTGCGTCCCTCGCTGACCGAGGTCGTCATCGGGTACAACCTGTACGGGCCGCCGACCCTGGCGCGCATCCTCGTCGACTGGCGCTTCGACCTGATCCTGGGCAGCGTGTCGGTAGCCTTGGCGGTGCTGTACCTGGTCGGGTTACGCAGGCTGATCCGGCGCGGAGACACCTGGGCGCGCGGCCGTACCGCTGCCTGGTTGGCCGGCTGCGCGGTGGTGTTGTTCGCCACGTCCTCCGGGATCGGCAGGTACGCGCCGGCGATGTTCAGCGTGCACATGGGCCAGCACATGCTGCTCTCGATGCTCGCTCCGATCCTGCTGGTGCTCGGCGCGCCGATCACGATGGCGTTGCGGACGCTGCCGGCGGCTGGTCGGGACGCCCCACCGGGCTTGCGCGAGTGGTTGCTGCGTGCGCTGCACTCGGCCCCGGCCAGGTGGTTGACTCATCCACTGGTGGTGGCGCCGCTGTTCGTCGGTTCCTACTACGTCTTGTACTTCTCGGGTTTGTTCGAGGACTCGCTGCCCTGGCACCCCGCGCACCTGATGATGAAGGTGCACTTCCTGGCCACCGGGGTGTTGTTCTTCTGGCCGTTGATCGGGGTGGACCCGTCCCCGCGTGCGATGCCCCCAGTGCTGCGGCTCGGGGTGCTGTTCGCATCGGTGCCGTTCCACGCCTTCTTCGGGGTCGCGTTGATGAGTAGCCACGAGGTGATCGGCCGGTACTTCTATTCCGGGTTGCGGCTGCCGTGGGTCCCGGACCTGCTTGCCGACCAACGGCTGGGGGGCGGTCTGGCCTGGGCCACCGGCGAGTTGCCGATGCTGGTCGTGGTGATCGCCCTGGTCGCGCAGTGGGCTCGGACGGACGAACGACTGGCCCGGCGTGCTGACCGCCAGGCCGACCGGGATGGCGACGCCGACCTGGCCGCCTACAACGCCATGTTGCGCCAGCTCGATGATTCTGGCTGTACGTCGGCGAGTGACCGGTCCGATGCTCATCGTCACCGCCAAGAGGACTCATCGGAGTCGGCCCCGTCGGCGACCGGCGTTGTCGCAGAGTCAACGGGCGTTATCGCTGAGCGCGAGGCCACTGACCGCAGATGACTCGATTTGGACTGTCCTCGCAGGTCGGAGGGGTTTCGACACCCCCGGTGTCCGGGCCATCTGAAGCAGGGCGTACTTTCTTCTTGCCAACAGGCACCGGACGAAACGAAATCCTCACGGGATAGGAAACTAAGGCCGGCCTGCTGGATCGCTCCACACGGTACCCCCTCGGGCCGTAGGGCTTGGTGAGGGTGTACAGTTGGGGCCACAACCCCGGAGCTTCCCGCTTAACGGCGGGTAGCGATGGTGCGCTGGTGTCTTTTGAGAACTCAACAGTGTGCTGAGCTTTTTTGGTTTGTTTGTGCCAGTTTGTGTTGTTTGTTTGGTCAGGTTTCTGTGGAGAGTTTGATCCTGGCTCAGGAC
>JALYVZ010000320.1 GCA_030852965.1 Actinomycetota bacterium | reverse complement strand
CCGAGCTTGGCCGTCACCCCGGCTCTCGCCGGATCCCAACAACGAGCACCTTGCCGGTGCCCACAAGGAGGGTCCACCAGTGACCGAGCTTGCCCTGATCACCGACACGCTGGCCCGCTGGGTGCGCGAGCGGCCGGACCGGGAGGCGCTGCGGTTCGGCGACCAGCACTGGACCTGGGCCGAGCTCGGGCGTCGGGTCGCCAAGGCGGCGGGCGCGCTGCATGCCGGCGGACTCGCGCCGGGCGCCCGCATCGCGGTGCTGGACCTCAACCACCCGACCTGCATCGAGCTGACGCTCGCCTGCGCGCATGTCGGCACGGTGAACACCGTGGTCAACTTCCGGCTGGCCCCGGCCGAGGTGGCCTACGTGATCAACGACGCTGAGGCTGAGCTGTTGTTCGCCGGCCCGGAGTTCGCTCCGGTGGTGGAGGGGTTGGCGGGGAAGCTGCCGTCGGTGCGGCGAGTGATCAGGGTTGGCGGCCCGGACGACGAATACGAGTCCTGGCTGGCCGCTGAGCCGGACCCCGACGTGCGCGTCGCCGCACCGGACGACTGCTTCCTGCAGCTCTACACCTCGGGCACCACAGGGTTCCCAAGGGCGCGATGCTCACCCACCGCGGCATGAACGCGCACTCACGCAACGTGGCCGCCGACGTCCAGGCCGACGAGGACAGCTCGGTGCTGGTGGCGATGCCGCTGTTCCACGTCGGTGGGATGAGCTACGCATTGTGCGGGGTGCACGCCGGGGCTCGGATGGTGCTGTCCCGGATGCCCGACCCGGCGGCACTGCTGGCGACGCTGGAGCGGGAACGGATCACTCACGCGTTCTTCGTACCGGTGCTGATCGCCATGATGGTGGCGTTACCAGACGCTCGGTCGCAGGACTACGCCACTCTGCGGGCGCTGAGCTACGGCGCCTCACCGATGCCGCTGCCGGTGCTGCGTGCCGCGATGGACATCTTCCCGAACGTGTTCGTGCAGGTGTACGGCATGACCGAGGCGTGCGGCGTGGTCACCACGCTCGGGCCCGCCGAGCACGCCGACCGGGCGAACGAACACCGCTTGATCTCGGCCGGCAAGCCGATTCCAGGGGTGCTTATCGAGGTCCGCGACCCGGCTTCGGGGAGCCGGTGCCGGTCGGCGAGGCAGGGGAGATATGCGTGTTCAGCGAACAGCTGATGGCGGGCTACTGGAACAAACCGGAGGCGAGCGCGTCGTCGATCGGCGACGACGGCTGGCTGCGTCCGGCGACGGCGGACATATTGCCGCCGACGGCTACATCTACGTCACCGACCGGATGAACGACGTGATCATCAGTGGTGGGGAGAACGTCTACCCTGCCGGGATCGAGCGGGTCTTGGCCGAACACCCCACGGTGGGTGACGTAGCGGTGATCGGCGTGCCAGACGACCGCTGGGGCGAGGTTCCCAAAGCGTGCGTGGTCGCGGCTCCCGGCGCTACCATCGATTCCGCGGAGCTGCTGGCGTACTGCCGTGAGCAACTGGCCGCCTACAAGTGCCCCAAGTTAGTTGGTGATGTACGCGTGGCGTCCGTCTGGGGTGACTGCCACCTCGCCCGCGCGTGGGCCGACGGGGATGGTGACGGTGACGGTGTTCGCCGAGGCACAAGGTGTGTTTGAGGCGGGGGGGATTACTCGGACCGATGCGTTCAAGCGTGAGGACGGCTGCGACCAGCATGACGACGGCGATGAGCGCAACGGCGGCGATGAGCGCGGTACGTGGCCGACGATGCGGGCTCGGCGGTGCGTCGGGCTCAGGTGCTGATGCGATCAGCGGCGGAACCGCCGATGGCTGCACCACGCTCACGGCGGGTGAGGCGGGTTTAGTTGGCGAGGTGACAATCCGGGTGTCAGCGGGCTCGAGGCGGCCGCGGTGTGAGGAATGACCACAGAGCTGGCTGCAACATCGCCTACCGAGCTGTTCGGCTGGCAGGCCCGTTGCGGTCTTCGGCGTATTCGGCGATCCTGGTCGATGAATTCTGGGGGTATGAGTTCCGGTTGTGCGTCACGGATTCGGACGGTCCATTTCGCGCCATACACAATACGGTGATGGCCGGGGCATAACATGGTGCAGTTGTGGACCGTGGTCACGCCCCCGTCGGCCCACTCGGTGCAATGATGCACATCGCAGCGCGCGGGTGGACGATTACACCCGGGATAGGTACAGCCGCCGTCTCGAATGGCGACGGCCCGGCGGATGGCGGCAGTGATGATCCGGTATTGCCGCCCGACATCCAACGGTTCGGAGTTCGACCCCAGTACCGCCGGAACCACACAAGCGTCACAGGCCAACATTCGCAACTGTCCCGGGGAGTACCAGGCCCCGGTGTCCAAGTGCGCCCGTGCGACGGCGTCGCGCAGTCGTTCCCAGTCGAGGGTGACGCGGATCTGTGGGCGTTCCCCACCGGTCTCGGGTAGCGACCCGTGGTGGCGCAGGAGAACTCGCAAATCTCGCCCAGGGCGTCGGCTTGGCGTTGTTCCAAGGTCCGGTCGATGTCCGGTAGCGGCTTGGACAGTGCCCCGATCGCGGTGGACACTGCTTCGAACGTGGGCCCGTCGAGCTCGCCCTTGACCCAGCCGCCGGTGCCGGAGGGTTCGCGGGTCAACCGGAGTTCGTTGACCTGCTCGGGTTCGTCGGCGGGTTCGGGTCCGTCCTGGTCGAGGGCTTCGATCAGCTGCTTCGCCCATTCGGCGATCTCGTTCGGGGTGCAGCCGGTCGAGGCGGCGTAGCCGGCGATCTCTTCTTCGGCGCCGGCCGTTGGGGTGCAGCCGCCGTGCTGCCGGGCCGTCGAGGACGGCGGCGATCACCTCAGCTTGGGCGACGCCGATGCGGCCTTCGGTGAACGCGGATGCGGTCGCCCGCAGGTACGCGGGCATGACCTGACCGTCCAAACCGACCCGCTCACACACCCGCTCCGCCAGCCGCACCCGCCGTCGAGCCGGCCGACGATCCCAACCGAGCAGTTCGGCGATCGCGTACTCCGGACGCCGGTAGCCATAGTCGGAGAACACTCCGCGCCGGGCCATCGACCCGATCAGCCGGACTTCGGCGGCAGCGAGCCGGTCCTTCACCGACCCGTAGTCCCGCAACGCGGCAACCATGTCGGCCCCAGACGCGGCGGGGGCGCACGCAAAATCGAGTGCGGACAACAACTCGTCAGCTAACTCACATATCCGGCTTCCGGTCATAGCAGTCATTGTGCCAAGGGGGTCTGACAATTTTCCGCCCACAGGAGCCGCCCCAGAAAAACTTCGAAGTATCTTGGTCACCCCGCCGGACTTACCGGATTTTCCTCCGCGGCCAGGCGACAACGGGTCGATTCCGGATAACTCATCCGGCTGTGGTCCTGTCCAAGGACCGAAGCCTGACCTACGAAACTCGACCCGCGAAAGACCCGAAGAACCAAACGCAACAAGGATTTTCGATCCGTCGGTGGCGGAGCCGCCAGACGGAGCAAGCAACGGCAACCACCACCAACCCGTAAAGTGCGAACCATGAAGCTGAGCATGCCGGTCACCTACGCGGGGAGCCCCGTCCAGACCGCGCAGCTGGTCGTAGCCGCCGAGAAGGCGGGCCTGGACAACGCCTGGGTCGCCGAGGCGTACACGTTTGACGCGCCGACCATGATGGGATACCTGGCAGCGAAGACCGAGCGGGTGGAGATCGGCGCGGGCATCCTGCCGATCTACAGCCGTACCCCGACGTTGATCGGGATGACCGCCGCCGGGCTGGACGCGGTGTCCGGCGGGCGCGCGGTGCTCGGGCTGGGGGTGTCTGGGCCGCAGGTGATCGAGGGTTGGCACGGGGTGCCCTACGACAAGCCACTGGCCCGCACCAGGGAGGTGCTGGAGATCTGCCGCGCGGTCTGGCGTCGGGAGCTTGTTCAGCACGAGGGGCTGTACAACATTCCGCTGTCAAAAGGCCAGGGCACCGGGCTGGGCAAGCCGCTGAAGTTGATCAACCAGCCGGTGCGCGACCGGATCCCGATCTGGCTGGCCGCGTTGGGGGACAAGAACGTCGAGATGACGGCCGAGCTCGCAGAGGGCTGGCTGCCGTTCCTGGTGCTACCGGAGAAGCTGCTCAAGGTCTACGGCGCGGCCCTGGACGCCGGCACGGCCAAGCGCGCGCCCGAGCTGGGACCGCTGCAGATCAACGGTGGCGGCATCCTCGCGCTGGAGGAGGACCACTTCGCCGTCGCGGAGAACGTCGCGCGCGGGATGGCCGCGCTGTACATCGGTGGCATGGGTGCCCGGGGCACGAACTTCTACAACACCGTCGCGTGCCGCTACGGCTACCCCGACGAGGCGGCGCAGATTCAGGACCTCTACCTGGACAAGCAGCGCGAACGGGCCGCGGCCGCAGTGCCCGCCGACCTGATTGCCCGCACGAACCTGATCGGCCCGCCCGGCTACGTCCAGGAGCGCATCGCCGCGCTGCGCGAGGCCGGCGTGACGCACCTGCACGTGAACCCGATCGGGTCGGACCCGGTGAAGCTGCTGGCGCAGGTCAAGGAGTGGATCTCGTAGGGCGGCCACGGGCGGCGAGCAGCCCAGCGAGCCGAACCTGGGTGTCCTCGGCGGCCGGCGACAGCGGCGTGAGGGTCGGGTGGCCGGCGGCCAGCAGCGCCGTGTCGCTGCCCGGTTCGAGCGGGCCGCCGCGGCGCACGCCACGCACCCGCAGAC
>JALYVZ010000319.1 GCA_030852965.1 Actinomycetota bacterium | reverse complement strand
CGGAGACACCCCCTCCGACCCGTCATGCGCCACCCACCGATCATCCCGGCAGAAGATCAACCCAGCCCGCAACCCGCCCGGCGTGTCGCGACCCCGATCGGATTAAAGCAAGGCCATTGCCCGCAGGGCGACGCCGAAGGGCCACAAAACCTTCATCTACTACACAACACTGCCTCAAGAAGGTCTACCTACACACAACCCCTCTCCGCATTCGTGGCACACGTGGAGATACACGTTAGCCAGCAACGGCGATGCCGATGCCCCTTGCGGTTCCACGGTCTGCGACCATTTCCCGTTCTCGATGACCCCTGCACTCAACCATTTACCGATGAGCCGCAGGACCCGTTGGTCCGCGATCCGGTGCTCAAGGAACTTCACTAGCCACCGATGGTCAAGGCTGGTGAACGACGACTCGACTTACTACTGGCATCAAGGACTTGGCGGAGGCGCTGCGCGCGGACGCGCGTGGTCTGTACTGCGCTGAGGCGGCCGTTCGGCTTCTGAATAACCCTCCTGGTTTGGTTGTTTCGTGCTGACTTCGTCGGCTGCTTCATCGAGATCGGCCAGAGCTTCGTCGACGGCACGCCGATGGCGATGGTCGACTGGGCAGAGGCTCTCGCGGCGTTGGAAGCTGGGCATTTGCCATGCTCGGCCAGCGAGGGCCAGATCCTGCGGATGGCCGCGAGCCTGGCCGAGGGCATTCCGCTGGATATGCGAGAGGCGGTGTCCGGGCTAGATCGGGCCAACATCGTGCTGGTCGTTGAGGCGATACTCCACGCCGCCGGTCACCGTGAGTGCGATGTCGCCCTGGTCAGGACGGACGCCCGATGACGACGGCCACGGTCACGCGTGAGCGTCACCCGCTGCGGGGCCGGGCGCTGCGGGTGCTGGGCCGGATGCGCCGGCATGGGCGGCTGGAGTTGCTGTTGGAACTCCCCGATGGCAGCAAGTGCCTGATCCCGGCCGCCTGGACCGACCTGGCCGCTGGAGACGACGGCGGCAGCGGGGGGCCGGCACTGGGAGTCGCGACGTTGGGGTCGCTGGAGGACTTGTTGGCTACTTCCGGGCTGGTTAGCGCCCTTTCGGCGCGCCATCTGCAGGGCCGGGAGAAGGCTGCGCGGCAGTCACAGTCCAAGGAGGACCCCCGTGCAGCCTACGCAGCTCAGTCTGCTGTCGGATCACGTTCCGGCGCCACCCCCGACGCTGGTCGCCCAGCTCCCCCCATCGCAGGTCGCGGCGGCGATCACGCTGCTGGCCAGCCTGATCGCCAAAGCATGTCTGCCGCCGGACGCCACGACGAAGAAGATGCAGGTGAGCGCTGATGAGTGAGCTCAAGGTGACCGCCTCGCATCTGCGGCGCATCGCGGCCATCTATGTCCGCCAATCCACGCTCGCCCAGGTCGAACGCAACACCGAGTCGACCGCGCGCCAGTACGATCTGGTCGCCCGCGCCCAGACCCTGGGGTGGCCGCGCAGCGCGGTCAGAGTGATCGATGAGGACCTGGGCCTCAGCGGCGCCTCGACCGCTGGCCGGTCCGGGTTCGCTGAGCTGGCCGCTCAGGTCGGGCTCGGCCAGATCGGGCTCGTGCTGTCTTTGGAGTGTTCGCGGCTGGCCCGTAACAACGCCGATTGGTACCGGCTGCTGGATCTGGCCGGGATGACCGACACGCTGATCGCTGACGCCGATGGCATCTACCATCCGGCGATGTTCAACGACCGGCTGCTGCTCGGTATGAAAGGGACCATGAGCGAAGCAGAGCTCCACATTCTGCGGGCCCGCCTCGACGGCGGGATCCGCAACAAGGCCGCCCGCGGACAGCTGCGCCGTGGCCTGCCGGTCGGGCTCATCTGGGGCGAGGCCGACGGCGAGATTCTCTGGCATCCCGACGAGGCCGTCACCGGTGTGATCACCGTGATCCTCGAACAGTTCGCGATCTGTGGGTCGGTCCGCGGGGTCTGGCTGCACTTGCGTGATCAGGGCCTGAAGTTCCCGCTACAGAACAACGGGCACGTCACCGGCACCGAGGACCTCACCTGGGTCGAGCCGACTTACCACGCGGTCCACAACGTGCTCACCCATCCCGCCTACGCCGGCGCCTATACCTTCGGCCGCTCGCGGCAGGAGAAGTACGTCGGCGACGACGGCGTACTGCGAGTGCGGCGCCGGGTGCTGCCTCAGGACCAGTGGGAGGTGCTCCTGACAGATCATCACACAGGGTTCATCGACTGGGACACCTACCAAGCCAACCAAGCCCGGATCGGCGCCAATATCCGGCCTATGGCCCACCAGCCAGGCACCGGCGCGGTCCGGGAGGGCTGCGCGCTGCTGCAGGGGCTGGCGACCTGCGGGGTCTGCGGACGCAAGCTCGCCGTCTACTACGACGGCCCCTCAAAATCCGCGCCCGGCTACTACTGCACCGGAACCGGCCAGCTCGTCGAAGGCCGCGGAACCCGGCACCTGCGCGTGGGTGGTGTCGCGATCGATACCGCGGTCGCCGCGGCGTTCCTCGCCGCGCTCGCCCCATCCGCGTTGCAGGCGTGTCTGGCCGCGGCCCAACAGCTCGAGGAAGGCCACGACCAAACGCTTCAGCAGTGGCGCCGCCAAGTCGAACAGGCTCGTTATGCCGCGGCCAAAGCCGAACGCCGCTACCAAGCTGTCGATCCGGAGAACCGGCTGGTCGCCCGCGGACTGGAAACCGCATGGGAGAAGGCACTAACCGAACTAGCCGACGCCGAGACCGAACTCACCAAACGGGAAAAGGCCAGGCCCAAGGCACTCACCCCCGAAGAACACGCCGCCGTGCTAGCACTCGGCGACAACCTCGACGCCGTGTGGTCAGCGCCCACCACCAGCGACAAGGACCGCAAGCAACTGCTGCGAACCCTGCTGGAAGAAGTGAACATCACCATCCACCGTGACCACACCGACGGACGAGCAGAGTTGATCCTGCGGTGGAAAGGCGCCGCGATCAGCGAGCTGACTGTCCCGATCAAACGCAAGCCACCCAAAATTCGCACCGACGAGGACACCGTCGAGTTGGTCCGACGCCTCGCCATCCACTACCCCGACACAAAAATCGCTGGAATCCTCAACCGGCAGGGCCGCCGCACTCCCCGAGGACTGTCATATACCGGCGGTAAAGTCCAAGGCCTACGGCACTACTGGGACATCCCCTGCCACCAGCCCACCGACGACCCGGAGGAAGGAGAACTGCTCACCGTGGCCGACGCCGCCGCGCAGCTCGGGCTCGCCCCCTCCACCCTGCACCGCTGGCTGAGCGACGGGTTCATCGCCGGGCACCAAATCACCCCCGCGGCACCATGGCGCATCCGCCTCACCGACCAGATCCGCGCTCTATTCGTCGACGACGCCCCCCAAGGATGGCTCGCGATGCTCGAGGCCACCCTCGCATACGGCATCTCCCGCCAAACCATCATGCAACGTGTCAAGCAAGGCCAACTCCAAGCCGTCCACGTCCGCACCGGACGCAGAAAAGGCCTGCGTATCGAACCCCCGACACCCCAAAACAGCCTGTTTTGAACCAAACAATGAACAAAAGGAGCAGTGTGTCGATGCATCCAAGAACTCGCGAATATCCGCGTCGAGCACCCAGTTCACGTTCTTCCGCTCAATCCCGACCGCGAGCGCATCCAACGCGTGATGCGGGCCGCGTCCCGGCCGGAACCCGTAGGAGAAACCCAGGAAGTCCACCTCGTAGATGGCGTTGAGCACCTCGACGACGGCCCGCTGAACGATCTTGTCCTCCAGCGAGGCAATGCCGAGCGGCCGTTGCCGCCCGTCCGCCTTCGGGATGTACGCCCGCCGTGATGGTCTCACCCGGTAACGTCCTGTATGCAGCCGTGCATGCAGGTCCTGAAGGTTCACCCCCAGGTTCTGCCCGTAGGCCTCCCACGTCACCCCGTCCACCCCCGGAGCGGCCTTCGGACTGATCGCCCAATAAGCCGCCCGCAGACGTGCCCGGTCAACGTGATGCAGCAACGCCGTGAACCGCGCTTCCTTGTCCTGTCGTGCTACTTGACGCACACGATCCAGCGCATGTGACGCATCCGATCCGGCTCTGTGTCCGGGACGCGGTTTGCTGGCCGTGTTCCCCTTGGCCAGCCCCCTTTCCTCCACCACCTCCGCGACCGAAGTCTTGTTCGGCGGCTTCGCAGGTACTACGGGGCTGTCAGACTTCCCACGCTCGTTCATCTCAGGCTTACCGCCTCAGCGTTCCCTGAGCGGCCCACCCGGCCATCAACCGGACAGGCGATCGTGGGATCTCCCGGTTCTCGCGCATGAAGATTCCGTACATGCACAGGTTCTCCGACCGCGCGGGGTCCACTGACGACTCGCGCATAGCGCCGCCAGCGATGTTGCCTTCCGACCTGTTTAACGGCGTCGGCACCCCGAACTCCTTGATTTCGCGGCTCAATAGCCCAGCCTGCACGTACCCCTGTCAACGCTTCGCCGTCGCCCTCACGGACACCGACGCATGACTCGGGGCCATCGTGGATCGCTACTCCTTCGATGTAGAGCTCTCTCATCTCCTTCTCCATGCCGGTTTATCCCGACGCTCTAAACATTCAGCCCCGAGCCTGACCTGCGGTGGAGCTGCTCGTGATGCGGCGTTTGGCTGGTTGGGCGTGTCGGTCACGGTGTGATCGGGTGGGCTGCGGTTGGATCTTGGGGTGGCCGGGCCGGGGGAGATGTCGCGTGAC
>JALYVZ010000318.1 GCA_030852965.1 Actinomycetota bacterium | reverse complement strand
TCTCAGCGGCGGCCAGCCGCTGGTCGGTCTGCCGGCGCAACTCCGCCAGCTCCCGGCGAGTGTCGGCGACGGCGTCCTCGGCTCGCCGCAGCTGGCCGCCCTGCTCACGCACCTTGGCGCGCAGCCGGACAAGCTCCCGGTCGCGTTCGGCATCCGCCTCGCGCACCGCGACGCGGGCCTCGGCCAGCTCACCGCGCAGCCGGTCCAGCTCGGCGGTGAGTTTGTCCACTCGGGCCCGAGCCGCGTCCCGTTCGGCCCGCAGCGCCGTCGTGTCGATCCGCTCCGTGATCCCGGCGACCAGCTCGGCGGCGTCGGCCTGGTCGGCCAGCAGCGACTCGGCCGCCGCCGACAACGGATCGGACTTCGGCTCCCGGTGCTCCAGCCACCAGGCCAGCACCGTCGACCGGAACACCTCGGAGCCGGCCAGCTCACCCACCAGCTGACCACCAGCGACCCGGGCTCGTTTGCTCGGGGTGAATCGGGCCAACGGCCGCAGCGTGGTCGGCAGCTCGGCCGACGGGAGCCCCGCCACAGCGGCGGCGGCCATCTCGGCGAGCCGGGCGCGCAGTGGCGCGGGCAGCTCGTCCCACACCCGCGCCGCCATCGGGCCAGGATAGTGTCCCTGGTCAAGGGCCAGTGCGCGGAGAACCCGCTGGCGACGGTGAGCCGAAACGTCACCACGCACCGGACGACCGAAGCCAGTGTCGGTGCCCAGGCGCATGATGGATGCCGTGCCCGACAATCCTGCGCTGGACGGTTTCTCCCCAGCCACCCGCGGTTGGTTCGCCCACGCGTTCGCCGCGCCCACCGACGCTCAGATCGGCGCCTGGGCCGCCGTGCGCGCTGGCCAGAATGCACTGGTGGTAGCCCCTACCGGATCGGGGAAGACGCTCGCGGCGTTCCTGTGGGCGCTCGATCGGCTGGCCGCCGAGCCCACCCCCGCAGACCCGAAGGCCCGGTGCCGTGTGCTCTATGTCTCACCGCTGAAGGCACTCGCGGTCGATGTCGAGCGAAACCTGCGCGCCCCACTGACCGGTATCCGCCAGGCCGCGCACCGCCTCGCGCTGCCCGAACCGGACATCACGGTCGGCATGCGCACCGGAGACACCTCGGCCGACGAGCGTCGCAGGTTCGGCCGGGTCCCGCCGGATGTGCTGGTCACCACGCCGGAGTCGCTGTTCCTGCTGCTCACCTCCGCTGCTCGAGACTCCCTGCTCGGGGTGCGCACGGTAATCGTGGACGAGGTGCACGCGGTGGCCGGCACCAAGCGCGGCGCGCACCTGGCGCTGTCGCTGGAGCGTCTCGATGAGCTGCTCACAGACGGCCCGGCGCAGCGGATCGGGCTGTCCGCCACGGTCCGACCGGTCGACGAGGTGTCCGCGTTCCTGGCCGGCAGCCAACCGGTGCAGGTGATCCGGCCGTCGACCCGCAAGACGATCGAGGTCACGGTCGAGGTCCCGGTGCCGGACCTGGCCGCCCTGGACGTCGCGCCGGACCCGGGCGACCCGGACGCGGTCATCGTCGGTTCGGCGGCCGGCGCGGCCCGGCGGCCGTCGATCTGGCCGGCGGTGGAGCGCCGGGTGCTGGAGCTGGTCCGCCAGCACCGGTCCACGATCGTGTTCGCCAACTCTCGACGGCTGGCCGAACGGCTGACCGCCAAGCTCAACGAGCTCGCTTCCGAGACCTGCTCGCAGAGTCGAGGCATCAGCACCGAGGACGTCGACGAGGCCGTGGAGCTGGACGGCTCAGCGCGGAGCGAAGCGAGAGCGCGCATCAACACATATCCGGCCGAGGCGGTCGGGCAGTCCGGGATCGGCGGCGGGGCACCACCAGTGGTGGCCCGCGCGCACCACGGGTCGATGTCCCACGAGCAGCGCACCAGCGTCGAGGAAGACCTCAAGGCCGGCCGGCTGCCCTGCGTGGTGGCCACCTCCAGCCTGGAGCTCGGTATCGACATGGGCGCGGTCGACCTGGTGGTCCAGGTCGAGGCGCCGCCCAGCGTGGCGTCTGGACTGCAACGGGTCGGCCGGGCCGGCCACCAGGTGGGGGCGGTGTCCCGAGGCGTGGTGTTCCCGAAGTACCGGGGCGACCTGGTGTCCTGTGCGGTGGTCGCCGAGCGGATGGCTACGGGGGCGATCGAGTCGCTGCGCTACCCGCGCAACCCGCTGGACGTGCTGGCCCAGCAGATCGTCGCGATGGTCGCGCTGGAGCCCTGGACGGTGTCGGCGCTGGCGGCCGTGGTGCGCCGGGCCGCGCCGTTCGCCGCGCTGCCCGACTCCGCGCTGCACGCCACCCTGGACATGTTGGCCGGCCGCTACCCCAGTGAGGACTTCGGGGAGCTGCGGGCCCGCATCACCTGGGACCGGGTCACCGGCGAGCTGCGTGGGCGCCCCGGCGCGCAGCGGTTGGCGGTCACCTCCGGCGGCACCATCCCGGATCGGGGCCTGTTCACTGTGATGACCCCGGGCGGCGCGGACGGCGCGGGATCCCGGGTCGGTGAGCTGGACGAGGAGATGGTCTACGAGTCCCGGGTGGGCGACACGTTCCTGCTGGGCACCTCGTCCTGGCGGGTGCAGGACATCACCCACGACCGGGTCATCGTCACCCCAGCGCCCGGTGTCCCGGCGCGGATGCCGTTCTGGAAGGGCGAGTCGATCGGCCGGCCGCTGGAGCTGGGCCGGGCGGTGGGGGCGTTCGTCCGGGAGATGTCCGGGCTGGACGCTGACGCGGCCCGGGCGCGGGCGACCGCCGCCGGTCTGGACGAATGGGCAACCGACAACCTGCTCGCCTACCTGAACGAACAGCGGGAGGCCACCCGGCACGTACCCAGCGACCGGACGATCCTGGTAGAGCGGTTCCGCGATGAGCTGGGCGACTGGCGGTTGGTGGTGCACTCCCCATTCGGATCCCAGGTCAACGGGCCGTGGGCGCTGGCCATCGCCGCCCGGTTCCGGGAGCGGCGCGGCGTGGAAGTCAGCGCGGCCGGTGCTGATGACGGGATCGTGCTGCGGCTGCCCGACGCAATCGACGACTCGGGCGCCGATGTGCTACCGACCACCGAGGACGTGCTGCTGGAGCCCGACGAGGTGGAGCGGATCGTGGTCGGCGAGCTGGGCGGGTCGGCGGTGTTCGCGGCCCGGTTCCGGGAGTGCGCGGCCCGCTCGCTGCTGCTGCCCCGCCGCGACCCCCGCCGGCGCACCCCGCTGTGGCAACAGCGCCAGCGCTCCGCGCAGCTGTTGGCGGTGGCGAGTCGCTACGAGCAGTTCCCGGTGTCGCTGGAGGCCATGCGGGAGTGCGTGCAGGACGTGTACGACCTGCCCGGGCTGCGTGAGCTGATGGCCGAAGTGGCGGCCCGGAAAGTCAAGGTCGTCGAGGTCACCACCCCGTCCCCATCGCCGTTCGCCCGCAGCCTGCTCTTCGGCTACGTCGGGATGTTCCTCTACGAGCTGGACGCGCCGCTGGCCGAGCGCCGGGCGGCGGCGTTGTCGCTGGACTCGACCCTGCTGGCCGAGCTGCTCGGCTCGGAGGCGATGCGGGAGCTGCTCGACCCCGAGGTGCTGGCCGAGGTGGAGGCCGCACTGCATCGGCTGGCCCCCGACCGGCACGCCCGGGACGCTGAAGGTGCCGCCGACCTGCTGCGTTTCCTCGGCGACCTGAGCACCACCGAGGCGGCTGACCGCGGCGTGCGGCCGGAGTGGCTGACCGAGCTGGAGGCCACCCGACGGGTGATCCAGGTTCGGGTGGCCGGCGAGCAACGCTGGCTGGCCATTGAGGACGCCGGGCGGGTCCGCGACGCACTGGGGGCGCCGCTGCCGGTCGGGGTGCCCGAGGTGTTCACCGAACCGACCCAAGACCCGCTCGGCGAGCTGCTCGGCCGCTACGCCCGCACCCACGGCCCGTTCTCCGCAGTGGAGCCGGCCGGCCGGTTCGGGCTCGGGGTCGCGGTGGTGCGCGGTGTGCTGGACCGGATGGTCGGCACCGGCCGTCTGGTTCGCGGCGAACTGCGCCCGGTGCGGGCGCAGCACGGCGACAGCATCGAGTACTGCGACGGCGAGGTGCTGCGCCGGTTGCGGCGGGGTTCGCTGGCCCGGCTGCGGGCCGAGGTGGAGCCGGTCGAGCCAGCGGCGCTGGGCCGGTTCCTGCCGGCATGGCACGGGATCGGGGCTCGGATCCGCCGGGCGCCGGGCCCCGAGGACGTGTTGTCGGTGGTCGAGCAGCTAGCCGGGGCGCCGATCCCGGCCAGCGCGCTGGAGTCGCTGGTGCTGCCCGCCCGGTTGCCCGGCTACTCCCCCGCCCTGCTCGACGAGCTCACCGCCGCCGGTGAGGTGACCTGGACCGGGTGCGGGACCCTCTCCGGTGGCGACGGCTGGCTCGCGCTGGCCCCCGCCGACGTCGCTGACCTGCTGCTGCCGGACGCCGACCCAGAGCCACCCAACACCCCGCTGCACATGTGCGTGCTCGCCGCGCTCGGCGGGGGTGGCACACCGGGCGGGGGCGGCGCGTTGTTCTTCCGACAGTTGGCCGAGGCGGCCGGCGCCGCGCTGATCGCCGACGGCGAACCTGCCCCGACCGACGCGGCGCTGGTCGCCGCGCTGTGGGATCTGGTCTGGGCCGGGCTGCTGAGCAACGACACGCTCGGCCCGGTACGTGCGCTGATCGCCGGTCGCGGTGCGGCGCACAAGCCCCGACGTGCCGCCCCCCGGGGTCGCTACGGCCGGTTGCGGTCCCCC
>JALYVZ010000317.1 GCA_030852965.1 Actinomycetota bacterium | reverse complement strand
GTCGCCGTCGGACCGTGCCGGATCGCCCGCCGACTTGCCTGGTCAGAACGGCGGCAGGTCGTGAGCAGTACCGGTGGATGCCGTCGAGGATGGTGGCGGCGGTTGTGGAGCCATCTCGGGCGGCGGCAGCGCAAGATCGTCGTTTGGTCGTTGGGCAGGCGGGTCGCAGGGTCGAACGCGGACGCGGGTTCGGGGACGACACGTGGCAAGGAGCACAACGATGGGCTGATGGGTTCGCCCCGGCTCCGATACCGCCGCCCGAGCGGACTCGTCCATTCGAGAGATTCGCTCCCGCAGCCAACCCGCGTAAGACAGGCGCCCTCCCGGCAAGAGAAGGCGCCTGCAGTACCTCGACGTGCGGTGCCGGGAGCCTAATCGCCGCGTAGGTAGCTGAGCAGGCGCAGGATCTCGAGGTAGAGCCAGACCAGCGTGACCATCAGGCCGAATGCGATGTACCAGGCGTACGTCGCCGGCACCCCGGCCCGGATCGCCCGGTCGGCCTGATCGAAATCGAGCAGCAGGCTGAACGAGGCGACCCCGATCACCACCAGGCTGAAGATGATCGCCATGGGCCCACCATTGCGCAAGCCCAGATCGGCCCCGAACAGCCCCCCGACGAAGTTGGCCAGCATCAGCACCACGACGCCGACCATGGCGCCCATCAACCACTTGGTGAACTTGGGGGTGACCTTGACCGCGCCAGTCTTGTAGACCACCAGCATGCCGATGAACACACCGACGGTGCCGATCACGGCCTGGGCGCCGATGCCGGCGTACTTCGGGCTGGCTGACTCGATCATCCCGGTGATGCCGCCGAGCGCGATGCCCTCGGCGACCGAGTAGGTCAGGATCAGGGCCGGGTTGCTGGACTGTTTGAAGATCACGACCAGCGAGATGACCAGGCCGACCAGGAACGCCGGCAGGACCAGCCACGCAAAGGCTGGCCCGGCGAGCGCGGTCAGCACCCCCGC
This sequence comes from Actinomycetota bacterium, assembly GCA_030852965.1. Taxonomy (GTDB): domain Bacteria; phylum Actinomycetota; class Actinomycetes; order Mycobacteriales; family Pseudonocardiaceae; genus Pseudonocardia. Next base: position 3,768 of record JALYVZ010000317.1, on the reverse strand, counting down.
CACCAGCGCGGCGCCCGCTGTGATCGCGGTCTTGGTGACCACGTCGTCGATGGTCAGCGCCCGCTCGCCGGTCGGCGCGTGGCCGAGCCCGGTCGGCGCGTCGCCGAGCCCGGCCGGCGCTGACGTCTGCCGATAGGCCGCCGCGCCACCGGCGGCGCCACCCATCCGATCGAAACCGGCGTAGCCACCCTGCCCGGTGGGCAGGTTCCGGAAAGCCGGGTTGCTACTCGTGCGCACCTTTTCCTCCTCAGACACCCTCGAAGGAGGGCGTCGTCGCCCGTCCACTCCGTCTAACGCCTGTAGCAGGTCTTCGGTTCCCGAGCCAGCGGCTGTTTGAGAGGACCGTGAGAGACAACCGCACCCAGGGTACCGACCACCCGGTCACGGGTACCGAGCACCCAGGATACCGAGATGAGTCTAGCCACTTACCCAACGAAGGGTTCATTCTCGTGCGGCGCAGTTACCATCTGTCATCAAAGGGCTAGCAAGACCGGTCCGTCATACCTTCGAGTGGCAGGACCGATCCGCCGGTTGAGCCAGTCGTTTAACAGAGCATGACCGCACTGCGTGACTGGGCTGCCCGTGGTGACTGGGCTGCCACACTGCGGATCGCCGAGCCGGCACCCGGGTCAGCAGGGAGCGAACATGAACATGCCGCCCACGTCAGCCTCAGGGTCGGCGCCGAGCGGCAGCGGATCGCACTGGCACTGCACGACGAGGTCGCCCCGCTGCTGTTCGCGATGGCTAGTCGGGTACGTCGGACGCTCGCCGACAACGCCGCCGAACCGGACGGCGCACAGCTGCTCGCCACACTCCAGACGCTCGAGAAAGAGCTTCGGACCACCCAGGGCCAGCTACGTGGAGTCATCTGCGAGTGCGGGCCAGTCGAACCCGTCGAAGCCGTCCCGGCAGCTACCCAGCGTGATGTCGAGGCGTTCACCGAGCGCACCGGTGTGGCGGCGCATCTGGTCGTGCGGGGCCAGCCATGTCACCTGCCGGCCGTCGTGGAGCGGGTAGCGCTGAACTGCCTGCGCCAGGCACTGGTCAACGTCGAGCGGCACGCCAACGCAACCCTGGCTGTGGTCACCCTTGACTATCGGCGGGACCGGCTCTGCCTGGTCGTGCAGGATGACGGACTGGGGCTGCCGGCCGGGTTCGAGCCCCGCGCGGTGCCGGTGGACGGCCATTGGGGCTTCACCTCGATGGCCGAACAGGTCGAGCGGCTGGGAGGCTCGGTGCTACTGCGCCAGGCGGACGAGGGAGGCACCCAGCTGCGTATCGAGCTGCCCGTGCCCTGATGAGCGACGCCCTGACGAGCCCCACGCCGGAACCCCGGCGGATCCTCGTGGTCGACGACCATCCGGTGGTCTGCGACGGCGTTCGCAGCCTGCTCGCCGGGCAACCCGACCTGCGGGTGGTCGGCGAGGCCAATGAACAAAGCACCGCCGTTCGACTGGCGGGCGAGTTACAGCCCGATGCCGTGGTTCTCGACCTGCGCATGGGCGGTCGCTTCTCCCCTGAGACCTCCGGCGCGGTGAAGGCGGTCGCGCCGGACACCAAGGTGCTCATCCACACCTCGTCGGAGGAGAACGAGCCGGTGCACGCCGCGCTGCGAGCCGGCGCGGATGGTGCGGTGTTCAAGGATGGCCGCGACCTTGTTCCCGCGCTCCGGGCGGTGCTGGACTCGCGCGACGGCTACCTCGATCCCCGTCTGCGGGCCGGCCGTCCACAACGCCGAGCGGGCGCCGTCGAGGGCCCGGTGGTCGGTCCGTTGTCGCCGAGGGAGTACGACGTGCTCTGTGCGCTGGCCGCCGGCCGCTCCACCATCGAGATCGCCAGCGAGCTCTACCTGGCCGAGAGCACCGTGCGCAGCTACACGAAGGCGCTGCTGACCAAGCTCGGCGTACGCAGCCGGATCGAGGCGCTCGCGGTGGCACGGCGCGCCCAGCTGATCTGACAGGTACGCATTCGACGGTGTCCGCAGTGGTGAGTTGGCCGGCCACCGGGCAGGATCTCATACCGACGCCGGCAGTATGAGAAGACGTAGAGCCCCCGTAGCCCAACTGGCAGAGGCAGGCGACTTAAAATCGCCACAGTGTGGGTTCGAAACCCACCGGGGGCACTCCTACCAGCGGAAACGCTGTGTACAAGCACCGGCGGGAGCGTTTTGCTCCTCACTACGCGAGCCTGTGCGTGCGGGAGAGGAGGACGCCAACACTTCACCGTGCGAGCATCTCCAAGCCCTCCGTCGCCGTTCCCGGACTCGCTCACCGCACGGCAGCGGGTGCAGCGTGGGCCGGGCCGGTCGTGCAGTGAGCCGACGCGGACAAGCTGATCGCACACCGCGTGGAACTCACCCTGACCAGCGGCGCAGCCTGCTTCCATCTGGGCGTCGGCAACGGCGTGGTCTCGGCGGTCGGTCACTGAGGTCAGCCACACCAGTAGCGGGGTCTGGGACACACTGCAAACGATCTCCGACTGGGCGAAGCGCGACAGTGGCCACGCTAGGGGCCAGTGGTGCCGCCGTCGACCTCGTCCATGAGCATCCGCAGTGTCAAGGAGTGTTTCTCCGGGGGCAGCGCGTCCAGGGCCGCCCTGGCGTACGCGGCGCCCCCGGGCTGGTCCCCAGCTCGGGCCAGCATTAAACCCCGATGCATCAGCAGGTGTGTGCGGAATCTCGGTAGCGATTCGGGCAGTGTGCGGAACGCCTCGTCCTGCGCCCGCAGCGCCAGCGCCTCGTCACCGAGCCTGGCGGCCAGCAGCGAAATGAACACGTTCTGCCGCCACCACGGCACCGCGTAGTCCGATTCGGCGTCATCGGACCCGGCGGCGTCGAACACCCGGCGGCCCTCATCGAGAAGCGCCATCGCCGTTGTGGTGTCGCTCCGGTTCGCGAACACGTGCGCGCGGCCCATCGGCGTTGAGCCGCCCAGCGACGGGCGGCCTTCGCCGATCTCGATGGCCTCCCGCGCCAGCACGTCAGCGATCCCGAGCGCGGCCCACTCGTAGCCGAGTGCGATCGCGGCCCAGCCACGCACCCACACCCGGGTGTCGGGATCCCCGGAACGGTCGGCGAAGGTGGCGGCGTGGCGGTACCAGGTGACGGCTTTCACCCCGTCCGACCCGGGGAACGTCTTCGCGTAGAGGGTAGCGAGTTTCGCGGCGACCGCCCACATGCGCGGCGTGCCGAGCTGCTGCTGTAGCACAACCAGGTCAGCGGCGAGCCGTTTCTGGATCTCAGCCGCCCCGGCGGTCATGTAGTCACGGCCGTACAGGTCCACCGCAGCGTCCCAGTCGTCGGCGCTGGGGTAGCCGTTGACCAGCGCGGCGGCGAAGCCGTGCTCGATGAGGTCTGATGCGACGCCAGCTTGTCCGCAGTCAGCCGCCTCAACGGTAAGGGGGCCACATCACCCATCGAGCCCGGTGCGACGATCAGGACCCTCAAGGCGCCCCCAACGTCTCGCACCTGGAGGGTCGGGAACTGGCGCGGTGACGTTGATCGTCGTTAGGTCATGGAGCCGCTTACAGACCGCACGGTTTCCTGTGAGGTCGTTCTTCTCCGTGGCCATGGTCGATCGTGGTTCGTTTCCAGCTCCCGCCCGTCAATCCGTGCATGCGGTTCTCCCGCACACGGCTTACCGACGTCGTTCACCGCCGGCATTCGGTTTCTCCCGCCAAGCCTTGAAAGGCCTGGGAGCGACGACAGTTCCAGACAGCGAGATCAGCCCGAGGTGGTCCGGTGACTGATAGGCCAGCACCGACCACCCA
>JALYVZ010000088.1:12667-13646 GCA_030852965.1 Actinomycetota bacterium | reverse complement strand
GACGATCGCCAACTTCAAGACCTGGAGGATTATGCACACCGACTATCGCCGCCCCATCGAAACATTCACGACTACAATCTCAGCCGTAATCGGCCTACATTTCTACACTGCCAGCTGAATAACCCTCTAGGTATCCCGAAAGTCCCAGGTTCCTGTGGCGAGCACGGAGTTGGATCCCGTCAGCATCCACAAGAAGCCCACGGTGAACGCATCCACCGGTATGCTTTTGCGGGGGAGGCTTCGGCCAGAGCGCGCAGCGAGCCTCACGAGGTGCCGTTCGTTCAGCACTGCCTGCGAATCCTGGGCATTGAGGTAATGATCAAAACCGCTCAAGATGATGCCCGGAGCCGACGTGCAGCGATTCCGCCGGCGGGGCGGAATCAGTCGATCCCAGCGTAGGAGTGGAAGCCAGCGGTCACCAGGTTGACGAAGAACAGGTTGAACAGCATCACCGCGAACCCGACCACGTTCACCCAGGCCGCCCCGCCGCCACGCCAACCGGCGGTGGCCCGGGCGTGCAGATAACCGGCGTAGACCACCCAGGCGACGAAGGCGACGGTCTCCTTGGGATCCCAGCCCCAGAACCTGCCCCAGGCCGCCTCGGCCCAGATCGCACCGGTCATCACCGCGAACGTCCAGATCGGGAAGGCGATGACGGTCATCCGGTAGGCCACCCGGTCCAGAACGTCCCGGGCCGGCAGCAGCGCCACCACCCCCGTTCGGACACCAGCCGTACCGTCAGGGTCGGGGGATCGTGGCACCAGGAACAGCGCGCTGGCCACCCCGGCGACCAGGAACATGCCGGAGGAGATGCTGGCGGCGGTGACGTGGATGGCCAGCCAGTACGAACGCAGCGCGGGCATCACCGGAGCGGCGTCGGCGTAGAGCACGGTGCCGGCCAGGAACAGCAGCACCACCACCGGCAGCAGCACGAACGCACCCAGCCGACGCAACTCCGACGGGCGGCCCCGGCCGCCCC
>JALYVZ010000088.1:0-12657 GCA_030852965.1 Actinomycetota bacterium | reverse complement strand
CCGCCCCGCTGTGAACGGAAGAGCACGACCAGCCAACCCAGCACCGCGACCAGGCAGATCGCCGAGCTGAACTCGTACATGTTGCCCCAGGGCCAGCGGTACACCGCCGCCCCGCGCAACACCAGGGACGCCACGTGCAACCCGGCGCCGAGGATGGTCAGCGCCACCCCGGTACGACCGAACCGCTCGGCCCGCGACCGCGTCGAACGGGTGTGCTCCGGCGACACGGACTCCGGTGCCGGCGTCGGTGCCCCCACGGTCACCGGGACCGCCGACGCAGCCACCCGTTCGCGGGCGTATTCGCCGAGGTGGGCCACCAAGGCCACCAGGTAGAGGACCAGCGCGGTGCGGAACGCGTAGTCGCTGAACGTGGCGAAGCCCTCATTCACGATGGCAGACCCGATCGCTGGGCCGATCGCTGGGCCGATCATCAGACGGTGTCTCCTTCGGGTACCGGCAGCAGCTCGGACCCGAGCAGCTCGGATCTGAGCCGGGTGAACTCCTCGCCGTAACCGGCCTGGTCGGTGCGGGCCAGGCCGCCGATCTCCACCACGGTACGACCCCCGTCGGCGGTGGCCGCGGCCGGGCGTAGCCGCACCCAGAACCGTCGCCGCCGGATCGTCAGCGAGGTGCCCAGGCCGGCGAGCACCAGCACCGCGAAGACCAACACCCACAGCTCGGCAGGATCGTGCGAGACCTGCAACGACACCCACTGGGTGAGGTCGGCGAAGCGCACTTCAGTGCCGTCGTCCAGGCGCAGCGCAGCGCCAAGTGGAAGGTTCGCGCGAGCCACCCTGGTCAGGGCACCGGACGCGACCTGCCGCTGGTCAACCTCGAAGATGGACTGGCCACGGCCGTCATCCAGCCCCAGGTCACCGCGCAGCACGTCGACCGCGACCTCCGGGCGCAGCGGCGCCGGGAACACCGACGTGACCACCTTCCCGCCGGAGGAGGTGGGCGCGAAAAGCCCGGTGATGGCGAGCTGGCTGCGCCGCCGCTGAGCTTCGTCGGTCAACCCGGGTCGGTCTATCTTGGTGGCGCCCTCGGAGAGCAGCGTGCTCGGGTCGGCCGGGCGCCACTGGGTGGTCACCGTGCGGGTCTCGCCGCCCGGGAAGGTGACCGTGAACACCGGGGCGTAGCCGTGTCCGAGCAGGTAGACCCGGTCGCCGACGATCCGCAATGGTGAGTTGACCTCCAGCGGGTACGGGTGCCACGGGCCGTCTGGACCGCTCGCCAACTCGTCGCCGATCTGGTAGCCGATGTCGGCCCGGAACGAGTCGGGTGCGCCGTTGGGCAGGTACTCGGCGTCGAAGGTGTCCACCTTGAGGCAGAACGGGGCCAGCGCGGTGCCGTCCACCCGGGCGCCGGCCTTGAACGAGTCGTACCCGAGGATGCCGGTGTTGCAGAACTGGTTGCCCCCGGTGAGCACGATGACCTGGCCCTCGTAGCCGAACAGCGTGCCCGCCGCGATCGCCACCAGCAGCCCGACCAGGGCGAGGTGGAACACCAGGTTGCCGACCTCGCGCAGGTAGCCGCGCTCTGCGGAGACAGCCCAGTAAGAGCGTTCGTCGTGCTCTTCCCCAACCACCGCGACCCGCCAGCCGCGCAGCCGCCCGCGCACCCGGGCGAGCACCTCGTCCGGCGCGGCGTCGAGGGTGCCGGCCGCGTGGTGCGGCATCCGGGACAGGTTTCGCGGGGTCACCACCGGCGCGGCCCGGCAGGCGCGGGCGTACTCCAGCGTGCGCGGCAGCACACAGCCGATCAGCGAGACGAACAGCAGCAGGTAGACGGCCGCGAACCAGGGACTGGCGAACACCTCGAAGAAACCCAGCCGGTCCAGCACCGGGCCCAGGCCGGGGTGCCGCTGGCGGTACTGCTCGACCTTGGCCGCGTTCAGTGAGCGCTGTGGCAGTAGCGCCCCGGGCAGCGCGGCCAACGCGAGCAGGAAGAGCAGGGCCAACGCGGTGCGCATGCTGGTCAGGCCGCGCCATGTGTTGCGCAGCAGCGGCAGCACGAGCCGCCGCCGCCGCGGCTTCGGGTCGGCCGGCTCCGGATCGGTGCGAGACTGGATCGACAGCGACATCAGATCGGCGGGGTGTAGCCCACGAGCGACGTCTGCAGAGTCGCCACCATCGTCCCCCACAGGCCGGTGACCAGCAGCACGCCGACCGCAACCAGCAGCACCCCACCGGTGATCTGGATCGCCCGCACGTGTCGGCGCAGCCAGCCCAGCGTGCGGACCGCGCCCGAGGCGCCCATGGCCAGTAGCACGAACGGCAACCCCAGGCCGGCGCAGTAGGCGAGAGTGAGGATCACTCCGCGCAGCGAGCTGCCGCCGGTGCCGGCGGCCACCGCGACCACCCCGGCCAGCGTCGGTCCGATGCACGGCACCCAGCCCAGCCCGAACACCGCACCCAGTAAAGGCGCGCCCCACAGCCCCGCGCGCGGCAGCCAGTGCGGCCGAAGCTCCCGGGACAGCGCCGGCACCAACCCGACGAACGCCAGCCCCATCACGATGGTGACCACCCCGCCGATGCGCTGGAGCAGCAACTCGTTGCTGGTCAGCGCGTCGGCCACGCGGACGACACCGACCAGGATGGTGCCGAACACCACGGTGAACCCGAGCACGAACAGCGCCGCCGCGCCGCCCGCCCGCCACCGCCCCTGCTTGTCGGGCCGCTCCCCGGGTCTGACAGCGGGCGCGTCGGCCCCGACCAGCCCGGCCAGGTAGGCCAGGTATCCCGGCACCAGCGGCACCACGCACGGGGAGGCGAAGCTGACCGCTCCGGCCGCCACCGCGACCGCGGCCGCGAGCAGCAGCGGCCCGGAGATGGCCACGGTAGTGGCGACGTCAGTAGCCGCGGCGGCGACGGCCACGGCGGTCTCGGCGAGCAGCACAGTGCGCCCGAGGGTAGGCGCTCGCGCTCAGCCCCGGATGACCGGCTCGGCCGGACCGGCCCGGCCACTACCCGAGATCGACGATCGCGGTGGTTCAGCCGCGACTTCCGCTGCCTGGTCGCCGCGATTGCTGATCAGGCCGCGGTCACGGCAGCGGCGCCCTCGATGCGTTCAGGGGTACGCTCGGCAGCGTGGAAGGAGACGACCTCGCCGCACGGTCCGACGCGATCATCATCGCCAACCGTGGCGAACCGGCCGCAGTGTTGGTCTCGACGACCGAGTGGGCAGCCTTGCAGAAGACGCTGGCCGGACTCCGGGAGACGCTGGCCGTCGTCCAAGACCCACTCACGGTCACCGACCTACGCGAAGCTCAGGCGTCAACCGATGACCGTTCGCATACCGATGACGTGATCGCCCGATTTCACGCACGCTGGTCCTAGCGCCGTGACCAGCGCCTATACCTTGCTCTGGGCACCGCCAACGATCCGCGCGGTCTGTGAACAGCTACCGGAACCCGTCGCAAGCTCCGCCCTCGCGCTGATCGCCGGACTCATATCACGCAGTCCCCGCCAGGCCGGCATCGCGCTACAGTCACCGTTGTGCGACCTCTGGGCATCCGGCACGGGAGCTACCGGGTGCTCTACTGGATCGACGACACTCACCACACCGTCATCATCGCCACCGTCCGGCACCTGGACACCCGCTCGTTATTCACCGACCACGAGACCCCGCTGCCGCCACGCCCAGCACCATGACGCCGCTCTGGTCAGCGCCAAGGTGATGAGGCCGCCGCGGCTGTGATCAACAACGCTGCCGAGGTCGCGCCGAGTTGCTCGGGTGATGGAGCAGAACAAGGAACTGCTGCCTGAACCCATATGTGACCAGCGCCACCTGTCCGGCCCGCGCCCGCTGGGCCCGGAGCGCTTCGTCCACAATTTCACAGGGCTTGTTAACGAGGTTCCGGGAACGCATCGGTGAGTCCTTCGCAGCCAGGCCATTCATATCGAATGACAATCGTCAACACGCTAACTCGCCCACCTGGACAGGGCCTTTCCTCGTCGCTCAGCTGGCATCCCGGCTCGTACAACGCCTGCCGGTCTGGCGGTCAGCTGGATCTGCTGCGATTCGACGACCTTCTCGTGGAGCGGCCGGCCGATCTGGCCGAGGAGTCCGCCCGCCTGCGCGATGCGCTGGCGCTCTGGACCACGATTCCACTACTGTCCAACGTCGCAGCCGCGGTCGCCACCGCAGGGTCATCGTCGAGTTGGCGGAGCTGGTCGCTGCGCATCGGCTTCGGGAGCGTTCTGGTCCCAACGGATGCGCATGACAGACGGCTGAACCCGCCGCCGCGCGAAGCCAGAGGGAGGTGAACCGCCGAGGTTCGCCGGCCGGGCCAAGTTAGTTACAGACTTGATGGGTGACTCAGCTTCCGGGAGCTGTGCGCAAAGATGAACGTATGCCGCGCCGCCTGGTCCTCCTGCGCCACGCCAAGTCTTCATGGCCGGCCGACGTCCCCGACCACAAGCGCCCACTGGGCAGCCGCGGCCGACGGGAGGCACCGCTGGCCGGGCGCTGGCTCGCCGAGCACGTTCCGGACATCGAGCTGGTGGTGTGCTCGTCGGCGGAACGCACCCGCCAGACCTGGGAGCGGGTCCACCCGGAGCTCGCCACCACCCCGGAGCTCCGCGTCGACGACCGCGTCTATGAGGCGTCCGCGCGGGATCTGATGGAGGTGGCGCGCGAGCTGCCGGAGACAGCGCGGACGGTGCTGTTCATCGGCCACAACCCCGGGCTGGAGGATCTGATCGCCGAGCTGACCCTCAGTTGGCGCACGATGCTGACCTCGTCAATCGCGGTGCTCTCGGTGTCCGGCGACTGGGCTGACCTCACCCACGGCCAGGCCAACCTCGGCGCGCTCGAGACTCCCCGGGGAGTCTGATGACGTCCAGGGCGTTCACCGGCAGCCGAACGCACCGACGCTGCCAACCGCTAGTCGCGAGCCTTGTCGTGCGTCCCCGCAGTCAAGTGTGACATGACTGTCATGTCCAACACGTTGCTGTGCTGTTTTCGCCACGTCGCCTTTCAGAACGTGTCGGGAAAGTCAGGCTGCGGCTGTTTCTGCCATGGACGGCGGCCTGGACCGGGTTCGAGGCGACGCATCATGATTCCGATCATGGCCCACTTGACCCAGGCTTCGGAGTGCTCGGGGTGCGCTCGTAGTCGCGGGCGAGGCGGCGGTGCGCGGTGATCCAGGACAGGGTCCCCTCGACGACCCAGCGTCGTGGCAGCACCGAGAGTCCGCGTTGGCCCTCGGGTTTGCGCACGATGTCGAGCAGGATCCACAGCCGTCGTTCGACCCAGGTCACCCATCCGTCCAGCATGATCACTACCGCCCCGAAATCGCGGGAGGACACGCCGAGCAGATCAACTTTCCTGACACGTTCTCAGTGACAGCCCCGAGCCGACATCACCGCGCGATCGTGCCGACCCCGACGCCGCAGCGCAGGTACCCAGTCCATTCAGCCGACGGGCTCGGTGACGAGGTTGCGCAACTCCGCCCCGAGCTGGGCCGCCCCGATGCGTTTCAGGAAGATGGCCGCCACTCGGTGGCGACGATCGAGCACGATCGTGGACGGCACCACATTGCGCGGGTAGCCGCCCAACCCGAAGAGTGCTCGGCCAGGGGGGTCGAAGATGGAGTCGTAGGAGACGCCGGCCGCGCGGGAAACGTCGATCGCGGCCGGCCGAAGGTCTCTGATGTTGAGGCCGAGCATGACCACTCCGCTGCCACGGAACTCGTTCTGGAGCGCCTGCAGCTCGGGCATCTCGACCCGGCACGGCCCGCACCACGAGCCCCACACGTTGATCACGACGATCTTGTTCGGAAAGTCCTGAATCCCGATCTGGCGGCCCGGTTCGGTCAGGCTCTCGCCGGAGAACGAGGTCAGGATCCCCCGACTCTCGGGCGGGTCGTAGAAGAGCGTGTCCTTCCCGCCCGGCGCGATGAACTGAAACTGCCCGCCCACCGCCACCGCATCCTTACCGGTCGCGCAGCCGGTGAGGGCCAGTACGCAGGCCAGCATCCAGACCAGGCGCCTCATGCCCCGGTCACGGTTGGGTTGCTGGGCCCGGCGGGCTCGGAGTAGCGAACCTCGACCAGCCGGTCGTCGTCGAACACGCACGTGGTCAGCGAGGCCAGTCCGCACTGCCGCCGGCGCGGGTCGTGCCACATGTGTTTGGCCTCCAAGCTGCGCCGAGCGGTCCAGATGGGCAGCTGGTGGGACACACAGACGCCCACGTGCCCGACGGCCAGCTCCCGTGCCCTGGCCACAGACGCGCGCATCCGGGCGGCAATCTCGGCGTAGGGCTCACCCCATGACGGCTTGAAGGGGTTGCGCAGCAGCCACCACGTCGCGGGCTGGCGCAGCGCGCCAACCGTGTTCAAGCCGACCCCGAACGGCTTGCCCTCGAACCGGTTGCCGGCCTCGATCAGGCGAGCCTCGGTGTGAATCTCCAGCCCGTGTTCGGCCGCGATGGGGGCGGCGGTCTGCTGGGCGCGCTCCAGTGGGGAGGCCAGCACGACGGTGATGTCCTCGTCGGTCAGCGCGGCGGCCACGGTGGCGGCCTGCTGCTCCCCCCGTTCGGACAGCCGGTAACCGGGCAGCCGGCCATAAAGGATGCCCTCGGGGTTGTACACCTCACCGTGGCGCAGCAGGTGTACGGTGGTCCTCACGTGGGCTCCTCGGCTGCCGGGTCGATCGCACAGGCGGCGGCCCGGGCGGCGAACGGCAGGGCGGCCTCGATCGTCTCGAAGGCCTCATCGTCCAGCGCCGCCGAGACGAACCAGGCCTCGAACGCGGACGGCGGCGGATACACCCCGCGCGCCAGCAGCGCGTGAAAGAACGCCGGGAACCGCCAGGTATGGCTGGCCTTGGCGGCCTCGAAGTCGGTCACCGGCTCGTCGGTGAAGAACACCGACAGCAAGTTGGCGGCCCTCGACACCCGGTGCGCAACCCCGGCTTCGGACAACGCGGCGGTGAGCAGCCCGGCCAACTGGTCGGCGTTCGCGTCCAGCCTCCGGTAGACGGCGGCGTCGGCGGCCCGCAACGTGGCCAGCCCGGCCGCGACGGCCAGCGGGTTCCCGGACAGCGTGCCGGCCTGGTACACCGGTCCGGCCGGGGCAAGCAGCGACATCAGCTCGCGAGATCCGCCGAAAGCGGCCGCCGGCAGCCCGCCGGACATCACCTTGCCGAAGGTGTAGAGGTCGCCGGCCACCCCTTCCAGCCCGTACCAGCCGGCGGCCGAGACCCGGAACCCGGTCATCACCTCGTCCATCACCAGCAGCGCGCCATGCGCGTGGCACAGGGCGCGCAGTCCGGCGTTGAACCCCTCGGCCGGGGCCACCGCCCCCATGTTGCCCGCCGCCGCCTCGGTGATCACGCAGGCGATCTCCCGACCACGCTCGGCGAACACCGCCGCCGCCGCGTCCAGGTCGTTGTAGGGCGCCACGATGGTGTCGCCGGCCTGCGCCCCGGTGACCCCGGGGCTCGTGGGCAGCCCGAAGGTCGCCACCCCGGAGCCGGCCTGGGCCAGCAGCGCATCCACGTGACCGTGGTAGCAACCGGCGAACTTGACCACGCCAGGGCGGCCGGTCGCGCCCCGCGCCAGCCGGATCGCGCTCATGACGGCCTCGGTGCCGGAGTTGACCAGCCGCACCTGCTCCACGGGTTTGACGCGAGAGATGATCTCTTCGGCCAGCCAGATCTCCCGTTCGGTGGGGGCGCCGAAGGACAACCCGTTGCCGACGGTCTCCCGGACCGCGTCCACCACCGCCGGGTGGGCGTGTCCGAGGATCATCGGCCCCCAGGAGCACACCAGGTCGACGTAGCGCACGCCGTCCACGTCGGTCAGCCAGGCGCCGCTGCCGGCCGCCATGAAGCGGGGCACGCCACCCACCGCCTGGAAGGCTCGGACCGGCGAGTTGACCCCACCCGGGATCACGCCTTGGGCGCGGGCGAACAGCTCGTCGGACCGGGTCACCGCTGGGCGAGCAGATACTCTTCGGAGCGCGGCAGGTACAGCAACACCGCGCCGGCGCCGGCCAGCAGGATCAGGCCCAGGCTGACCGGATCGATGGCCGTCACGATCATGGCGGCGACCAGCAACAGGATCTCGACGACCGCCAGCCCGGTGGCACCGGCGCGTGCCCACCGACGGGGGCGCAGGGCAAACCAGCTCAGCGCGACGAACAACAACCCGCCCAGCAGCAGCAGCCCGCCGGCCACTCGAACCAGCAGGATCACACTGTCGACGTCGACACCCGGCCACCTCTCGGCGACTAGCCGCCTCAGGTTGGCGCCGATCGCGCCGAACTGCAGGACCAGGACAACACCGGCCAGCACCAGGGGCAACGCGGCCAACGTGAGAAATCCCGCGCCGAGGTACATCTCGGGAGGGCGACCGATGGTTCCCTGAGTCGAGGACGGCGCGGCGACGAGTTCGTCCGACGGGCGAGCTTCGGACGAACTCGTCATGCCCGCACGGTACCGCTCGGTGTCTGCGCAACTCCGCGGAGGTACCGAATCGGGTGCGTACGCCCCGTCAACCAGCCGGCCACCTCGCTCGCCCAGTAGGTCAGCACCAGGTCGGCACCGGCGCGGCGGATGCCGGTGAGGGTCTCCAACACGGTCCGCTCGCGGTCCAGCCAGCCGTTGGCCGCGGCGGCCTCGATCATCGAGTACTCACCCGACACCTGGTAGGCGGCCACCGGGACGTCCGAGTGGTCGGCGACCGCGCGCAGCACGTCCAGGTACGCTCCTGCCGGCTTGACCATCACGATGTCGGCGCCCTCGGCGAGGTCGAGCGCCAGCTCACGCAGCGACTCGCGGACGTTCGCCGGGTCCTGCTGGTAGGTCTGGCGGTCGCCGATGAGCTGGGAGTCGACCGCCTCCCGGAACGGGCCGTAGAACGCCGACGCGTACTTGGCGGTGTAGGCCAGGATGCCGGTGGCTTGGTGGCCGGCCTGGTCGAGTGCTTCGCGGATCACCCCGACCTGGCCGTCCATCATCCCGCTCGGGCCCACCAGGTACGCCCCGGCGGCGGCCTGCGCAACCGCCATCTCGGCGTACACTGCGAGGGTGGCATCGTTGTCCACCCGACCCTGGTCGTCGAGCACCCCGCAGTGGCCGTGGTCGGTGAACTCGTCGAGGCAGCACTCCGACATGAGCACCGTCGCATCGCCCAGCTCGGTCTTAACGTCCCTGAGCGCGGTGTTGAGCACGCCGTCCGGGTCGACGCCTCCGCTACCTCGGGCGTCGCGGTGCACGGGCACCCCGAACAACATGATCCCGCCGACGCCAGCTTCCACCGCCGCAACTGCGGACTTGCGCAGTGAGTCTCTGGTGTGCTGAACGACACCCGGCATGGACGCGATCGGCACCGGCTCAGTGGCCGCTTCCCTCACGAACATGGGCAGCACGAGGTTGCGGGGCCGTAGCTCGGTCTCGGAGACCAACCGCCGCAGCGCCGACGTGGTCCGCAACCGCCGAGGCCGCGAGGAAGGAAACATGCCCCCACCCTACGACGCGCTAGACGCTCCACCGGAGTACTGGCAATGAGCACGCTCATTCGCACCGAACTACCGCCGGTGACGGATATCAGCGGGCTCATTTGCCCTGGCCGGGGCGCTAGCGGCGGCGGGCCTTGGCCTTGCGGGGGGGTGGCAGGGCGCCTTCGGCGCGGAGTTGGGCAGCGTGGTTGGCCAGAGCGTCCACCAGGGCCGGGACCTCGGCGTGCTCGGGCTGTACGTCCACCCGGAGGCCGAACTCGCGGGCGGTCTCCGCCGTCTTCGGCCCGATGCAGGCCACCAGGGTGCGGGCGTGCGGCTTGCCCGCGATCCCGACCAAGTTGCGCACCGTCGAGGACGAGGTGAAGCAGACCGCGTCGAACCCGCCGGTCTTGATCGCCTCGCGGATCGGCGCGGGCGGCGGGGCGGCCCGCACGGTCCGGTAGGCCGTCACGTCGTCGATCTCCCAGCCGCGCTCACGCAGCCCGGCGGCCAGCGTCTCGGTGGCGATGTCGGCGCGCGGCAGCAGCACCCGGTCCACCGGGTCGAGGATGTCGTCGTACGGCGGGAAAATTTCCAGCAGCCCCTCGGAACTCATCTCCACGGCCTCCGACGAGTCCGGCACCAGCTCCGGGTTGATCCCGAACGAGCGTACCTTGGCCGCGGTCGCCGTCCCCACACAGGCGATCTTGACGCCGGAGAAGGCCCGAGCGTCCAATCCGAACTCGGCGAACTTCTCCCAGACGGCGCGCACCGCGTTCGTCGAGGTGAACACCACCCACTGATAGCGCCCGTCGACCAGACCCTTGACCGCGCGCTCCATCTGGGCCGGCGAGCGCGGCGGCTCGACCGCGATCGTCGGAACCTCTTCCGGGATGGCGCCGTGCACCCGCAGCCGATCGCTCATCGCGCCGGCCTGATCCTTGGTGCGGGGCACCAGTACCCGCCAGCCGTACAGCGCCCGGGACTCCCACCAGGACAACGACTCCCGCTGGAGCACCTCCTCGCCGACGGTGAGCACCAGCGGGCCGGCCGCGCCGGCGGCGACGGTCGGCAGCCCGGCCAGCGTGCTGACCATTGTCTTCTGGGTGCAGCGGGTGCCCTCGGCGGTCACCGCCACCGGTGTCTGGGCGGACATTCCCTGCCCGGTCAGCCCAGCGGTGACCGCACCCAGATGGGCGGCCGAGGCGTGCAGCACGAGCGGACCGGCCGCCCCGGCCACCTTGCTGGCCAACACGGCCCAGTCCACCCCGACCCGCACGTCGGCCACGGTGAACGTCGAGCCAAGCGGCACCCCGGCGTAACTGGGGACCGCCGTGGTTGACGGCACGCCGGGCACCACGTCGAAAGCCATCTCGGCGCGGGCGACCTCGATCGCCTCGGCGACCACAGAGTCGGCGGTCAGCGGGTCACCGTCGACCAGCCGGACCACCGCGCGGCCGGCGATGGCCTCGGCAACCAGCTCCTTGGCGACCTGCGCCGGGTCGCCCACGGCCGGCCGGATCTCGGCGCCGCCAATGATGTTGCTGCCGGCCAAAGCGAGCACGTCCTGCGGCACATCAGGGTCGGTGATGACCAGCGGCGCGTTGCGCAGAGCCTCGGTGGCCCGCACGGTCAGCAGACCGGGGTCGCCGGGACCGCTACCCACGAAGGCGATGCGGTTGGAGGTGGACTGGGTACGGCTCATCAGGTACTCCCGATAGTACGGTGCGTGGTGCCGTTGACCGCTGACCACGGGTCGGCACCCAAATCAAGCAGCTCGGCAGCCAGGGCGCGCCCCAGCGACTCGGCTTCAGTCGTCTTGCCAGTGATCGAGGCGCGCACCAGCGCGCCATCGGCGGTCGGGGCGGTGGCGCGCAGCGACAACGCCTCCACGACACGGGCGGTGCCGTCAGGGCTGTCCTCCCAGTCCTCCACGACCTCGGCGAGGGCGCCGAGCGGGTTGTTGCACATGGCCGGGCCCAGCCCGCTGAGCACAGCCCGCTCCGCGGTGACGGCCGCCCGGGTGGCCGGGTCGTTCAGGGCGCCGAGCCGGTGTTCGGTGTCCAGGTCGTCGACCCGGCATTCGATGGCCAGCGCACCCTGCGCCGGGGCGGGCAGCATCTGCAGCGGGTCGAACGTCTCGGTGACCTCGCCCAGCAGCCCCAGCCGGGCCAGCCCAGCCCTGGCCAGGACCACGGCGTCCAGCTCGCCGTCGTGGACCTTCTGGATCCGGGTACCGACATTGCCCCGGATCGGCACGATTTCCAGGCCCAGCCCGAGCGCCCGCAGCTGCCCGGCCCGCCGCGGCGAACCGGTGCCCACCCGCGAACCGGACGGCAGCTCGCCGAGCACCAACCCGTCGCGGGCCACCAGCACGTCCCGAGGGTCTTCCCGGACCGGCACCGCAGCCAGCGTGAGCCGGGGGTCCGGCGCGGTCGGCAGGTCCTTGTAGGAGTGCACCGCGAAGTCCACCTCGCCACGGGCCAGGGCGTCGCGCAGGGCACTCACGAACACCCCGACGCCGAGTTCGGCCACCGGGGCCGACGACTCGTCGCCGGTGGTACGCACCACCACGAGCTCGACCGGACAGCCCGCCGCGCGGATGGCGTCGGCCACCTGGCCGGCCTGGGTCATCGCCAGGGCGCTGCCCCGGGTGCCGATCCGAAGGAGTCGGGAGCCGTGTCCCAGCATGGAGTCCTTGGTCAACTGACGTCTCCCGTCGGATCGGGTGCTGTGATACCGGGCTCGGGATCCGGAGCGGCACGCGCGGCCGCCACCGCCGCCGGCGCCTGCGGATCGAGCCCGAACAACTCGCGCAGTGCCTCAGCGTAGGCGTCCCCACCGGGGGCCTCGGCCAGCTGTTTGACCCGCACGGTCGGGGTGTGCAGCAGCTTGTCGACGACTCGGCGCACGGTCAGCGCGAGCTCGTCGCGGACATCCGGAGAGAGATCAGGTAGCCGACCGGACATCCGCAGCAGCTCCGCGTCGACCACCTCGGCGGCCCGCTGGCGCAGCGCGGTGACCGTCGGAGTGACCTCGGCGGAACGCTGCGCGGACAGATAGTGCGTCACCTCGTCCACGACGATCTGCCTGGCCTGCCGCACCGCCGACCGGGCGCCGGCCGCGGCTGCGCCGGTCCCACTCGCGCCGGCACCCAACCGGTCGTGCAGGGTGGCCAGGTCGATCACCCGCACCCCGGGCAGCGCCGCCAC
>JALYVZ010000316.1 GCA_030852965.1 Actinomycetota bacterium | reverse complement strand
GGCGGTCGCCGCCGACACCGGCGGAACACCTGGTCCCAGGCAGATGGGCCAGGTGATGAAGCTGGCAGGAGCCGAGGCGGCCGGTCGCGCCGAGGGTTCTCGGGTTGCGGCGGCGGTCAAGGCGCGCCTGCTCGGTTAGCGGGACGCCGTTCAGTGCGAGCCGGGGGCCGGTGGCGGGTCGGGCACCTTGCCGGTGCTCACCTGCAACGTGATCTCGCCGTCGCCGGTCTCGGTCTGGCCGACCACGGTGCCCTTCTTGGCCCGGTTGTCGACCTTCTCGGTCTTCACCTTGAAGTTGCCGTCCTTGAGTTGGCTCTTGGCGTCCTTGACGTCCTGGCCGACCACGTCCGGCGTGTCGGACCCGGTCGCGATCTCGGTGCCCTTCTGGTAGCGCGGGTCGATGGCCGGCAGTGGCAGCACCGGTTGCCCGGCGAGATAGTCGGTCATGGCCCGAAACCAGGTGCGGGCCGGCGCCTTGCCGCCGTAGATGTTGCCGCCGCCGCAGGCCACCGGGGGCGCGGTGCCGGCGGAGTCGCACAGCGGGCGCGGCTGGCGGGAGTTGTCGAACGTGATCACCGCGCCGGAGGGTTGTGGCGCCGGTAGCGCACCGACGAACCCGGCCGACTTGTGCTCTTCGGTGGTGCCGGTCTTGCCGGCCATCGGACGCTGCCAGCCGACGCTGTGCGCGGCGGCCGCCGCCGTACCCACCTGGTCGTCCTTGCTCAGCCCGGTGAGCAAGGTGTTTGCCAGTCCCGGGTCCACGACCTGGCTGCACGGCAGTTCGTTGAGCTTGATCTGGCGGCCGGTCGAGTCGAGGACCTGCTCGATCGGGCTGGGCGGGCACCACATGCCGCCGCTGGCCAGGGTGGCGCCGACGTTGGCCAGCTCCAGCACGCTGGTCGGCGTGGTACCGAGGGTGAACGACGCCAGAGCCTGCGCTTTGGTGACCGCGGCGATCGAGCGGTTGGTGCGCTTGCCGGTGTTCGGGTCGATGAACGGGGTGGTGTCCAGTGACCGCATGCCGAGCTTGACCGCCATGTCGACGACCGGCGGGATCCCGGTGAACTCCTCGAGCTTGACGAACGCGGTGTTCGGTGAGTAGGCCAGCGCATCCTGCATGGACATCGAACCGGCGTAGTGACCGTCGTTCTTCACCGGCGTCGGCCTGCCCGCGGCATCCTTGTAGATCGGCGAGGCGTAGCCGCTGTCCGGCACGTCCAGCTTGTTGAAGATGCCCAGGCCCTTGTCCATCGCGGCGGCGGCGGTGAAGATCTTGTAGATGGACCCGGCACCGAGGTTGACCGGCTCGTAGGGCAGCCCGTAGCTGGTCTGTTCCTCGTTCGCCTTGAGCCCGAACGTACGGCTGGAGCCCATCGCGAGCACCCGGTGCTTGTCGTTGCCCGGCGCCACCAGCGACATCGTGTTGGCCACATGTGGCTGCTTCGGCGGCACCTCGGAGTCCAGCGCGTGCTTGATGTCCGCCGTCGCCTTGGCGTCCATCGTGGTGCGGATGGTGTAGCCCCGGCGGTTCAGGTCCTCGATCTTGAAACCGGCCTGGGTCAGGTACTCCACCACGTACTTGCAGAAGTACCCGGCATCGCCCGCGCCAATGCATCCGTTGGGCCGGGTGGTGAGCGGTTCCGCTACGCCGAGCGGGGCTGCCTTTGCCTCGTTGGCCTGGGCGCCGCTGATCATGCCCTGGTCGGCCATCAGCCCGAGCACCACATTGCGCCGCTCCAGCGTGGCCTGCGGGTGGACCACCGGGTCGTAGGCGCTGGTGCTGCGGACCATGCCGGCCAGCAACGCGGCCTGTGGCAGGCTGAGCTGGTCCGGGGTGGTGTTGAAGTAGGTCCGGGCGGCGGCCGTGACTCCGTAGGAGTTGTTGCCGAGGAACACCAGGTTCAGGTAGCCGGCGAGGATCTGTTCCTTGGTCAGCTTGCGCTCCAGCTGCAGCGCGATGCGGACCTCGCGCAGCTTGCGGGCCGGGGTCTGCTCGGTTGCCTTGAGCCGGTCGGCTTCGGTCTTGGCCGAGACGTAGAGCTGGAAGTTCTTCACGTACTGCTGGGTGATGGTGGATGCGCCCTGCACCACGTCGCCGGACGCGGAGTTGGCGATGAGTGCGCGGACGGTGCCCTGCCAGTCCACGCCCTGGTGGTCGTAGAACCGGCGGTCCTCGGTGGCCACGATGGCTGCCTTCATCGCTGGTGAGATGGTCTCCGGGGGCGCGGGAGTGCGGTTCTGGTCGTACAGGTAGGCAATCGGGTTGTTGGCCGAGTCGGTGACCGTGGTGGCCGACGGCAGCGGTTCGTCGGTCAGGTCGGCCGACGCGCTGACCACGGTGTCGGCGGCCTGGTTGGACACCACACCCAGCATCGCGGCGAACGGGAAGATCATCCCGGCGACCAGCACACCACCGATCACGGCCAGGCCGAACAGCCTTGCCTGGAGCCGCCGGGTGAGCTCGGTGTCGGTCACGAAACCATACATTACCGTGGCCCGGGGCAAGATCCGCCAAGTCCGGCCCTCGGGAGGCCATGATCTGCTGAGTAGTTGTACCCAGTACGTCTGAAAGCAGTTCTTGTGACCAGTTCTTCTTATGCAGTCTTCTGGGTAGTTCATCCCGCGAAAGTTGAGTAGTTTTGCGGACTTGGCGCGGCCCGTCGTTCCCGATTGACTTGTCGCCTGTCAGAAATGGCGAGATCGGAACGGATTCGGGGAATCGACATGCGGCGAACCGCGACGCGACTGACCGGCGACTGGCGAGTGTCGGCCAGCTGCCAGCACAAAGACCCGGATGCCCTCTTCGTCAGAGGCGCCAAGCAGCATGATGTGAAGGAGGTCTGCGCCAGTTGCCCGGTGCTGACCGAGTGTCTGTCGCACGCCCTGGACAACCGCATCGAGTTCGGCGTGTGGGGCGGCATGACCGAGCGCCAACGCCGGGCACTGCTCAAGACCCGCCCCGAGGTGACGAACTGGGCCGAGCACCTCGAAGCGCGGCTGTCCTACGAGGCGCCCGCCCGGTCCGCTCAGCCCGCTCAGCCCGCTCAGCCCGCTCAGCCCGTTCGGTCCGCTCGACCCGCCTGGCATCTGCGGGCAGCCTGAGTCTCTTGTCGCGGTCCGCTAAGGAGGGTCGCCTGAGCGGGTTCACCCGTTGGTGCCCGGGTAGTGGGCGGTGTGGCCAGGTGGGTGCATGGTGCGTCTGCCCCGAGGATGGCTCGGCGGCGTCGTGCGCGATCGCGCACACGTCGGCTCGCTTGCGGGCGAGTCCGCACGCGGCCGGGATGTGTTTTGTGAACGGCGTGCGAGGAAGGTCGCAGAATGTGGATCGATGCGACAATTCTGTCACACCAGTTTGAAACGTGACCCGAGTCAGCCGGCCCGGGCTCACCGCAGCGTGCCCGGACTCACCGCAGCGCGGCGCTCCCGGCCGGAGCGGGCGTCGATGACACCGCGTTGGTCAGCCGGGCGCCGATCTCCCGGATGCCGGCCAGGTCGGTGATGTCGCCGGGCACCGAGGCCACCTGGGTCACCGCGACCCCCGGGTGGGCGTTGGTGAAGCGGGTCAGCAGCCGTTGTTCACGTTCGGACCGGTCCACCCGATCGGCGTGCAGCCGCAGCACCGCGGCGGCCAGCCGGGCGCTGCCGGCCGCTTCCAGCTCGCCGGCCAACTCCCGGGACCGCCCGGCAGGCAGATTGGCCAGTACCGGGTGCACCCGGTTGAGGATCAACCCTGCGAGCGGCATCTCCTCCGCTGCCAGTCGGTCGACGAAGTACGCCGCCTCACGCAGCGCGTCCGGCTCCGGAGCGGCCACCACCACGAACGCGGTGCCCGGCGAGCGCAGCAGCTCGTAGGTCATCGCGGCGCGTTCCCGGAAGCCGCCGAACATGGTGTCGAAGGCCTGCACGAACGCTGAGGCGTCGGCCAGCATCTGCCCGCCCACGATCGTGCCGACCACCTTGGCGAACAGCCCGAACCCGACGCCCACCAGCCGTCGCAGCCCGCGCCCGCCGACCCGCGCCGGCGCCGAGAGCAGCCGGATCATCTTGCCGTCCAGGAACGACGACATGCGTTGCGGGGCATCCAGGAAGTCCAGAGCGGAACGCGACGGCGGGGTGTCCACCACGATCAGGTCCCAGTTGCCGGTGGCCGCCAGCTGTCCCAGCTTCTCCATCGCCATGTACTCCTGCGTGCCGGAGAACGAGGACGAGATGGTCTGGTAGAACGGGTTCGCAATGATCTTCTCGGCGCGGTCCGGGGTCGAATGTGCGTACACCATCTCGTCGAACGTCCGGCGCATGTCCAGCATCATCGCGTGCAGTTCGCCAGCGGTGTCGCCCTCGGCGACGGAAGCAACCACCCTCGGCTCGTTGCTCAGCGCGTTCAAACCCAACGCCTCGGCCAGCCGGCGCGCCGGGTCGATGGTCAGCACCACGGTGCGCCGACCGCGTTCGGCGGCCCGCACGGCCAGCGCGGCCGCCGTGGTCGTCTTCCCCACGCCGCCGGAGCCGCAGCACACCACCACCTTGGTGCCCGGGTCGTCGAGCACCGCGTCCAGGTCGAGTGGGGTGGGGGTGCGGTGTCGATGGCTCGTTGCGGCAGGCAGCTCTCGGTGCTGATGGCTCGTTGCGGCAGGCTGCTCTCGGTGCTGATGGCTCGTTGCGGCAGGCTGCTCTCGCGGGCTCATCAGCGCGCACCGGCCCGGGCGGACCGGGCACCGGCCCGCCCGGCCTGCTCGGCCCGCGC
>JALYVZ010000087.1 GCA_030852965.1 Actinomycetota bacterium | reverse complement strand
GGACGGCACCGAGGCCGGCGGCAGCCGGCCGAGACCTCGGCACGACGGTGCTGGTCGACGCCGCGCACAACCCACACGGTGCCCGTGCGCTGGCGGCCGCCCTGGCCGAGGAGTTCTACTTTCCCCGGTTGGTGGGCGTGATCGGCATGCTGCGGGACAAGGATGCGCGCGGGGTGCTCTCGGCGCTGGCGCCGGTGTTGCACGAGGTCGTGGTGACCGCGTCGTCCTCGCCGCGCGCCCTAGACGTCGACGAGCTGGCCTCGATCGCGGTCGAGGTGTTCGGCGCCGGCCGGGTCACCGTCGAGCCGCGGCTGGACGCTGCGGTGGCGCAGGCGATCCGGCTGGCCGAGGAGGTCGCGCCCACCGGCGAAGGCGACGAGTCGGCCCCGGCGATGCCCGGTGGTGGAGTGTTGATCACCGGCTCGGTGACGATCGTCGGTGAGGCACGCACGCTGTTCGGGCAGGAAGAGACGTGACCGGCGCGGACCCTCGTCCGGCGCCGGACCCGTGGAAGGGGCTGCGCGGTGTGATGGCCGCGATCCTCATCCTGGAGTCGGTGTCGGTACTGCTGACGTTGCTGGTGGTCACGAAGATCAGTGGTAACGGCGGCCCGGTCGGAGTCGGGGTGGTGCTCGCCCTGGCGGTGGCGATGATTTCGGCGACCCAGTTCCTGGCGCGGCCGTGGGGTATCGGGCTGGTGGTCGCACTACAGCTGGCGATGATCGGGTGTGGGTTCCTGGTGCCGGTCCTTGGCGCGCTGGGTGTGGTCTTTGGGCTGGTCTGGACCGCAATCCTGCTGATGCGCCGCGACGTGGCCCGCAGGATGGACCGGGGCGAACTGCCCAGCCAGCGGTAAACCCGGGTTCGGTCGGCACCTTCGGGCGCCGGCCGCCTCGGCCCGGCACCGTCGTGGAGGGGCCGCGCGCGGCGGGGGCGGCCGTCCAGCGGGCAACTCCGGTGCGTTGTGTCGGGGTGTGCGGCTACGGTCGAATCGTGTCCGATGCTTTGGTCAAGGCCCGCGGGTTGAGCAAGCGATTCGGTGCGTTGGAAGCGGTGCGCGGCATCGATCTCGACGTCGAACCCGGCGCGGTGTTCGGGTTCCTGGGGCCCAACGGCGCGGGCAAGTCCTCGGCCATGCGGATGATCGCCTGCGTGTCGCCGCGCAGCGCCGGCTCGCTGCAGGTGCTGGGGATGGACCCCGACGTCGACGGGCCGGCGATCCGCTCCCGGATCGGGGTGGTGCCGCAGCTGGACAACCTCGACGCCGAGCTGTCGGTCCGGCAGAACCTGGAGGTCTACGGCCGCTACTTCGGGCTGTCCCGGGCGCGGGTCCGGGAGCGGGCGACCGAGCTGCTGGAGTTCGCCCAGCTCAGCGACCGGGCCTGCAGTCCGGTGGAGCCGCTGTCCGGTGGCATGAAGCGCCGGCTGACGATCGCGCGTTCGCTGATCAACGATCCGGAGCTGCTGCTGCTCGACGAACCCACCACCGGGTTGGATCCGCAGGCCCGGCATCTGCTGTGGGACCGCCTCTACCGGCTCAAGCAGCAGGGGGTCACCCAGCTGATCACCACGCATTACATGGATGAGGCCGAGCAGCTGTGTGACCGACTGGTGGTGATGGATGCCGGCACGATCTCCGCGGAGGGCTCGCCAGGTGAGCTGATCGAGCGGTACTCCACCCGTGAGGTGGTGGAGCTGCGGTTCGGCCCGGACGCGGAGCGGCCCGAGGTGGCCGAGCTGACCCGGTTCGCCGAGCGAGTGGAGGAGCTACCCGATCGGTTGCTGCTCTACGCGGAAGACGGCGAGGCCGCGCTGACGGCGGTGCACCGGGCCGGGGTGTGCCCACAGTCCAGTCTGGTTCGGCGCTCCTCGTTGGAGGACGTGTTCCTGCGGCTCACCGGCCGGAGCCTGGTGGAGCAGTGACCGAGTCTTTGACGGCGCGCCGCGCGTCCGGCCAGGTGCTGTCCGGTTGGCGGGCGGCGCTGGTGGTGATGGAGCACTTCTGGATCTGGTATCGGCGGGGCTGGCGGGCCACCGTCGTGTCGAGCGTGCTGCAGCCGCTGCTGTTCCTGCTGGCCTTCGGGGTCGGGTTCGGCTCGCTGGTGGACGCGGGTGGTCGGGAGCTGGGCGGGGTGCCGTACCTGGTGTACCTGGCGCCCGGGCTGCTGGCCATGTCGGCGGTGCAGACCGCGGCCTTCGAGTCGACCTACCCGGTGCTGTCCGGGTTCAAATGGCAGCAGATCTACTGGGGGATGGCCGCCTCCCCGCTCACCCCGGAGCAGATCGCTGTCGGGCACCTCTGCTGGATCGGGGCCCGAATGTTGTCCTCCGGGGCGGTGTACGTGCTGGTCATCGGGCTGCTCGGGGGGATGGCCGGTGGCGGCATCGTGCTGTCGCTGCTCTGTGCCACATTGTGCGGGCTGGCGTTCGCGTGCCTGGTGATGACGTTCGCCGCGGTCGTGCGGAACGAGGGCGCCGCCTTCAGCGCGTTCTTCCGGTTCGTGCTCATCCCGATGACGCTGTTCGCTGGGACGTTCTTCCCGGTCGAGCGGTTGCCGGCGTGGGTTCGGCCGGTGGCCTGGGTGACGCCGCTGTGGCACGGCACCGAGCTGAGCCGGGGCGTCGCGCTGGGCACCCTGGGTCCGCTGCCCGCCCTGGGACACCTCGCCTACCTGCTGACGCTGCTCGCGCTCGGAGTCATCCTGGTGTGTCGGGCGTTCCGGCGGAGGTTGAACACGTGAGTGTTGGTGATGTCGAGGGCGTCCCCGGCGCCCCGTTGCTGCGGATACTGCCGGCCGGGGGGTACGCAGGGAGGGCACGGATGCTCGTGCTGCGCTCCACGTTGGCCTACCGGCGGGCCTGGCTGGCGTTCGTGTCCGGGTTCTTCGAGCCGGTGTTCTACCTGGTGGCGATGGGTCAGGGCCTGGGCTCACTGGTCGGTCGGCTGCCCGGGCCGGACGGCACGCCGATCAGCTACGCCGCGTTCATCGCTCCCGGTCTGCTGGCCGCGTCGGCGATGAACGGCGCGATCTACGACTCGACGTTCGAGGTATTCTTCAAGCTGCGGTACGCGAAGCTCTACGACGCGATGCTGGCTACCCCGCTGGGTCCGGTCGACATCGCGCTCGGTGAGATCGGCTGGGCGCTGCTGCGCGGCGGGCTGTACTCGCTGGGTTTCCTGTCCGTGATGGCCGGGTTCGGGTTGCTCACCTCGCCCTGGGCGGTGTTGGCGCTACCGGCGGCGTTGCTGGTGGCGTTCGCGTTCGCGGCGGTCGGTATGGCTGCCACCTCGTTCATGCGCTCCTGGCAGGACTTCGACCTGATCCAGCTGGCGATCATGCCGATGTTCCTGTTCGCCACCACGTTCTTCCCGCTCGGGGTGTACCCCCGCCCGGTGCAGCTGGTGGTGGAGTGTCTGCCGTTGTTCCACGCCGTGGAGCTCATGCGTGGGCTGAGCACCGGCGTCGTCGGTGCCGGGCTGCTCTGGCACGCGGGCTACTTCGTGGTGCTGGCCGCACTGGGCGCGGTGGTCGCCGCCAGCCGCCTCAGCACCCTGCTGCTGCGCTGAGCGCCGCGCGTGGCGCGGTCTGGGCCAGGGGGAGCGGCCCATGTCGCGCCGAACCGAACACCATGGTGGTCATGAACATGATCGAACCACCATGACGTTCGGTTCGGTGGCGAGCCGCGGTCGATCGGCGCCGGCTCGGCCGCCCGCGAGTGGTCGAAGCGGCCTACAGTCGCGCGAGCAGCCAGGACGGGCCGTGCACGGTGGACCTGACGGCCCGCACCCGTTCTTGCAGGGCGCGGTCGGCGGTGACCACGGCGACCTCCGCGTGGCCGTCCGCCACCAGCGAGTGGACGATCGCCACGATCGCCGAGTCGCCGTCCCTGTCGGCGTGCACCACGAGCAGCCGAGCGATCGTCCCGGGACCGGCCGCTACTTCGGGCCCGGCAGCCGACACCGGCCCGGCAGCCACTACCGGGCCGGCAGCCACTCCGGCCCGGGCGGCGCCCTCCAGGACCACGGTGACCGGCGGGTCCAGCGCCCCGGCCACCAGCGCGGCGGACAGCTGGCCCACCAGCCGCGCGGCGGCGCCGGGCCGGTCCCGCCACCAGCCGTCCGGGCGGGAGCCGATGACGTTCGCGGCGTCGACGACGAGGTGCACGCGCGTCATCCTCCCGGAAGGCGTCTACCCTGGACAGCCGTGAGTGCGGATTCCGTTTTCCCAGCGTTGGAGTCGCTGCTGCCCAGGGTAGCCAAGCCCGTCCAGTACATCGGCGGTGAGCTGAACAGCACGGTGAAGGACTGGGACTCAGTCGGCGTGCACTGGGCGCTGATGTACCCGGACGCCTACGAGGTCGGCCTGCCCAACCAGGGCATCATGATCCTCTACGAGCTGCTCAACGAGCAGCCGGATGTGCTCGCCGAGCGGGCCTACGCCGTGTGGCCCGATCTCGAGGCGCTGATGCGCGAGCACGGCGTCCCGCAGTTCACCGTGGACAGCCACCGTCCGTTCGGGGCGTTCGACGTCATCGGGGTCAGCTTCTCCACCGAGCTCGGCTACACCAACCTGCTCACCGCGCTCGACCTCGCGGGGATCCCGCTGCTTGCCGCCGACCGGACGGACGAGCACCCGATCGTGGTCGCCGGCGGGCACGCGGCGTTCAACCCGGAGCCGATCGCGGACTTCATCGACGCCGCCGTGCTCGGCGACGGCGAGCAGGCCGTCCTGGACATCACCGACGTCCTGCGGCGGGGCACCCAGCGGGAGGCCGGCCGCGCCGAGGTGCTGCGCCGGCTGGCCGAGACCGAGGGTGTCTACGTCCCGAGCCTGTACGACGTGCAGTACCAGAGCGACGGCGGAATCGAGAGCGTCGTCCCGAACGATCCGAGGGCGCCGAAACGGATCACCAAGCGCACCACCACCGACCTCGACGAGTGGCCCTACCCCAAGCAGCCGCTGGTGCCGCTGGCCGAGACCGTGCACGAGCGGATGAGCGTGGAGATCTTCCGAGGCTGCACCCGGGGCTGCCGGTTCTGCCAGGCCGGCATGATCACCCGTCCGGTGCGGGAGCGTTCCATTGAGGGCATCGGCGAGATGGTCGAGCGCGGCCTGCAGGCCAGCGGGTTCACCGAGGTCGGGCTGCTCTCGCTGTCCAGCGCGGATCATTCCGAGATCGCTGAGATCACCAAGGGCCTGGCCGACCGGTACGAGGGCACCAACACCTCGTTGAGTCTGCCGTCCACCCGGGTGGACGCGTTCAACATCGACCTGGCCAATGAGATCTCCCGCAACGGCCGCCGTTCCGGGCTGACCTTTGCCCCGGAGGGCGGCTCCGAGCGGCTCCGCCGGGTGATCAACAAGATGGTCTCCGAGGAGGACCTGATCCGCACGGTCAGCACGGCGTTCGCGCAGGGCTGGCGGCAGGTGAAGCTCTACTTCATGTGTGGCCTGCCCACCGAGACCGACGAGGACGTGCTGGAGATCGCCGGGATGGCGCACCGGGTGATCAAGGCCGGCCGGGAGGCCAGCGGCCGCAACGACGTGCGCTGTACGATCTCCATCGGCGGGTTCGTGCCCAAGCCACACACCCCGTTCCAGTGGGCTGCCCAGGCAGATCCGGAGACCATCGACCGTCGGCTGCGGGCGCTTCGTGCGGAGATCAACTCCGACCGGCGCCTGGGCCGCAATGTCGGGATGCGCTATCACGACGGCGAGCCCAGCCTGATCGAAGGGCTGCTGTCCCGGGGCGACCGCCGGGTCGGGCGGGTGATCGAACGGGTCTGGCGCGAGGGTGGGCGCTTCGACGGCTGGTCCGAGCACTTCTCCTACCAGCGCTGGTTCGACGCGGCGGCGGCCGAGCTGCCGGCACTCGGGGTGGACCTGAACTGGTTCACCACCCGGGAACGCACCCGTGATGAGGTGCTGCCCTGGACGCACCTCGACTCGGGCCTGGATCCCGACTGGCTGTGGGAGGACTGGCGGGACGCGCTGGCCGCCCGGGAACAGGACGACTGCCGCTGGACTCCGTGCTTCGACTGTGGAGTCTGCCCGTCCACCGGGACCGACATCCAGGTCGGCCCCAGCGGAACCACCCTGATCCCGCTCACCCCGGTTCCGACCGCCGGTGGCTGAGTCCTCGACCCCGATCTCGGTGCGGGTGGCCGACGATCGCGACCTTCCGGTGCTGGCCGGACTGCGCCGGCAGTGGGCGGCCGAGCGCTCGGGTACCGAGCTCGAGGACGGCAGCGACGGAGGTGCGTACGAGCGCACCTTCGAGGCGTGGTGGCGTGCCGAACTGTCGCGCCGGACGTTCTGGCTGGCTGAGGCGGGCACCGACCACACCGGTTACACCGCCGTCGGTTCGTTGAACGTCGTGGAGATCGGCAACATGCCACGCCCCGGTGGTCGGCCCAGGCGGTGGGGTTATGTCGGCAACGCGTTCGTGGTGGCCGCCTATGCCGACCGAGGGGTGGCCGCCGCGTTGCTCAGCGCGGCAGTGGAACAGGCCCGGACACGGCGCTACCAGCGGCTGGTCCTGAGACCGACAACGAGCAGCGCGCCGTTCTACCTGCGTTACGGCTTCCAGCCGGCGGGTGACGGGATGCTGGTGCTGCTGTTAGGGCGCGGCGCCGGCGTGAGCAACGGAGGGAGCGACTGATGGCGAGCGCACCCGAGCGGGGCGTCGCTCCCAATCCCGCGCCCCCGACCATCGCCAAGGTGCGGCTGCGGTTCGCGAAACGGGGCCGACTGCGGTTCGCCTCGCACCGCGACGTGGCCAGGGCCTTCGAGCGGGCGGTGCGGCGGGCAGGGGTCCCGGTGTCACATTCGCACGGGTTCAGCCCGCACCCCCGGCTGTCCTGGGTCGGCGCGGTGCCGACCGGCGCGGCGAGCGAGGCGGAGTATCTGGAGATCGGGTTGACCCGGTCGATGGCGCCCTCGGAGCTGGCCGCCGCTCTGGACGCGGCCCTGCCCGACGGCGTCGACATCCTCGAAGCGGTCGCGTTCCCGCTCGGGGCGCCCGCGCTGGCCGACTTGATCGACGCCACTCGTTGGCGACTGGAGCTGCCGGGGGTGTCTCGGGATGAGCTGGGCGCGGCCGTGTCGGCGTTCCTGGCCACCGAGTCACTCGTGGTGCAACGGCTCACCAAGAACGGCCGGAAACCGGTCGACGTGCGGGCGGTGGTGTGTCAGGCGGAGGTAACGGAAAGATCAAGAGACCTTCAACCGGGCGTTGACGGTGCCGATCCTCACCTACCCGACCTGCCCTGTGCGATACTGACCACGGTCGTGCGACAGAGCACACCTGCCGTTCGACCCGACGACGTATTGGCCGCTCTTCAGGCCGTCGCGGACCTGCGGCCGCCGGTGCCCCCGATGGCTACCCGGCTGGCTCAGGGTCTGCTCGACGACCGGGGTCGCCTGGCTGATCCGTTCGGCGCCGACCGGGTGACCACCTCGACGGAGCCGACGGATCCGGTGCGCGGTGCGCACCAGCGGTGAGCTGACCGAGACGGCGTCGACAGTGAGTCAGCACGGGCACGGGCGACATCCCGCCGCTCGGGTTGTCCGTGGTCACAGGATTGCTGTCCCTCCGGGCATCGGGGGAGACAGACAAAGCTAGGTCCCTGCGCGGCCGCCTTTCCCTCCGGAAGGGCGCCCGGGGGCGAAGGAGCTGCATGTCCGATATCGACGTGCCCGCCGGTCAGGCCGGCGGGCCAAGCCCCGTACCCGCAGCACCCGAGCTGCCCCACAAGCTTCGGGTGCACGCGTTGGCCAAGCTGCTCTCGGTGACCAGCCGGCGAGTGCTCGACACGCTCATCGAGCTGGGTTCTCCGGCCCGTGGAGCCCAGTCCAGCATCGACCGGGAGGTGGCCACCAAAGTGGCTGACTCCCTCGGTGTCGAGCTGACCGCCGATGAGGCGGACGCCGAGCCCGTCAACAACGCTCCGGGTAGCGAGCCGGAGCCACCCGAGGACTACGTTCCGCCGGGTGCGCCGCTGCCGTTGTTCGCGGCACCCAGCCCGATGTTCCTGCCACCGGCGCCGGTGGCGGTGGTCCGCGCGGCCCGACCGAAGCCTGCGCCCGTACCCGTCGTGGACTTCGACTCAGGTGGGGCGTATCTGGGCCGTGTCGATTCCGAGGGTGCCGATTCCGAGGGTGCCGATTCCGAGGGTGCCGATTCCGAGGGTGCCGATTCCGAGGGTGCCGACGCCGAGGGTGCCGACGCCGAGGGTGCCGACGCCGAGGATTCCGAAGACGGCTCGGACAACCGCCGCCGCCGCCGCCGGGGCCGTCGCGGTCGCGGTCGCGGTCGAGGCTCGGACGAGGATGGGGACGGGGTGGTGGCCGGTGAAGGCGACGACCTCGACCAGGCGGATGTCGCCGACTCCGAGTCCGCCGAGGACGATGAGGCGGATGACAGCGCGGACGGGTCGGACGATGACAGCGCCGAGGACGAGTCCGCCACCGGTTCGCGCCGCCGTCGGCGTCGGCGTCGGCGCAAGGGCTCCGGGGACGACGCGGCGGACTCCGGCGACGACAACGACCCGCCGAACACGGTCACCAAGGTCCGCGAGCCGAGGACGAAGTCGGACAGCGCCGACACCTCGGACAACAGCGGCATCCAGGGCGTACGGGGTTCGACCAGGCTGGAGGCCAAGCGGCAGCGCCGCCGGGATGGCCGCGACGCCGGTCGTCGACGCGCGCCGGTGCTCTCCGAGTCGGAGTTCCTGGCTCGCCGAGAGTCGGTGGAGCGAACCATGGTGGTGCGTCAGTACGGCGAGCGCTCCGAGATCGCGGTGCTCGAGGACGGGGTGCTCGTAGAGCACTTCGTCACCAGTTCCGGCGGGTCCTCGCTGGTCGGGAACGTCTACCTGGGCCGGGTGCAGAACGTGCTGCCCAGCATGGAGGCCGCGTTCATCGACATCGGCCGGGGCCGCAACGCGGTGCTCTACGCCGGTGAGGTCGACTGGGACCTCGCAGGGCTGGCCGGGAAGGCCCGGCGCATCGAGCAGGCCCTGTCCAGCGGCGACAGCATCCTGGTGCAGGTCACCAAGGACCCGGTCGGACACAAGGGCGCTCGGCTGACCACGCAGATCAGCCTGCCCGGTCGCTTCCTGGTGTACGTGCCGGCCGGCGGCGCCCAGGGGATCAGCCGCAAGCTCGCCGATACCGAGCGACGCCGGCTCAAGGACCTGCTCAAGGAGATCGTGCCGGACGACGCCGGCGTCATCATCCGCACCGCGTCGGAGGGTGTCAGCCAGGAGGCGCTGGAGCGTGACGTGCGGCGTCTGCAGGCGCAGTGGGAGGTCGTCAGCGCCAGGGCCGACGCTGCCAAGAGCGGGAAGTCCAAGACTCCCGAGCTGCTCTACGAAGAGCCAGACCTCATGATCAAGGTGGTTCGGGACCAGTTCAACGAGGACTTCAGCACGCTGGTGGTGTCCGGCGACGACGCCTGGGACACCCTGCAGGCCTATGTCAGCCACGTGGCACCGGAGCTGACCGAGCGGCTGTGTCGGCACGTCGGTACCAGCGACGTCTTCTCCGAGTACCGCATCGACGAACAGCTGACCAAGGCGCTCGACCGTAAGGTCTGGCTGCCCTCCGGCGGCACCCTGGTCATCGACCGCACCGAGGCCATGACCGTGGTCGACGTCAATACCGGCAAGTTCACCGGCTCTGGTGGCAACCTGGAGGAGACGGTCACCCGCAACAATCTGGAGGCGGCCGAGGAGATCGTCCGGCAGCTGCGGCTGCGGGACATCGGCGGCATCATCGTGATCGACTTCATCGACATGGTGCTGGAGTCAAACCGAGACCTGGTGCTGCGCCGGCTCACCGAGTGCCTCGGTCGGGACCGCACCCGCCACCAGGTCGCCGAGGTCACCTCACTCGGGCTGGTCCAGATGACCCGCAAACGGGTGGGGGCGGGCTTGTTGGAGGCGTTCTCCACCCCGTGCGAGCACTGCCGAGGCCGAGGCGTGCTGGTCTCGGCAGACCCGGTGGAGCCGAGACCCGAGTTCGGACCGGGTGCCGGCGGTGGTCGGCGCCGGGGCGGCCGGGGCGACGAGAGTGGTCGGCGCCGGGGTGGCAACGGCGGCACTGAGTCCAACGGGATCAACGGCGGCGCGGTCAGCGCGAACCGATCCGAGGCGGGCAACGGTCACGATCCGGTAGCGCCGGCCGCGTCGAATGGACGTCCGGTGACCGGCCAGGTCCCGGTCCCCGCCCGGCCCTCGGAGCCGCCGGCTCCAGCTCAGCCCGTTGCGGAACAGCCCGTCGCGGAGCAGGAGCCCGAGATGTCCGCCGCGACCTTGGCATCCGAGCAGCCACCGACCGACTCGTTCGCCTCCACCGTGCCGCTGATCGAGCCGGAGTTGTTCGATCCGGTGGTGGCGGGTGTCGGTGCGTCTGAGTCGGCACGTCCAGCTCGTCGGCGTCGGCGGGTGGCGTCCCGCCCGGCCGGTCCGCCGGCCGAGGAGGACCCGGTTTGACCCCTGAAGGACCCGGCCCGTACCCTGAGATCCCGATAGCGCGTCAGCGGCGGGAGATCCTGGCGCCCGCACCCCAGTGAGATGCGGGGGCGTGTCATGGTGAGTTCCACGAATGTCTAGGAGTAGTGCGTCAACGATGTACGCGATCGTCAAAACCGGCGGCAAGCAGTACAAGGTCGCGGTCGGTGACGTGCTCACCGTCGAGAAGCTCGATGCCGAGCCCGGCACCACGGTGAGCCTGCCGGCGGTCCTTGTGGTGGACGGGGAGACCCTCACCACGGACGCGGCCGCACTGGCCGGCTACGCGGTGACCGGCACCGTGGTCGAGCAGACCAAGGGTCCGAAGATCCGCATCCACAAGTTCAAGAGCAAGACCGGGTACCACAAGCGGCAGGGTCACCGTCAGCCGCTGACCCGCGTCGAAGTCACCGGAATCTCAAGGTAGGCGACAGATGGCACACAAGAAAGGCGCCTCCAGCTCCCGTAACGGGCGTGACTCGAACGCGCAGCGGCTCGGCGTCAAGCGGTTCGGCGGGCAGAACGTGAACGCCGGCGAGATCCTCATCCGCCAACGTGGCACCAAGTTCCACCCGGGTGTCGGTGTCGGGCGCGGCCGGGATGACACGCTGTTCGCGCTGGTTGCGGGCGCGGTGCAGTTCGGCAGCCGGCGTGGTCGCAAGCTGGTCAACGTGGTCCCACGCAGCGAGCTCACCTCGGCCTAGCCCGCTCCACACAGGTGATGATCGGTCGGCGGCGCCGGCCTCATACATTTCCGCGCGAGGGGCGGGTCCGGTTCGCCGGCCTGCCCTTCGTTCCGTTCCGGCCGTTTGTCTCAACAGCACGTCCTAGCCCCGTCGGCCCGAGCAGGAGGTGAGCAGCCATGGCCCGGTTCGTCGACCGCACCACGCTGCGGGTGATGGCCGGCAACGGCGGCAACGGCTGCGCCTCGGTGCACCGCGAGAAGTTCAAGCCGCTGGGCGGGCCCGACGGCGGTAACGGTGGCCGCGGCGGTGACGTGATTTTCGAGGTCGACCTCGGGGTGCACACCCTGCTCGACTTCCACCACCGCCGCCAGGCCAAGGGCGGCAACGGCAAACAGGGCCAAGGCGACAACCGCAATGGCGCGATGGGCGAGGACGTGATACTCGCCGTGCCCGACGGCACCGTGGTGCTCGACGAGGGCGAGCAGCTGGTCGACCTGGTCGGCGCCGGCACCCGGTGGGTCGCGGCGGCCGGCGGTCGGGGTGGGCTGGGCAACGCCGCGCTTGCCTCCTCGGCGCGCAAGGCCCCTGGTTTCGCGTTGCTGGGCGAGGCCGGGCAGGAGCGTGAGCTGGTGCTCGAGCTGCGGTCGCTGGCCGACGTCGGGCTGGTGGGGTTCCCATCGGCCGGCAAGTCCTCGCTGGTGGCGGCGCTGTCCGAGGCCCGCCCGAAGATTGCCGACTATCCGTTCACCACACTGGTGCCGCAGCTCGGCGTGGTGAGCGCGGGGGAGCACACCTTCACCGTGGCCGACGTGCCAGGGCTGATCCCGGGGGCGGCCGAGGGTCGGGGGCTGGGGCTCGACTTCCTGCGGCACATCGAGCGCTGCGCGGTGCTGGTGCACGTGGTCGACTGCGCCACCCTCGAGCCGGGCCGCGACCCGGTCTCCGACGTGGACGCCCTCGAAGCCGAGCTTGCCCGCTACACCCCCGGCCTGGGCGGTGAGCTGGCGAGCCGGCCGCGGATCGTGGCCCTGAACAAGATCGACGTACCGGACGCCGCCGAACTGGCCGAGATGGTGCGTGCCGAGCTGGCCCGGCGCGGTTGGCCGGTACTGGCCATCTCCACCGCCACTCGGGTTGGGCTGCGCGAGCTGACCTTCCTGATGGCCGAGGAGGTGACCCGCTACCGCGCATCCCTGCCCCCCGCCGAGCCGACCCGGGTCGTGCTCCGGCCGGCCGCGACCGGCGAAGTCGGGTTCACCGTCGAGCCGGACCCGGAGCTGGATGGCGGGTTCCTGGTGCGCGGCGATCGCCCGGAGCGGTGGGTGCGGCAGACCTTGTTCGACAACGACGAGGCGGTCGGGTACCTCGCTGACCGGCTGGCCCGGCTCGGCGTTGAGGACGCGCTGGCCAGGGCCGGCGCGGTGGCGGGTGCACCGGTCACCATCGGCGACATGACATTCGACTGGGAGCCGTCCACGCCGTCCGGCGTGGCCATCACGCTCAGCGGCCGGGGCAGCGACCCCCGGCTGGCCCGCTCCCAGCGGATCCCGGCCGTTGACCGCAAGGCCGCCAAGATCGCCCGTCGGGAGGGGACCGACGCGCGCGACGATGCCGTGGCGGTCGGTGGCGGAGTCGAGGTCGATGGCAGTGTGGCGGTCGGTGGCACAGTGGCCGCCAATGCCGTCGCCGTGCCGGCGGTGTGGGACGAGGAGACCGGGCGATGACCGCCCGGCGGCTCATTGCCGCCGCGTCGAAGCTCGTGGTCAAGGTCGGCTCGTCGTCGCTGACCAGCCTGGACGGCGGTCTGGACACCCACCGGCTGGACGCGCTGGTGGATGCGGTGGCTGCCCGGCGGGGCGCCGACACCCAGGTGGTGCTGGTGTCCTCGGGGGCCATTGCGGCCGGGCTGGCGCCACTGGGTTTGGCTCGCCGGCCCACCGACCTGGCAACACAGCAGGCGGCCGCCAGCGTCGGACAGCTGCAGCTGGCGCATGCCTACTCGGCCTCGTTCGCCAGGCACGGGGTGACCGTCGGACAGGTGCTGCTCACCCAGGACGACGTCATCCGCCGCGCGCACTATCGCAATGCCCAGCGCACATTCGGTCGGCTGCTCTCCCTCGGCGCGCTGCCGGTGGTGAACGAGAACGACACGGTGGCCACCGAGGAGATCAGGGTCGGCGACAACGACCGACTGGCCGCGTTGGTGGCGCACCTGGTTGGCGCGGATGCGCTGGTGCTGCTCTCCGACGTGGACGGGCTCTACGACGGCGATCCCCGCGACCCGGCCTCCTCGTTGGTCGGCGAGGTCGCTGATCCGGCCGCGCTGGACAGAGTGGAGGTCGCCAAGCCGGGGCTGTCCGGGTTGGGTCGCGGCGGGATGGCCACCAAGCTGGACGCGGCCGTACTGGCGTCCGGCGCGGGCATCCCGGTGTCGCTGGCCGCCGCCGCCGACGCGGCCGCCGCACTGGACACCGGGACGGAC
>JALYVZ010000315.1 GCA_030852965.1 Actinomycetota bacterium | reverse complement strand
GGTGCATGCCGTCCGCGCGCCATCCCCGGCCGGCCTGGTCGCGGTGGCGACTGGAGCGCTGCGGGCCGGGGCGCTGCGCTCCGGTGGCCAGCCGGGGCCGCTGGAGCCGTTGTACCTGCGCCGACCGGACGCAGTCCCGCCGACAGCCCGCAAACGGGTCACCGTCGCGTGACCAGTGATCGGCGGTGTTTGCCGACCGGAGGTGGTGGGTCACGGCACACCGTCCGGGTGGGCCCGTTGCATCTGCGGGATGCCGATGACTGTGCGGCGTTGGAGCGGCTGTTGTTCGCCGAGGACGACCCGTGGTCGGCGCGGGCGTTCCGCGATGCCATCCGGTCCGGCCATCGCTACCTGGCGGCGCGTGACGGTGAACGGTTGGTCGGCTATGCGGGGATTGCACTGGTCGCCGGGCCGCCCGAGACCGAGACCGAGATCCACACCATCGGCGTGCATCCGGACGAGCAGGGCTTCGGGGTGGGCCGGCGGCTGCTCGAGGGGTTGCTCTCCTATGCCGACGGGCTGGCCGCCACGGTGTTCCTGGAGGTACGCACCGACAACGAGCCTGCGCAGGCGATGTACCGAACCGCCGGGTTCGAGGTGGTCGGAGTGCGTCGCGAATACTACCGTCCCAGCGGCGCGGACGCGTTCACCATGCGCCGCCCGCCGTTGCGCCAGAAGTGAGGCGCGATCTGTGGTTGGCGAAGGTTCACCTCTCCCCTACGCGGGGTTCAGGCCGGGGCGGCGGTCCTCGACGACAAGCTGGCCCTGGTCTCAACCGGTGCGTCCGGCCTGCTCACGAGCGGAACAACCCGGAAGTCCGCGGTCAGCGACTCTGGGGTGATCCGAGCGCGCACATATCCCCGTCGGTTGTTGTAGACCTTCACGTGCGGGTTCTCGGCGAGGATCGCGGCGATTTCGGCCCGGGTCTCGGTGCCGTCGCCACCGGAGGCGAGGTGACGAGCTCGGTGCCCACCACCGGCGCGGCCGGGTCGTCGAAGCGGGTCTTGACCTCGGCGGCCCAGTGGCTGTGCACGTCGCCGCTGAGGACCACCGGGTTGCGCACGCCGGCCCGCTGCCAGCCGTCCACGATCCGGTCCGGCTGCCGACGTAGCCGTCCCAGGCGTCCGGGTTGAGACCGCGCTGAACGCCAGGGGTCAGGTCGAGATGGGAGAAGAACACCTGCTGGCCGAGCAGATCCCAGCGCGCCTGGGACTGGCGGAGGCCGTCGAGCAACCAGCTCTCCTGGGCCGCCCCGACCATGGAACGCGACGCGTCGGTGCGCTCCGGGACTCCGCCCGCCCAGTTGTTGGCCACCTCGTGGTCGTCGAACACCACCGCCCAGGGTGCGGCGGCATGCGCGGCCCGCAGGTCGGGGTCGGCGTGGTACTGCGCGTAGGGTGGCCCCGCCGCTCGTGCCACCCACGCCGCTCGTGCAACCGGCGGTGACCGAGCCCAGGCCAAGAGCGGCGAGTCCGCCCACGGCCGCCCGCAGCACAACCCGGCGAGGCGATCCAATCCGCGACATGTGCCCAGCTCACCAGGGTTGGTCCGGGCCGGTGAACCAAGATCGGGTGAATCTTCGCCGAAACCCGCGCGGGTCGGCGTTGAGGCTTGGCACTCGCATGGGTAGAGTGCTAATCGCGCGGCACCATTGGAGCCCCGGCACCCGCGACGACGGGGCCCCGTGGCCGCGGTTCCCAGCAGGGAGACTTCCATCAGGGAGTCGAATTCAGGAACACCCCAGGAAGGGGAGGGCACACCCGTGACGAGCGTGAGCATCAAGCCGCTCGAGGACAAGATCGTCGTCCAGGCCAGTGAGGCCGAGACGACGACCGCGTCGGGCATCGTCATTCCGGATACCGCCAAGGAGAAGCCCCAGGAGGGCAAGGTCCTTGCGGTTGGCCCGGGACGCATCGACGACAACGGCAACCGGGTTCCGGTTGACGTGAGCGTCGGCGACGTCGTCATCTACTCGAAGTACGGCGGCACCGAGATCAAGCACAACGGCGAGGAGTACCTCATCCTCTCCGCCCGCGACGTGCTCGCGGTCGTCAACTGATCTAGGTCCACACGACGCGGGCCGCCTCGGCAAATCCGGTGACCATCGGGTGCGCCGTGGCGGCCTTCGTCGTTCTCCTCGCAAGGACAAGCCGGAAAGGCTGAGAGACTTCAGATGCCCAAACAGATCAATTTCGATGAGGCGGCGCGGCGAGCCCTCGAACGCGGGGTGAACAAGCTCGCCGACGCGGTCAAGATCACCCTCGGTCCGCGTGGCCGGCACGTCGTGCTGGACAAGAAGTTCGGCGGACCCACGGTGACCAACGACGGGGTCACCATCGCCCGCGAGATCGACCTGGTCGACCCGTTCGAGAACCTGGGCGCCCAGCTGGCCAAGGTCGTCGCGACCAAGACAAACGACGTGGCCGGTGACGGCACCACCACGGCAACCGTGCTGGCCCAGGCGATGGTGCGGGAAGGCCTGCGGAACATCGCGGCCGGCGCCAACCCGGCCGCACTCGGCGAGGGCATCATCGCGGCCACCGACAAGGTGGTCGAGGTGCTCACCGCCAGGGCGACCCCGGTCAACGGGCCTGCCGGCATCGCCGCGGTGGCCACCGTGGCCTCCCGAGACCCGGAGATCGGCGACCTGATCAGCCGGGCGATGGCGGCCGTCGGCGAGGACGGCGTGATCACCGTCGAGGAAGGTTCCACGCTGGTCACCGAGCTGGAGATCACCGAGGGACTGCAGTTCGACAAGGGCTACCTCTCGCCCTACTTCGTCACCGACCCCGAGTCGATGGAGTCGGTGCTGGAGAACGCCTACATCCTGCTGCACCGGGAGAAGATCAGCGCGCTCGGCGACCTGCTGCCGGTCCTGGAGGCGGTACTGGCCGACGGCAAGCCGCTGCTGGTCATCGCCGAGGACGTCGAGGGCGAGGCGCTGTCCACCCTGGTGGTCAACTCGATCCGCAAGACGTTCCGGGTGTGCGTGGTGAAGGCTCCGTACTTCGGGGACCGCCGCAAGGAGTTCCTGGAGGACCTGGCGATCTCCACCGCCGGCCAGGTCGTCAACCCCGAGGTCGGGCTGCACCTGGCCGAGGTCGGGCTGGACGTACTGGGCCGGGCCCGGCGGATCGTGATCACGAAGGACAACACCACGCTGGTCGACGGCGCCGGTTCGAAGGCCGACGTCGAGGCGCGGGTGGCGCGGCTCAAGGCCGAGATCGAGGACAGCGACTCCGACTGGGACCGGGAGAAACTGGAGGAGCGGCTGGCCAAGCTCTCCGGCGGGGTTGCCGTGGTCAAGGTCGGGGCGGCCACCGAGACCGAGCTCAAGGAGCGCAAGCACCGCATCGAGGATGCGGTGTCGGCGACCCGGGCGGCGGTCGAGGAGGGTGTGGTGCCCGGCGGCGGTTCCGCGCTGGTACACGCGGCGGCCGAACTGGCCGACGGCCTCGGGCTGACCGGGGACGCCGCGACCGGTGTCGCCATCGTCCGCAAGGCACTGCGGGCCCCGACCCGGTGGATCGCGGCCAACGCCGGCCAGGAGGGTCCGGTGGTGGTTGCGAAGGTGGCCGACCAGCCCTGGGGCAGCGGCTTCAACGCCGCGACCCTGACCTATGGGGACCTGGTGGCCGACGGCGTAATCGACCCGGCCAAGGTGACCAAGTCGGCGGTGATCAACGCCGCGTCCATCGCGCGGATGGTGCTCACCACCGAGAGCACCATCGTGGACAAGCCGGTGGAGGCCCAGCCAGCCGCCGGTGGCCACGGCCACGGTCACGGCCCCGGTTTCTGACAGCTGCACAACGCGGCGGCCCCCTCACCCAAGTCGGGAGGGGGCCGCTCGCGTTCACCACACCGGCTCTCGCAACCGCGCTCACGCCGAGCGGGGAAGGCTGTCAGCGCAGGCTGAGGCGTCGGCGGTCGGTGTGGATGAGGCCGTCCCGTTCGGACTCCGAGAGCCCGCCCCAGATGCCGTAGGGCTCCTGGACGGCCAGCGCATGCCGGCGGCAGGCCTCGACCACCGCGCAGCGGCCGCACACCGCCTTTGCCTTGGCTTCCCGACTGGCTCGCGCTGGGCCGCGTTCGCCCTCAGGGTGAAAGAAGAAGGCGCTGTCCATGCCTCGGCAGGCGCCCAGGCGCTGCCAGTCCCACAGGTCCCCGTTCGGACCGGGGAGCCTTCGTATGTCAGCCATCTTTTGCCCGTACCCCCGAGTGTCCCGCCGTGGCTCGCACGAGCCAACATGATCGCGCGTGACTGGTCAAACGCTTACCATTCACCCTAGGAGCGGTCACCGGGGGTGACAAGTACTCGTGTCCACGAGCACTCCACTTCTCCTCGCAAGGGTGAATGGTTCGACTCGGCGGTTGACACCCGATTCAGTGAGCGGTCCGATGGTTGCATTGCCCACCCCGGGACTTGCCGAGATCTGCCGCATCGCGTTCGGTGACCGCACCGCCGCGAGGGTGGTGGTGCACCCGGACGACCCGCCAGCGCTCCGTTGGATGGCCGCGGTCGCGCTGGGGGGTCGGGGGCGTTACGGCGCGGCGTACGCCTTGCTGGAGCGGATCGTCCGGTCCCCGAGCGCGCCGGACGCGATCCGGGCGCACGCCGTGATCACCCGAGCTTCGCATCTGCGCCAGCTCGGCGGACATCGGTGGGCCCGGCGTTGGGACGGGCTGGGCTTGTCATTCTCCAGCACCGCGCTCGCCGGCAGCGCCCGGCTCGGCCCGGCACAACCCGGCCCCGGCCCGCCCGGCACTGCAC
>JALYVZ010000314.1 GCA_030852965.1 Actinomycetota bacterium | reverse complement strand
GGTTGCCGCAGTATGGACTGGGCCACGGCCTGCGGGTGGCCGAGCTGCTGCGAGCGGTCGCGGAGCTGGGCGGGTTGGAGGTGGCCGGGTCGCTGCTCAACGGTGTCGGGGTGCCGGCCTGCATCGGCGCCGCCCGGGGCGCCGCGGCACGAGTCGCGGCCCACCTCACCGCCCGGCGGGCCGACCGAAATGGCAGCATGGCGGTATGACTCGTACGGACACCCGGCGCGACTACAACGCCCTCAACGACACCATCCGATACACCATGTGGTCGGTGTTCCGGGTCGAGCCTGGCCGCCTCGGGCCAGATCGCAAGGGGGCCGCCGGCGAGGCGGCGGAGTTCGTCAAGAAGCTCGAGGACTCCGATGTTGTGGTGCGCGGGGTCTATGACCTGGCCGGGCTGCGGGCCGACGCCGACTACATGGTGTGGTGGCACGCCGCCGAGATCGAGCCGCTGCAGGCCGCCTACGCCGACCTGCGGCGGACCACCGAGCTGGGCCGGGCCAGCGTGCCGGTCTGGAGCCAAGTGGCGCTGCACCGCCCAGCCGAGTTCAACAAGAGCCACGTGCCGGCGTTCCTGGCCGGCGAGGAGCCCCGCCAGTACGTCTGCGTCTACCCGTTCGTGCGGTCCTACGAGTGGTACCTGCTGGCCGACGAGGAGCGGCGGGCGATGCTCGCCGAGCACGGCCGCAAGGCGCGCGAACACGCCGACGTCCGGGCGAACACGGTCGCCAGCTTCGGGCTGGGCGACTATGAGTGGATCCTGGCGTTCGAGGCCGACGAGCTGTATCGGATCGTGGACCTGATGCGGATCATGCGCGAGACCGGCGCCCGCCGGCACATCCGCGAGGAGACCCCGTTCTACACTGGTCCCCGGCGCGACATCGCCGAGCTGGTCAGCGCGCTGCCCTGAGCCCCTGATCGGCAAGGGCCTTCCCTCTGCGATATCAAGACA
Source organism: Actinomycetota bacterium (assembly GCA_030852965.1). GTDB lineage: Bacteria > Actinomycetota > Actinomycetes > Mycobacteriales > Pseudonocardiaceae > Pseudonocardia. Next base: position 3,816 of record JALYVZ010000314.1, on the reverse strand, counting down.
AGGTAGCCTGGTCGCGTGGAGATCCGAGGTAGTGCCGAGCTCGCCGCAGCGGTCGCCGACGCTCGAGCCAATGGTCGCAGCTGAGGCGCGATCGGGATGGTGCTGGGGATCAGCAAGCAGTCGGCCCGAGAGCGTTTCCTCAGCGTGCCAGAACAGCGTGACCACACCGGTGTCCAAGCCGAGCAGCGAATCGGTCCTGACGCCCGCTCGTCCAGCTACTGAGCGCTCTCGGGCTCCAGCGTCAGACACACCGAGTTGATGCAGTAGCGCAGGTCGGTGGGGGTGACGTAGCCCTCACCTTCGAAGACGTGTCCGAGGTGGCTGTGGCAGCTGGCGCACAGCACCTCGGTGCGCTTCATGCCGAGGACGCGGTCGGGCCGCTCGATCACCGCGTGACCGGCCAGCGGGGTGAAGAACGACGGCCAGCCGCAGTGCGAGTCGAACTTGGTCTCGCTGCGGAACAGCTCGGCGTCGCAGGCCCGGCAGCGGTACACCCCGACGGTCTTGGAGTCGGTGTACTCACCGGTGAACGGGCGCTCAGTGCCGGCCTCCCGCAACACGTGGTACTCCTCGGGCGACAGCTGCGTGCGCCACTCCTGCTCCGACTTGGCAACTTCTGCCGGTTCGCCGGTCACTGGTTTCATACGTTTCACGCTACCGACCGCGACCCGTCCGCGCTCATAACCAAGTGGTGACGACGAACAGCAACGCGTCCCAGATTAGGAAGCCGGCAACCACCAGCAACAGCGTGACGAGCACCACGGCGACCAACCGCCGACCGCCGTGGGCCCGGTTCGCGGAGTCGGCGAGGTCGGCCACCCCGTCGAGGTAACCCTCCACAGTGAAACCCGGGCGGTCGCGCCGCATCCGGTCGAGGTGCGCGGCGAAGGCCTGCGCCTCTGGGTCGTGCGGGTCCAGCCCTACCAGCTCGTCGGAGTGCCAGCCCGACTGGCCAGAGAGCCCGGAGTCGGCGGGATCGCGGCGGGACATGACTCCACGGTAGCGTCGCGTCGTGAGCCCCAGCCGGTCGCCCGCCGAGGAGCTGACAGTTCCAGGCCCGCACGGCGAACGCATCGTCCGGCTGTCGAACCCGGACAAGGTCTACTTCCCGGCGCTGGGCATCACTAAGCGCGAGGTGGTGCACTACTACCTGGCGGTCGCCGAGCCACTGCTGCGAGTCTTGCTGGACCGCCCGACGAACCTCAAGCGCTACCCCGACGGCGTGGACGGTGAGCCGTTCTTCGCCAAGCGGGTGCCGAAGGGTGCGCCGTCCTACCTGCGGCCGGTCACGGTGACCTTCCCCAGCGGGCGCACTGCGGAGTCCGTGGCGCCCACCGAGCCGGCGATCATCGCGTGGGCGGCGAACCTGGGCACCCTGGATTTCCACCCGTGGCCCGTTCGCCGGGCCGACCCTGACCGCCCGGACGAGCTGCGCATCGACCTCGACCCGCAGCCGGGCACTGGGTTCGCGGATGCGGCGCGGGTGGCCGGGGTGCTGCGCGAGGTGCTCGACGAGGCCGGTCTGGTCGGGTGGCCGAAGACCTCCGGTGGGCGGGGGATCCACGTGTTCGCCCGGATCCGCCCGGAGTGGTCGTTCATCAAGGTGCGGCGCGCGGTGATCGCGATCGCCCGCCGGGTGGCGATGCGGATGCCGGAGCAGGCAACCGTGGCGTGGTGGAAGGAGGAACGCGGTGAGCGGGTGTTCCTGGACTACAACCAGGCCGCTCGGGACCGCACCATTGCGTCGGCCTGGTCGGTGCGCGGGCTGCCCACCGCGACCGTGTCGATGCCGGTGACCTGGGATGACCTAGGGTCGGTCGACCCGGCGGACTTCACCCTGCGCACGGTGCCCGGGCTGCTCGCCGAGCACGGCGACCCGCACGAGCGGATGGACGAGGCGGTCGGCGGCTGTGAGACGGCACTGGACTGGTTCGCCGCCGACGAGCGCGACCGGGGTCTCGGCGACCTGCCGTATCCGCCAGAGTACCCGAAGATGCCCGGCGAGCCCAAGCGCGTCCAGCCATCTCGGGCAAGGCGTTGTTGTAGGTAGGATCGTAGATAGTTCGGGCTGGGGCCAACGAACAGGAGCGCAGTGATGAAGGCGGACACCCGAGACATGATCAGCATCGGTGACGTACGAGACAGGGGCGTCTCACGCCTGGTCAGCGACGCTGAGAACGGCCGGCCGCAGGTGCTGTTGCGCCACAACAAGGCGGTCGCCGCGATTGTTGACATTGAGACTATGGATCGCCTGCAGCGTCTCGATGAGCTTGAGGCCGACCTGCGTCTGCTCTCGATCGCTCTCGTGCGTGTGGCCGCCGACAGTGGGCGCCGCTACAGCTTCGATGAGGTGCTGGAGCGATCGGGAGTCTCTAGAGATGAGCTGGACGCCGCCGACGTCGAGGACTGAGTTTCATGGCGAAGGCGCGGCTCGATTTCACTGAAGACGCGTGGGAGGACTGGCAGGATCTCGATCGTTCTGCTCAACGAGCCGTTGCCAAAGCCCTCATGAAGCTCGAGATCGAACCAGACAAGCGCGGCGAGCCACTCGGCAGTCGAGCGGCCGGCTCGCTGACCAACTTCAGGAAGTTGAAGGCTGGTGCCCGTAAGGAGTACCGGGTCGTCTATCGTGTTGCCGAGGATGGCACGGTCGTTGTGATCTGGGTGCTCGGGCCGCGCGCCAACGACGAGGCGTACAAGTTGGCGCGGGCGCGGTTGGCCATGCACCCCAATCCGGCGATCAGGACCCTGGCGGCAGCCTTGATGAGCTGTGGGACCGCTGACGAGCCCGCGCTCCGCACGGAGCGGCTAACCAAAGCGATCTCTGCGACGAAGGCCACGTCAACGCGCCGATCACTGGCTACACGAACCGTGCACGGTTCACGGAGGAGGAGCACCGGGTGCCGATCAAAGAGGTGGGTGTCGAGCTCGGCTGGGGTCCGCGAGGTTGTCCGGAACCTGGGAGCCGGATCGGGCTCAGCGGGACGCGGTGTGGGAGCTGTACGTCGAGCTGGTGACGCGGATCGCGGTGGTCCCCCTGCAGCCCGGCCATGGCGTCCTTCGGGAGGCGTTGACGTCGCTCTACCAGCTGTTCAGGATCACTAGGGAGATCCTGCGCAAGTACGGGCCGGCGGTCGCCTGCCCTCCCCGCAAGAGCGGCCAGTTCCGGTTCGGTTATCTGGCGGTGTGGATGCTGAACGCGGCCCTGCGGCCGGTGCTGGCGCAGTGGCACCCGGAGCTGCAACGCTGGAAGAGTCCCGGCCGACCGCTCGGTCGTCGAGCACGAGCAGGCGTGGGCGCGCGTCGACGAGCTGCGGGCGGAACTGGAGGCGCTGCGGCAGCTGTTGCTGCGGTATGCGGAGGTTCTGGTGGAGGTGTGTGAGGGCGCCGGCGTTGATCGATGCCACGCACGAGGTGCTGTCCACGCTGGAGCCGGGCGCGAGTCCTTCGTAACATCCGCGCCGGTCGTCTTCTGCAGCCACGCATCGGCGGACAAGCCGGCGCTACTGACGTTCCTGTGGGCACAATTTCATGATCGTTGAGGGCGCGCGCCGCGCTGCGTCTAGGGTTCCTGGCTTCTCACAGTCGGGAACGGTCAAGGCGGAGGCGGCGTGCGCACGACGAGGGTATGGCGAAGGGTGCTCGGGGTCGAGCACACGGTGATCGAGTCGGTGGAGCTGGAGGCTGACCCCTCTCGGTCAGACTGATGTGAGACACCCCGTGTGAGTGCGGGGTCCCTGATCTTGAGGGCAGGACCGGAGATCCTGTGCACGTGTCCACGCCTTCTGATAAGCAGTCCCGGCGCACGCCCGGTGG
>JALYVZ010000086.1 GCA_030852965.1 Actinomycetota bacterium | reverse complement strand
CGGGCGCTCAGCTCCGATGGGGGCACCCGGGTTGCGGTGGCCCGCCTGCTGATGGAGCGCGGCCCGGTCACGGCCGCCGACGTGGCTGCGGAGTTGCGGCTCAGCGGAGCCGCGGTGCGCCGCCACTTTGATGCGCTGCTGGCCGACGGAGAGGCGACCACCCGCCGGGCGCCCATCCTGGGCCGTCGCGGTCGGGGCCGCCCGGCGCGGTTGTACCTGCTCACCGAGGCCGGGCGGGTCCGGTTCGGGCATGGCTACGACGATCTCGCGGTCGCCGCGTTGCGCTATCTCGCCGAGACCGGCGGCCGGGACGCGGTCCGCGGCTTTGCACAGCGGCGGGCCATCGAGCTGGTTGCGCACCACCGCTCCACGATCACCGCCCCGGGTACCGTGGCCGGTCGGGCCGACGAGTTGGCGGCGGCGCTCACCGCGCAGGGCTACGCGGCGGCGGCGCGCCAAGCGGGCAGCGGCGAGCAGCTCTGCCAGCATCATTGTCCGGTGGCCCACGTCGCGGCTGAGTTTCCCGAGCTGTGTGAGGCCGAGACCACGGTCTTCTCCGAGCTACTGGGTACCCACCTACAGCGACTGGCCACCATCGCGCGCGGCGACGCCGCGTGCACCACACACGTTCCGCTCGGTATGCCCGGCGGTATGTCCACCACCACAACCATCCCGAAAGGGAGGCAGCGCGTATGACCACCGCTCCTGAGCAGACGCTGACCCAGGAGGAGACGCTTGCCTCCATGGGTAAGTACGCCTTCGGCTGGGCCGACTCCGACATCGCCGGCTCCACCGCACGGCGTGGCCTGTCGGCCGAGGTCGTGGCCAACATCTCGGCGCTGAAGAACGAGCCGGCGTGGATGCTGGAGAGCCGGCTCAAGGGTCTGTCGCTCTTCGACCGCAAGCCCATGCCGCGCTGGGGTTCCGACCTGTCCGGCATCGACTTCGACAACATCAAGTACTTCGTGCGGTCCACCGAGAAGCAGGCCGCCAGCTGGGACGACCTGCCGGCGGACATCAAGAACACCTACGACAAGCTGGGCATCCCGGAGGCGGAGAAGGCCCGCCTGGTCTCCGGTGTCGCGGCCCAGTACGAGTCCGAGGTCGTCTACCACGCGATTCGTGAGGACCTTGAGCAGCAGGGTGTGCTGTTCCTGGACACCGACACCGCGCTGCGCGAGCAGCCGGAGCTGTTCCGGGAGTACTACGGCTCGGTGATCCCGCACGGGGACAACAAGTTCTCCGCGCTCAACGGCGCGGTGTGGTCGGGCGGCTCGTTCATCTACGTGCCGAAGGGCGTGCACGTGGACATACCGCTGCAGGCCTACTTCCGGATCAACACCGAGAACATGGGCCAGTTCGAGCGGACGCTGATCATCGTCGACGAGGATGCCTACGTGCACTACGTCGAGGGCTGTACCGCGCCGATCTACTCCAGCGACTCGCTGCACAGCGCGGTGGTGGAGATCATCGTGAAGAAGGGCGGCCGCTGCCGCTACACGACGATCCAGAACTGGTCGAACAACGTCTACAACCTCGTCACCAAGCGGGCCAAGGCCGAGGCCGGCGCCACCATGGAGTGGGTCGACGGCAATATCGGCTCGAAGGTGACGATGAAGTACCCGGCCGTGATGCTGATGGGCGAGCACGCCCACGGCGAGGTGCTGTCCATCGCGTTCGCCGGCGACGGCCAGCACCAGGACGCTGGGGCGAAGATGACCCACCTGGCGCCGAACACCAGCTCCACGATCATCTCCAAGTCGGTGGCCCGGGGCGGCGGCCGGACCTCCTACCGCGGCCTGGTGCGGGTGAACCCGAGGGCGACCAACTCGCGCTCGACGGTGAAGTGCGACGCACTGCTGGTCGACACGATCAGCCGTAGCGACACCTATCCTTACGTCGACATCCGGACCGACGACGTGACCATGGAGCACGAGGCAACGGTCTCGAAGGTCAGCGAGGACAAGCTGTTCTACCTGATGAGCCGGGGCCTCACCGAGGAAGAGGCGATGGCCATGGTGGTGCGTGGCTTCGTCGAGCCAATCGCCCGTGAGCTGCCGATGGAGTACGCCCTGGAGCTGAACCGGCTGATCGAGCTGCAGATGGAGGGCTCGGTCGGATGATCTCCGAAGGCGACTGCGAGGGAGCATCGCAAGGAGCGTCAGCGAGTGCGGAGCGGACCGAGTACGGAGCCGAGGCATGAACACAGAGGTTGCCGGCCTGGCGCCGATCTCCAGCGCGGGGGAGCGGTTCACCTCCTACGACCTTGAGGCGTTCGAGGTGCCCAGCGGGCGTGAGGAGAACTGGCGCTTCACCCCGACGCGCCGGCTGAACGGGCTGCACTCAGTCGATCTGGACGCCGTCGCCGACTTCGTCGGCGGCACCGCCGAGGTGGTGGTGTCGGTGGGCGAGGGCGTCTCGGTGGAGCGTGTCGACCGGACCGACGCACGGATCGGGCAGGCCGGCGCGCCGGCCGACCGGGTCGCGGCGCTGGCCTGGGCGCACGCGCCGGAGGCGCACGTGGTCAGCCTGGACGGCCGCCCAGAGCCGGTAACAGTCACGGTGACCGGGCCCGGGGCGGATCGGATCGCGCTGGCGCACCTGCACCTGCGCACTACCCAGCACGCCGAGGCCGTCGTCGTGCTGGACTACCGGGGCGGCGGCACGCTGGCGGACAACCTCGAGGTGGTGCTCGCAGACGGCTCCCGGCTGACCGTGGTCGTAATCGGCGATCTTGACGACGACGGCGTGCACGTGGGCGCCCAACACCTGCACCTCGGTCGGGACGCCACCCTGCGGGTCACCACGGTCAGCCTGGGTGGCGACCTGGTGCGGATCAGCCCGGTTGTGCGCTACGCCGGCCCCGGCGGGGACGCCGAGCTGGCCGGGCTCAGCTTTGCCGATGCCGGCCAACACCTGGAGCACCGGCTGCTGGTCGACCACACGGCGCCGTACTGCCGTTCCAACGTGGTCTACAAGTCCGCACTGCAGGGCGACGGCGCGCACACGGTTTGGATCGGGGATGTACTGATCCGGGCTGAGGCCGAGGGCACCGAGACCTTCGAGCTGAACCGCAACCTGCTGCTCACCGAGGGCGCCCGCGCCGACTCGGTGCCGAACCTGGAGATCGAGACCGGCGAGATCGTCGGCGCCGGGCACGCCAGCGCCACCGGCCGGTTCGACGACGAGCAGCTGTTCTACCTGCGCTCCCGAGGCATTCCGGAGACGGCCGCGCGCCGGTTGGTGGTGCGCGGGTTCTTCAACGAGATCATCAACAAGATCAGTGTCCCGGCGGTGCGCGAGCGGCTGGAGGCGGCCGTCGAGGCCGAGCTGGCCGCGGTCGCGCTGTAACGGACTTCCCACCACATAAACCTGGAGTACCTGCACAGATGGCCACCCTGGAGATCAAGGACCTGCACGTCGACGTGCGTGCCGCGTCCGGTTCGGACGAGTCGAAGGAGATCCTGCGCGGCGTCGACCTGACTGTGAGGTCCGGCGAGACACACGCGATCATGGGACCGAACGGGTCCGGCAAGTCGACCCTCGCGTACGCGATCGCCGGTCACCCCAAGTACGAGGTGACCTCGGGTGAGATCCTGCTGGACGGCAAGGACATGCTCTCCCTGAGCGTTGACGAACGCGCTCGGGCGGGTCTGTTTCTTGCCATGCAGTACCCGGTCGAGGTGCCTGGGGTGTCCACGTCGAACTTCCTGCGCAGCGCGGCCACCGCGGTGCGCGGCGAGGCGCCGAAGCTGCGGACCTGGGTCAAGGAGGTCAAGGCGGCGATGAGCGTGCTGGAGATGGACCCGGCGTTCGCCGAGCGCAGCGTGAACGAGGGGTTCTCCGGCGGAGAGAAGAAGCGCCACGAGGTACTACAGCTCTCGCTGCTCAAGCCCAAGTTCGCGATACTGGACGAGACCGACTCCGGGCTGGATGTGGATGCGTTGCGGGTGGTGTCCGAGGGGGTCAACCGCTACCGGACCGAGGGTGACGTCGGCGTCCTGCTGATCACCCACTACACCCGGATCCTCAAGCACATCACTCCGGACGTGGTGCACGTGTTCGCCGGCGGCCGGGTGGTCGCCTCCGGCGGGGCCGAGCTGGCTGACGAGCTCGAGACGCACGGCTACGTGCGGTTCGCCACCGCTGCGTCGGGGGTCGCCACGCCGTGAGCTCGCTCGACACCGGAATCGACCTCGGGATCGACACCGCCAAGCTGCGGGCCGACTTTCCGCTGTTGTCCCGCCGGGTGCGGGACAACAAGCCGCTGGTGTACCTCGACTCCGGGGCCACCTCACAGCGTCCACGGCAGGTGCTGGACGCCGAGCGGGCGTTCCTGGAACAGCACAACGCCGCGGTGCACCGGGGCGCCCACCAGCTCGCCGAGGAAGCCACCGACGCCTACGAGTCAGCCAGGGCCCGGATCGCGGCGTTCGTCGGCGCGGAGCCTGGCGAGGTGGTGTTCACCAAGAACGCCACCGAGGGGATCAACCTGGTGGCCTACGCGTTGGGCAACGCCAGCATCGGTGCGGTGGACCCCGACGTGGCCGCCCGGTTCGCGCTCGGTCCCGGCGACGAGATCGTGGTCACCGAGATGGAGCACCATGCCAACCTGGTGCCGTGGCAGGAGCTGTGCCGGCGCACCGGCGCCACGTTGCGGTGGTTCGGAGTGACTGACGGCGGCCGACTCGACCTGGACTCCGACCCGATCACCGCGCGCACCAAGCTGGTTGCGTTCACCCACCAGTCCAACGTCCTGGGCACCGTCAACCCGGTCGCCGAGCTGGTCGGTCGGGCACGGGCGGTCAACGCGCTGGTGGTGCTGGACGCCTGCCAGTCGGTTCCGCACTCGCCGGTGAACCTCGCGGCGCTCGGGGTAGACTTCGCGGTCTTCTCCGGGCACAAGATGCTGGGGCCTTCCGGGGTGGGTGTGCTGTACGGCCGCGAAGACCTGCTGGCGGTCATGCCGCCGTTCCTCACCGGCGGCTCGATGATCGAGCTGGTTCGGATGGAGTCCTCCTCCTATGCGCCGCCGCCGCAACGCTTCGAGGCTGGGGTGCCGATGACCTCGCAGGCCGTCGGGCTGGCCGCCGCCGTGGACTACCTGTCCGCGATCGGCATGGACCGAGTGGCCGAGCACGAGCGGATGCTCACCGAGGCTGCGCTGGCCGGGCTCGCCGAGGTCCCCGGGGTTCGGGTCATCGGGCCGCTCGACCTCGAGCACCGGGGTGGCGCGGTGTCGTTCCTGGTCGACGAGGTGCACGCGCACGACGTGGGCCAGGTGCTCGACGACCGCGGCGTAGCGGTCCGGGTCGGTCACCACTGCGCCTGGCCGCTGCACCGCCGCTTTGGAATGGCCGCCACCGTGCGTGCTAGCTTCGCGGTCTACAACACCCTGGATGAGGTAGACGCACTGATGGACGGGGTACGCGCCGCGCGATCCTTCTTCGGTGTCGATGCGCCATCCGCTGGAGCTTCAGGCGGTGTGGCCTGAGGTGCAGCTGAACCAGATGTACCAGGAGATCATCCTGGACCATTACCGCCACCCGCACGGCGCGGGGCTTCGTGAGCCGTTCGACGCCGAGTCCTTCCAGGTCAACCCGACCTGCGGGGACGAGGTGACGCTGCGGGTGGCGCTCAAGCGCGACGATGCCGGCGAGCCGGTGGTGGCCGACATCTCGCACGACTCGCTGGGCTGCTCGATCAGCCAGGCCGCCACCTCGGTGCTCACCGACCTCGTCGTCGGGCGCACGGTGACCGAGTCGATGACGATCCTGGGCGCCTTCCGGGAGATGGTGCAAAGCCGGGGCACCGTCGAGCCCGACGAGGATGTGCTCGGCGACGGGGTGGCATTCGCCGGGGTGGCCAGGTATCCGGCCCGGGTGAAGTGTGCTCTGCTGGGCTGGATGGCCTACCAGGACGCCGTCCTCCGGGCTACCCCGCAGACACCGCCGACCGATCCAGTGCAGAACGGAGCGAGCTCATGACGGACATTCACATTCGACCGCAGCGGGACACCCAGCCGGACGCTCAGTCGGACACCGAGGTCGTGCGGGGAGTGGCCGGGATGCCGGCACCGACCGCCGAGCTGCCCAGTCTGGAGGACCTCGAGGAGGCCATGCGCGATGTGGTCGACCCCGAGCTGGGTATCAACGTGGTCGACCTCGGGTTGGTCTACGACATCCGGGTCGACGAGGCCAGGGTTGCCACGGTCGACATGACCCTCACCTCGGCCGCCTGCCCGTTGACCGACGTAATCACTGATCAGACCCGTTCGGCGCTGATCAGTGGCCCGAGTGGCGGCCTGGTGGACGACGTGAAGATCAACTGGGTGTGGATACCGCCGTGGGGCCCAGACAAGATCACCGAGGATGGCCGGGAGCAGTTGCGGGCGCTCGGGTTCACCGTCTGAACCGGCTCTATGACCTGGCTCACCCTGCCGGACGGCCGGTAGGGTACGGCTTTCGCGGTACGCCGCTTGTGGACCGGCCTGCCGTCATCATTCGTCGGGCCCATCGGGCGTCCGCCTAAAGAACGAGACAGGTGGGTCCTGGAGAGGGACGACCCGCTACCCCCTGCACGGGAAAGTGGACCACGAGCGGTAATGGACGCTGGTGGCCGAGGGGACTGACAATGTTGAGCATTGTCCCGGGGGACGGGGCGTTTGGAAGTGTGGGCGTGGCGTTGCCGTGTCACGGCGAGAACCCCGACCTGTGGTTCGCCGAACGACCCGACCAGCTGACCCGTGCTCAACGGCTGTGCCAGGGCTGCCCGATTCGCCGGGAGTGCTTCACGACCGCCCTGGCCCGCCGGGAGCCGTGGGGGGTGTGGGGCGGCGAGATCTTCGATCGCGGCGAGGTGGTCCCGTTCAAGCGCGGTCGGGGCCGCCCGGCGAAGGTGCGCACCGACTACCGCGAGTCGACCCCAGCCTGAGCCCGGGCCGAATCCGGCCTCAAGCTCCGCCCGCTCCTCATCGATCAGCGCGTCTCGGATCGCGGCCGGCGAAGTGTCCGGTGGCAGCGCCGAACCGGCGAGGCGTCGCGCTCCGGTGAACGGCAACATCACTCTCCTGGCGGGTACGACCCGTGTCCGACTGACTTCACACTGTGAACGGGGGAGTCGGGTCCAGCCGGTCGGGGGAAGCCCAGCATGTCGCCGGAGTCAATGCATGAGCTTCGTGCTTGACGTCCTGGCTGGCCAGCCGATCCTCATGTGAAGAGATGGGAAGCGCATGGGCACGTCAAGCAAGTACACCGGCCCGACGGGGCGCCGCTGGTCGGGCGCGAGCAGCGGCCTCGCTGAACCGGGACCCAATCCGGTCGTGCCAGCTCCTCGCGGTGGCCCGGCCAGTCCGGCTCCCATGGAAGAGGTGGCCGCTCGGGGTGAGCGGTACCTGGCCGCCTTGCGCGACTCGTTGCGCGACCAGCCGGACCTGTTCGGGCTGCGTGACGCGTTCGTTGGCGCCGGTGGCCGGCTCGTGGACGTGCTGGCCGAGCTGTCCGTGGCGGGGCCGGACGTGTTCGCCTTGCCGACCGACGAGCCCGAGGGATCACGGGCTGCGTGGTTCGTGCTGGAGTTCGTCCGCGCGGTCGCGGCCGACGGCGGACTGGTGGTGGACGCGGTCGTCCGCAAGGCGGCCACCCGATGCGCTGAGCGCATTCTCGACGACCCTGGGATGCGCGATGCGGTCGACAACGCCACAGTCGATGCGCGGCTGAGCGGCGATCTGTTGTGCGCGATCTTCGAGTGGTTCTTCGCCCGAGCGGTGAGCGAGCTCGTTCGGGCCATCATCGCGGAGAAGATCAACCTGATGGTGCTGGGCCTGGTGCCGGGCCTGCGGGTCGTCGATCCGGACGGCCAGATCGCGGACTGGGTGGCGGGCAAGGTCATGGAGCTCGTACCCAACCCCTGCGAGCGCGCCCACGAGTTGGCCGAGCGGGGACTGAACGTGGTCGAGGTGGCGCGCGAGCTCATCCCGGAGAGTGTCGACCGGGCCTTGGGCGTCTGGGCCGGCGAGGAGCCCTCATGACGGCGGTCATGGCTCAGTCGTCAACGCGCAGGTTCCACTTCACCACGCAGGGCGTCGCTCCGTTCGGCCCGGACTGGGAGCGGCTCTCCGACGCCGACTTCCGGGACCGATGCGACCGTCTCGACTCGCTCGGCGCGGTGATCGGGTCTCCCCCGGAGTGGGCGTGGGACCTGCTGCGGATCGCACGAGCGGTCTTCCTTGTCGACAAGCGATTTCGCCGCCAGGTCCCCGACGGATGGACCCGCACCATCGAGCTGTCCGTGCAGGTACTCGAACCCGGGGCATGGACCAGTCTGGTCCGTCAAGACTTGAACGCGTTGCTCGGGATGCTCACCTCGGACGTCTGGCGTGTCGCGGTGCACGGTGGTGCCGTTCGGCAGGAGAAGCTGCCCCATGCCAAGCCTGCTGCCGAGATCGCGCTGTTCTCCGGCGGCCTGGACTCCACGTCCTACGCCGCCCAGGCCGCTCAGCGCGAGGAAGGCCCGCTGGTGCTCATCGGCTATGACGACTTCCTCAAGGCCCGCCAGACATGGCTTTGTGAGGCGATCAAGTCGCACCGCAGGCGAAAGGTCGAGCTGCACCAGATTGGGCAGCGGCCCCGCACGAGATCGCGGGGTGAGCCGCTGGAGCTCAGCAGTCGGTCCCGGGGCTTCCTCTACACGGCGACCGCAGTGTGTGCCGCCGCGTCACACGGACTGACCGAGGTCGCGGTGCCGGAGAACGGCCAGCTTGCGGTGAACCCAGCGCTGACACCCAGCCGGCTGGCGGCACTGTCAACCCGATCCGTACATCCGTGGACCCTCCACCGAATCAATCGGGTGATCACCGGACTGGGCGGTGAGGTGACGGTGCGCAACCCGCTGCTGAATGACACCAAGGGCCGGGTCTGCGCGGACGCTGTCGGCGCGGGCCTCGATCCCCGCAGCGTGATGCGGACGGTGAGCTGCAGCCGCCCGCGCCGCGCGCGCCAGGCCGTTCGGCGCTCTTACCACTGTGGGCGGTGCTATCCGTGTCTGGTCCGCCGGTCCGGCCTGCTGAACGGGCTTGGCGAGGACACCACGGACTACGTCGTCGGCCTGCCTGACCTTGATCCGGCCGCTGAGAGCTCCGACGACCTACGAGCTCTGCTGCGCTGGCTGTGCACCGACTTCACGCTGCACGACCTCATTGCCGACGCGCCCTTCCCGCCCGAGCTGCCGCCCTCCCGGGTGCTGCCGGTAGTGCGGGCGGGACGCCGCGAGCTCGCCGCGATGATCGAACACTTGTTGCCGTCTAGGAGCCCGTTCCGCCGAGACTGGCAGCCGCATCTGTGAGCCCTGCTTCTCCTGGTTTCTGCGGCTCAGCGGTTGAACGGCAACATCACTCTCCTGGGGCGGGTACGAACCGTGTCCGACTGACTTCACACTGTGAACCGGGGGTCAGTCGGTCGATCGGTTGGGGGGCCGCGGCATGTCGCGACGTCGACGCTATGCCGCGCGCAGGCGCAGGTCGCCACCGTTCCGGGCCTGGGGGACCGTGCTGTTCGTGCTGCTGATGCTCACGCTGACCCAGCGGAACTGGAGTGCGAGCGCCTGGATCGGCGCCGCGTTGGTCTTCTACCTGCTGGCCGTGCGGCTGACCCTGTGCCGGGTGGAGACCCTCCGGCCACGCCGTGCCGCTGGCGGGTGCGCGGGCTGTGGAGCTGCTGCGACTACCACATTGGCCTGAAGCTGGGCCTGCCGACGCTGGTGTTCGTGCGGGGCTGGCTGCCCCAGTTCATGTGGCCCCGGCGGGACTGGACGGTGGTGCGCCCCGAGGAGCAGCCGAGGCGGTCCGCCAGGGGCGAGGACAACATCAACCCTGGCTCGCGGGGGTGGTCTTCCCTGGACAAGATCATGATAGCCCTGGCTGCGGCCAGCCTGGCGGTAGCGATCATGAGTTTCGTGCGGGACGTGCTCGCCGGCTAGGCGAAGTCGAACTCGCCGAGACGGACGCCGGCGGTGAACGCCTCCCACTCGGCGCGGGTGTAGACGATCACGGTGTCGTTCGGGTGGTGGCTGTGCCGCACCGCGACCCGGCCGGAGCCGTCGCGCAGCGGCCCGGCCTCCACGCAGCTACCACCGTTGTCCTCACTCCGGGTGCTGATGTGCCAGTCGACGTTCGCCAGCTCCTCGCGGCCCACCGCGCCGGGCCCGCTGGTCGTGCTCATTACAGCTCCTTTGCCACGCCCTCGATCAGCGCGGCCGACTCCGTACCATTGATCGCTACCGCGCTGAGCTGATGGTACGCCTGGCGGAACCGGTCCACCGCCGCGTCCTCCTCGACGTACAACGCACCGCCGAGGGTCTCCACATTGGCCACGTCGGGGTAGGGGTCAGGCATCTCGTAGAGCCAGAACGAGCCGTCCAGGCCGGCGTGCGCGCCCCGTGCCAGCGGGAGCACCCGGATCTCCACGTTCGGCCGCTCGGCCGCTTCGAGCAGCCGGGTGAGCTGGCCACGCATCACCTCCGGGCCGCCGATGACCCGGCGCAGCACAGACTCGTCCACCACGGTGGCGAAGTCGACCGGCTGGTCGCCACCGAGCATCAACTGGCGGGTCATCCGCAGCTCGATCATCTTCTCGATCTGCTCCTCCGGAGTGTCGGCCGTCGCCGCGTTGCGGATCAGGGTCTCGGCGTACTCCCGGGTCTGCAGCAGCCCGGGCACCAGCATCGACCCGTAGGTGCGCAGCCGCTCGGCGCGGGACTGCAGCCACAACAGGTCGACATACCGGCGCTCGACGGCGCCGGCGTAGCCGTCCCACCAGCCCTTGCGCCACACGTCGTCGGAGAGCTGCAGCAGACCGTCGCGGGTGCGCTCCTCGGCGACGCCGTAGAGGTCGAGCAGCGCCAGCACGTCGCCCCGGCGGATCGGGTACTCGGCGCTCTCGAACCGGCTCACCATTGAGGGGTCGCGCTGCAGGTAGTCGCCGGCCTGGCGCAGCGTCATCCCAGTTGACTCGCGCAGCGCCCGCAACTGCTGGCCCAACCACTGCGCCCGCAGCGTCGGCCCCGGTTTCCTCTTCGGCACGGCGATCATCCTCTCAGCGCCGGATCAGTCGAACAAACTCGGTTGCCACCAAAACCGTATCGTCTCATACTTGAGAAAGCTGCCTGGATGCGAGAAGGTGCGCCATGTCATCAAGCCAACCACGCGCCAAACGGGGAGTCACGGATGACGGAGCACCGTCCGGAACGCCCTGCGCGTCGACCCACTGGCGTCCTGGCCTCGCGCTACCGTCCCGAGATGGCGAACCGTCCGACATACCGTCGGCGGCCACACCGCAGGGGGTCGGGATGTCGCGCTTGGTCGCACGGATCTGGCGGGGGCTTCGCGGCCCTGCCCAATGGTGGATCCTCTGGGCCGCCCACGCCCAGTTCATCGCGGGTATCACCGGTCTCGTTCGGAACGACGCCGGGCACGTCCTGCTGCTGCGACCGATCGGGAGGCCCGGTCGATCGCCCGGGAGACTGCGGTGGAAACGTCAGTACTCCACCCGCCGAGCGGCGTGAACTACTTCGCGTTCCGCGACGAGACCGGCGTGCTGGACGCCGATGATCTCTGTGTTCTCCGCAAGCCATGCCGGGCACATGAGGCACGCACCGCCGTTGCGTCGTACCTGCGAAATCTGGCCGAGTATGCCCGCGGAGTGGGCGTCCGCTACGAGGTGTTCCTCCGTGAAGTCGGGCAAGGAGAGGGGGAAGAGCTGCACTCACTCCTCCTCACGAGCATGGTCAGCGGCAGGCTGGCGCCGTTGTCCTCATGGCTGACTGCCCGACACGGTTCCGGTGCGTTCGTGGCACTGTTCAAAGCCGAGAGCTACTCAGCGAGTCGGGCTCCAAGTGGCAGGCAACGCCACAGCGAACAGGGCGGGTAGCCCGACGACAAGGTGCGGCTCACCACTGCGAGGCGCGTTGGGTACTCACAGGGGACACTTCCAATGAAGATGAGATCTCAAACTTGCGTATGTTGGCTAATTGCGAGATGATAGGTCATGTACTGAGTCGCCATGCCTCGAAGGAGGGAGTCGCCCCATGCCAGAGCACCGTCCGGGGGACGCACAGTGCTCCGATCCCATCGAAGCTCTCCGCTGCGTCACGCTGCCGGAGATCCCGACCGTCTACGCCCTGGACGAGCCCGACGACGGCGTGATCGCGTGGGTGCTCGCAATGCCCGGAGGAGACGCCGTCATGGTGTCGAGCACAGCGGAGGACAGCTTCATGGTGGACACCAGCCTGGACCTGGTCGTGCGCCGCTGGGCACCGCTGTGGGGGGCCGACCTGGTGCTGGTCACCACCTGACCAGTTGCGGTCCACCAGGATCCGGCCCGGCTTGGCGTGCGTGGTGAGCCGGGCGGCGATGTTCACCACCTCGCCGTAGACGTCGCCGAAGCGGGACACCACCTGCCCGACCGCGAGACCGACTCGCAGCTCGGGCAGGGTGTCGATCTCGGCCAGCCGTTCGATGAGCTGGAGTGCGATCTCGGCGCCGTGCACGGGTTGCTCGGTGACGAACAGCACCTCATCGCCGACCGTCTTCACCACCCGCCCGTGCTGGCCACCGACCACCTCGGTAGCCACCGACTGGAACCGATCGATGAGTCTGGTCAGCTCCACCGGAATCAACCGACGGGTGGTGCGGGTGAACCCGACCATGTCGGCGAACCCGACGACCAGCGTGCGGGTTTCGCACTCGTCGGGTGGGTGGTGAGCAGCCGACCGGCGGCCGCCGCCAGGTGCCGCCAGACATAGGTCTGCATCTTCTCCAGCAGTGGCAGCACCCGCGACCCCAGGTCGATGATCTGGCCCTCGTCGACCTCGGCCGACCCCGCGTCCAGGAACTGGTAGAGCATCTCGATCTGCCAGTCGGCCAGTCCGGCCATGGCTTGCCCGACCGTGCGGGTCACCGCCTCCTGGATGTCGGACGGTACGAGCCCCGCGGCGCGCAGTTGTTCGAGCAGCCGAAGCGCATCGCGGTCGCCATCGGTGAAGAGCGCTGTGTCTCCATCGATCTCGGCGAACCCCATGGAGCGCCACCGCCGGCCCGCGAGCTCCGGATCCATACCGGTCTGGACCAGCAGTTCGTTCAGGGTGTAGCGCCGAGGACCGCCGAGAATGAGCTCCTCGACCCGAGCGTGTGTTCCCGCGTCGTCACGCTCGCCCCGGGTGACGTCGAACAGCTGAGCCAGTCGGATCAGCCAGGCGTGGTCACGTTGGGTACGAGTCCCGCTCACGGCCGACCGTTCACGGTCGCGCCCTCACCGGTCAATCGTGGCCCGGCGGGCCGGAGCGGCCGTGGTCACGACGTGTGGATGATGAGCACGTCGACGCCGGCACGGCGGGCCACGCTCTGCGGCACCGAGCCGAGGATGCGGCCGGTCAGCGTGTTCAGACCCACGTTCCCGACGACCAGCAAGTCGGCACCCTGGTCGGCGACGGCCTGGTCGAGCACGTCCACCGTCGGTACCGACGATTACCTTCTGGTAGGCGCTCGTGGTGAGCATTCCTTCCTGCGGTGACGCTTGGCTACGACGCTACTCCTGGCTGCTCCGATCGGCGTAATCAGGAGGCGCGTCGTGGGACAGGAACGACCCGATCAGGCGTCGCCGGACCGGCCACGGAGTGGTCGCAAACAGCCCGGCCATCGCGGCCGCGGTACGCACCGGTCGGCACCGTCCGTCCAGGAAGT
>JALYVZ010000085.1 GCA_030852965.1 Actinomycetota bacterium | reverse complement strand
GCCACCGCCAGATCGACCGATGCCGGCACCACCGCCAGGTCGGCGGCCGGCACCGCGCGCAGGCTCGCCCACGCGCCGGCGACAACTGCACCCGCTACCCGGCTATTCCTCGAGGCCCGAGATCACTTGAGCCGGCTTGCCCCAGCTCACCCACGATGCCCAGTGTGATCGACTTGTCCACGTACATCTGGCCGGTCACGGCCGCGAAGCCGATCACCGAGAGGTCGGCGGAGATGCGCAGCCCGGCGAACATCGACGGCTCGGCACGATCGCCAGGATCGGCACGGTCTGCAGCAGGATCGCGAACGGGTAGAGAACACGCTCGAGCCAGGACGACTGACTCATGATGATCGCGGCAGCGACGCCGAGCGCCCAGGCGATGACCAGACCGAGTATGGAGACCTCGACGTCGAGCAGCAGCGCTCGGTACGCCCCGGCACCCCGCTCCTGCTTGCTGTCGGTGCGACGCGCCATACTCGGCCGATGACGACGGTGACCTCGGTAGCGGTCCAGCGTTCGGGTCCGGCGATTCGCGCGGTGCTGGCCGAGCGTGGGGCGCCCGGCGAGCTGGCATGCTTCGAGGGGGAGATGCGTGCCGCGCTCACTGCAGCCGTCGCTGATCTCGACCTCGCCGGAGTGGAAGAGGTCTTGAGTCGCTGGCACTCGCTGGCCGCGATGGCCGCAAACCCGCTGACCGGCGATGAACGGGCACAGGTCGCTCAGGCACAGGCAGGTGACCTGACCGGACTGCGTGCCCGCGATGAGCGCGGCGGATGGATCACTCTGTAGCTCGGCGTCCGGTTCTCGGATGCCTCGCCATCGGCCGGTCTGGCTGGAGATCGCCGAACAGCAGTACCGCGAGCTGCCTGCAGACGTCCGTCAGCTCGTCGCTCACCGCCTGGGTCAGTTGCTTGAGAACCCGACCGCGGATCCAGATTCCGTCTACAACGAACGCTCCGATCAGTGGAGCGTCCCCCTTGGTGATCAGGGGTTCGTGTTCTTTGCGGTGGTTCGCGATCCGGCCACGGTGATCGTGCTGCGGCTGGTTGTCGGACTCGGGTAGCGAGCCCGGGACACAGCCGGTGGAGCGGCTGCGTGAGTGCCTCGGCTTTCGGTAGCGTAGGGGCGCAGCACACGGTGATGCTCCAGGACTTCGAACTGACTGGCGTGACCAACGCCGGTAGGCGAGCGCGTTCCGCTGAACGCTCCCGCACCAGTGAGGGTGATCGCCGAGACGCCGATCCAGCGTTCGGGACAGGCAACTCCCGCGGTGCTGCGCGTTGCGGGTGGACCGCTCCACCGTGGCGCGCTGGGAGGCGGGCTCGTACGAGCCGCTGTAGTACCTGCGCCCGAAGATGGCTCGCCTGCTGGGCGTGGCGCTGGCTCGGGCGGGCACCACGATGGCCGGGACGGCGACCCCGACCTTGGCGGCTGGGTCCGGCAACGTGGCGGCAGCGGCCATGTCGAACACCATGGCCGCTGGACTGACAGAACCCGCGTCGTGCACCCGGATCGCATACCGTGCACCCACTCCGGGTGCACGTTGCTGAAAGCCCCTCCGGCCGAGACCCGGCCGGGCGCCACGTCGCAGAGCTATCCGATGCCGAGGTAGGCCCGCCGGACCTGCGGGTCGGTAAGCAGTCTTCTGGAGTCCCCGCTGAGCACGACGTGGCCGGTTTCCAGGACGTAGCCACGGCTGGCCACGCTCAGCGCCTGCTCGACGTCCTGGTCCACCAGCAGCACGGCGGTGCCCTCGGCGGCGATCCGTGGCAGCCGCCCCATGAGCTCCTCGACCACCATCGGGGCCAAGCCCAGTGACAGCTCGTCGATCATCAGCAGGTCCGGGGTGCTCATCAGGCCACGGGCCACCGCGCACATCTGCTGCTCGCCGCCGGACATGCTCCCCACCACCTGACGCAGCCGTCCGCGCAGCTTCGGGAACAGCTCCAGCACCCGTTCCAGATCCTGATCCCCGCGCCGGCGGACTCCGTCGCCGCTGCTCCGGCGACCGTCGCCGCCCCGGCCGCGTACGGGAGCGCGCCAGCCGCCGTCGCGCCAGCCACCGCCGTCGCGCCAGCCACCGCCGTTGCGCCAGCCACCCAGGCGCAGGTTGTCGCGCACCGTCAGACCGGGGAACAGCCGGCGCCCCTCCGGCACATGGGCCAGCCCCATCCCGGCGATCCGTTCGATCGAGACCCCGCTGAGCGGCTGGCCGCGGAACGTGGCGTCCCCGGAACGCAGCGGGATCATCCCGGACAGTGCCCGCAGCAACGTCGTCTTGCCCGCGCCGTTCGGGCCAATAATAGCGACGAGCTCGCCTTCGTTAACGGTCAGGTCGACGTCCCAGAGCACCTGGACGGCGCCGTAGCCGGCGCCCAGCCCGGACACTTTCAGCAAGGGCGTCATGAGCGACCCCGAGCGGCGTAGCGGTGGCCGAGATAGGCCTCGATCACCCTGGGGTCGGCCAGCACCGCACCCGGTGGACCGTCGGTCAACAGCCGTCCCTCGTGCAGCACCAGCACCCGGTCGCTCACCGCGACGATCGCCCGCATCACGTGCTCGATCACCAGGATGGTCACCCCCTCGGCGCGCAGCGAACGGATCAGCTCCAGGCTGGGCTCGATCTCGCCGGGGCGCAGCCCGGCCATCACCTCGTCGAGCAGCAGCAGCTTCGGTCGCAGGGCCAGCGCCTTGGCCAGCTCCAACCGGCGGGCGTCGGCCACCGTGAGCGCACCGGGTGTGGCGTCACCGCGCCCGCCCAGCCCGACCCGTTCCAGCACGTCATCGGCCCGCCGCAGCGCCGCCCTGGCCAGCCGAGCGGAGTCCGGGCCGTACAGCAGGCCGACCGCGACGTTCTCCCGCACGGTCATCCCACGCAGCGGCTTGACGATCTGGAACGTCCGAGCCACGCCTGCGCGAGCCACCCGCCACGGGGCAGCGCCGGTGAGGTCGACGCCATCGACCAGGACCCGCCCGGAGGTGGGCCGCAGGTGCCCGGTGACCAGGTTGACGAACGTGCTCTTGCCCGCGCCGTTGGGCCCGATCACCCCCACGACCTGCCCGGCGGGCACCGAGAAGCTCAGGTCCGCCACCGCGTGCAGCCCGCCGAACCGCCGCCCGAGACCGGCCACCTCCAGCACCGGGCGAGCACCGCCGCTCACAGCCGGTACCGCCGCACGCTCGTCAGCAGCGACCACTCGCCGCTGCGCACTCCGCCGCGGACGTAGGTCACCAGCCCGCTGGGGAACAGCACCACGGCGATCACGATGATCGTCCCCAGGATGAACGTGTGGTAGGTGGTGTAGCTCGTGCGCAGCCATTCCGACAGCAGCTGCAGTCCGACCGCGCCGAGCACCGGCCCGAGCACGGTGCCGCTACCGCCAAGCACCACCATGACGACCATCAGCACGGTGATCTGCACGTCGAACATCGGGCCCGGGTAGATCGTCACCAGCTGGAAGGCGTACGCCGAGCCGGCCAGCCCGGCCAGCAACCCGGACAGCGCGAACACCGCTACCTTGACCCGGGTGGTGGGCACACCCATCGACGCCGCCGCGTCCTCGTCCTGGTTGATCGCGCGCAGTCCGAACCCGAACCGGCTGCGCGCCACCAGTGCAACTGTCAGCACCGAGAGCGCGGCGAGCAGCAGGAAGAACACGTAGAAGCCGTCGTTGCCGAGATAGGCGGTGGGCGCGTCGGCCCCGAACGTCGGCACCGTCAGCCCGCCGCCGCCGCCGGTCAGCCCGGTCAGGTTGGTAACGACCTCGCGGGTGCCCTCGGCGACGCCAAGCGCGGCCACCGCGAAGTAGTGCCCCTTCAGCCGCAGCAGCGGCAGCCCGACCATCGCGCCGAACCCTGCCGCGAGCAGCCCGCTGGCCGGCAGCGCCCACCAGAACGACACCTTCAACTGCCACATCAGCACGCCGGTGGTGTAGCCGCCGAGGCCGAAGAACGCCACCTGCCCGAACGAGGCGTACCCGGTGTAGCCGCCGATCAGGTTCCAGGACTGGGCCAGCACCACGTACATCAGAACCGCCGTGACGACCCGCTCCTGGCCGGCGTAGAGCTGGGTCTGCAACCCGAACCCGGCGATGAGCACGAGCGCGCCCACCACCCACGGCAGCGCGCGGCGGAGCCCAGGTTTCCCAGCGAGCACGGAGACCACTCAGACCTCCAACCGGGCGGCGTAGTAGCCGCGCCCGACCAGGCCCCGCGGCCGCACCAGCAGCACCAGCACGAACACCCCGAACGCCAGCGCGTTCTCCCACGACCCTGGCAGGTACTGCCCACCCCAGGCCTCGATCAGCCCCAGCACCAGCCCGCCGACCAGGGCACCGTAGGGGTTGCCCAGCCCACCGAGCACCGCGATCACGAAGCTGATCAGCGTCAGGTGCGCGGCGTCGGCGGGTGAGAACGTGCCGACCGTGCCGTACATCGCCCCGGCCATCCCGGCGGTCGCCGCGCCGATGCCGAACACCAGCCCGTACACGTGCCGGGCGTTGATCCCCATCAGCCGGGCGGCGCCCCGGTCCATCCCGGTCGCCGAGATCGACAGCCCGGTCCGGGTGCGCGACATCAGCTGGGCCAGCAGCACGGTCACCCCGACCCCCACCGCGAAGGTGAGGAAGCGTCCCAGCGGAAGGAAGACGTCCGGGAGCACCTCGATGCCCCTGGAGGCGTACGAGGTCGGGATGCCCCGGTAGTTGGCGGTGAACGCGATGTTCATGCCCTGGGTCAGCATCAGGTCCAGGCCGAACGTGAGCAGCAGCGTGATGAACACCGGAGCGTTGACCACCAGGTTGATCAGCAGCCGCTGCGTCAGGTAGCCGAGGACGAACAACGCGGCCGCCGCGACGAACATCCCGAGGAACGGGTCGAGCCCGGCGTAGGTGGCCAGCCCCCAGCCCAGGTAGGCGCCGAGGACCACGAACGCCCCCTGGGCAATGTTGATCACGTTCATGACGCCCCACACCAGCGAGAAGCCGACCGCGATCAACGCGAACAGCCCGCCCTGCAGCAGGCCGTAGAGGGTGGCCTGGAGGAACTGGCTCACCGACCGGCCGCGGGCCAGATCAACTTGCCGTTCGCGCTGTCGGTCGGCCACACGCTGACCGGCTTGCCGTTCTGGACCTGGATCACCTGCATCGGCTTGAAGGTGTTCTGACCCTGTTCGTTGAACTGGATGTGCCCGAAGAAACTGCCGGTGTTCAGCGCCGACATCGCGTCCCGCACCTGGT
Organism: Actinomycetota bacterium; assembly: GCA_030852965.1. GTDB lineage: Bacteria > Actinomycetota > Actinomycetes > Mycobacteriales > Pseudonocardiaceae > Pseudonocardia. The sequence continues at coordinate 8,499 of JALYVZ010000085.1, read as the reverse complement.
CCGGGTCGGTCGAACCGGCCGTCTCCACCGCGAGCACCAGCGCCAGGCAGGCCGCGGTGGCCTCGGCGTCGTGGTAGTCGGCCGGGTGGTTGAAGCGCTGCTGGATGGCGGCGTCGTAGTCCTTGGCGGTGCCGAAGTACTTGTCGCTGCCCTCGACCGTCTGGGTCCACTGGGTGGAGCCGAGCACACCGTTCGCGCTCGTGCCGAGGTTCTTGGCGAAGTCCGGGGTGGGCGGCGCGACCGTCTCGGCGAAGCCCTGTGGGCGAACTCCCAGCTCCTGGGCCTGCTTGACGATCGCAATGCCTTCGGCGACGTGCACCGCGCCGAGGATGACGTCCGGGTTCTTCGCCCTGGCGCTGGTCAGCGCGGAGCTGACGTCGGTGGAGCCGGAGGGGAAGGTCTCGGTGCCGACCACCTGGAACCCGAGCTGGCTCGCGGTGTCCCTGGCGCCGGCGGCAACCGCCTTGGAGAAGCCGTCGTCGGCGGACAGGATGGCGAACGTCTTCGGTTTCGGGACGGCCAGCTCGTTGATTGCCTTGACCATGGACGCGGCGTACTCGGTCGCGGGCGAGAGTACCCCGAAGGTTCGCCGGTAGCCGTGCGAGAAGATCTCGTTCTCCGCGCCGGAGGAGTCCGAAAGCACCTGCCCGTTGCGCTCGATCACCGGTGCCTGCGCGCTCACGTTCGGCGAGCCGTAGGAGGACAGGATCAGCTTGACGCCCTGGCCGTTGTAGGTGTCCGCGATCTGCGCGGCGGTGTTCGGCTTGGACGTGTCGTCCTGATAGGAGATCTTGAGCTGGAGCTTGCGGTCGCCAACCGGGACTCCGCCCTTGGCGTTGACTTGCTGCTCACACAGCTGGTAGCCCTCCTGGGTCAGCTGTCCCTCCCGAGCCAGCGACCCGGTCAACGACAGGGCCGAACCGAACACCAGGGTGTCGCCTTGGTTGCTCGCTCCAGAGCCGGCGCCCTTCGAGCCACAGGCGGCCAGGCTGAGGGCCAGCGCCGTCGCGGAGCAGACGGCAAGCGTGGATCTCCAGGTCACGGTCATCGCGGTCATCTCCCGGGACATGTTTGAGGTGGGGCGCCGCGAAGGATACTCAGGAACGGCGTGTCGTTGCTCGTCACAGCCGGTGCTCCGGGAACCATCTCGCGGGACAGCGACAACAGGAGCGATCATGGGACCCCGCGTCCGAACCGTCTGGGCAGCCGCGGCCGCAGCACTGGTGGCTGTCGTCGTAGGCCTCAGCATGCTCGGTCACCTGACCGCTGATCACGGGGTTCTGGCGTCGGTTGCGTATGTGACCGCGGCGGGGCCCGGGGCCGGGGCGGTGGTCGCCGTGCCGACGCAGAACGCCGACTGCGCAAGCGACGGCAACGGGGGTAAAGGCGGCAACGGCGGCTGGTTCGGCAGTCGGTGAGACGTGGGTCTACGGAACAAGAAATGGATCTGTGTCGTCTCGTTCGTCTCTCGAACCGATGACCAGCTTCCTGATCTCCTGGAGGCGAGGACGCGCGATGTATGAGCGACCGCGCTTCTCTCCGCGCGGCTCCAAGAGGTCAGCCTCCACGAGTTGGCGCAGGTCCCGGCTCGCGGTCGCTTCGGTGATTGCATCGCTGGTGTCCTCGAAGTAGGACCGATAGGTCGCGTTCCTAACCCGAAGTCCCGTGGTGGTGTCGAACAGGGCAAAGATTGTTCGTTCCGGCAGACGCTTGTGAGATACAAGTTCTTCGAGTTCGGACCAGATGCGGTCACTCTCATGGATTCGCCGGAGTACCGTCCTCGCTTGACGCAAGTGAGCGGTCAGAGTGAATCGAACCCAGGGCCGCGCATCGCGTTCCGGACACCAGGACCCCCCGCCGACCTGGGCGAGCACGTCGTAGTAGCTCTGTGTGTTCCGTCCTAGGTACTCCTCAATGCTCATGAACACAGGTCCGAGAAGGCCGTCGCGCGCGAGGACCAGGCTCTGCAGACACCGAGACATCCGTCCGTTGCCGTCACGGAAGGGATGGATCATCACGAGGTTCAGGTGGGCCATTCCGGCCTTGATGATTCGGTCTTCGTCACCCCGCGGGGTGTTGAGCTCCTCGACTAGCGCACTGATCAGCCCTGGCACCTCGTCAACGCTAGGACCTTCGTGTACAACTTCCCCGGTCTCGTCATTCCGGACGTAGCTGCCGCCAGCGCGCCAGCGACCCGGGCGGTTCGCTAACGCATAGCTCGTCATCATGAAGTGCAGCGACTTGAGCAGCTGGCCGCTGTAGACGAAGTCATCCTCCGCTGCGATCTGCAACACATACGTCATGGCGTCGCGATAGCCACGCAGCGCGAGGCCGGTTTCCTCATTCGCATCGAGAGGATCTTCTCCCGCTGCGACGTCTACCGCGTCGTCCAGGCCAGCTTCGTACCCCTCGATGCTGTTCGACCCCTGAATCGCCCGTGCCAGTGAGACACGTCGTAGCGAGCCGACCCACCGCCGGGGTTCATGCAGCTGGTGTCTCAGCTTCACACGCAGCTCTTCGATCATCGCTAGGACGCGGAGCTCGTCGTCGTTCAGCTCAGGCGCGACGAATATCATGGTCGTAACTCAGCTTGCTACCGACAGTCTGACGATAACTTACTGCCTCCATGTTGGATAGTAACATCAATCGAGGCAGACAGTATCCGTGTATCTAACATGGCACTGTGGTCGCCGCGGCGCTCGTTGCCGCCAGATGAGGCCGACGCTGTTGGTGACGCTGTCGGCCGCCGCGCCCACGGAACTTGCGGGTCGATCGGTCGGGTTCGGGTGGAGAGCTAGTTGTTCGGTGGTAGCACGTAGCCGAGCGTCTGCACTGCCTTGCGGAAGGACGCGTCGTGTTCCACCGGTATGGCGAGGTGGCGGTCGCCGACTGGCCGGCACAGTTTCGAGGTCTTGCGGTCCCGGGCGATCAGGACTGCGAGGGCTGGATCGGTGCATTCGATCAGCCGGATCAGCCCGTGGTTGGACAGGCGGCTGGTCCGGCCGGCGAGGTCGGTGAGGAACTGGGTCACGGTCTGGGGTAGCTGGTGCTCGGCACGGCGCAGAAAGGCGGCCAGCTCGCCCAGCTGTCGACCGGTGTCGATCGCGGCGAGGGCCTTGGCGGCGGTCAGTGTCCAGACGCGGTCGGAGGTCCGTTCGGCGAATGCGTCGAGCAGCATGGTGTCGGCGGGCATCAGCTTCCCGGTCACCACCACGTCCAGGTTGTTCAGCACCTTCAACTCGATCCCGCCGCGATCGCTCACGGGCGCCGGGCTGGGCAGGTAGGTGGCGGTCAGTCCCATGGCGTAGGAGCCCAGTGGGGTCAGTCGCACCGCGAGCAGACCGTCGTAGCGCGACAACGGACCTTCGTAGTAGTACTCGAGGTAATCCGGAAGGTCGTCCACGCGGGCGTCTTCGGGGTCGGTGAAACGGGCGTCGAACAGCCCCAGCGTGACGGCGTATTCGAACAGTACGGCCAGGGTGTAGCGGCCCTGTAGCACCGCCCAGCCGTGGTGCCCGTCGTAGCCGAGGCTGCCGTGTTCGGGGTCGTCGAGGTAGAGCTTCCAGACGTTGTTGCCCCGGGTAACCTCCGGGTCATGACCGTCTCGGCGCATGGCGGCGAACAGCTCGTCGATGCTCACCCACTGCCCCGGCGGGCAGCATTGGGCGAGCGCCTCTGCGATGACAGCGCGGCGGGGTTTGACCGCGGTGAGCGCCCGAGCCTTGCGCTGGCCCTTGATCGTGTCGATCCGGCTGAACTCATCGATCAGGCCCGCGGCGATCCAACGGCGCCACAAGTGCCGGATCGTGTCCGCACCCGGCGCCCGTAGGGCCTTGTTCCCCCGGTCGGTGAGCACCAGTTTGCTCCCGGCCAGCTCGGCGAGTCCGCCGGCCTGGACCAGTAGCGGCCAGGCGAACGATGCCATCGGCTCGGCGTCGTAGAAGTCACCGGCAGACAGCGTTTGCTCGACCGCCGCCACCGTGGCAGCCGAGGGCCGGCGTGTCTTCTCACTGCAACGCAGCCTGCCGGCCGCGCACAACTGCAGGACCGCGGCCAGATCGGCGATCGCGGCATGCTCGGTACACCGCAGCACCACCTCATCGGCGGCGTCGGTCCCGGGCAAGGACAGCGAGCCGGGCTCGGGCATGGCGACATCCTCCAGGCGCGGGGTCATAGCCAGGTTGGCGGGCACAGCTTGCCACGCCCCCGCCGCGCGGTGATGCTTGCTTGTTCCCGTCGCGCGGGTTGCGCGAGTTGCTTGGACTTGTCCCGCCCGATGAGCGCGCGAGCACGGACCAGGTGGTCAGCGGTGGCGATCGTAGAGCGACCACCCCTCGGCCGCCATGGCTGGAGGGAACGCTCCCGGCGGCCATCGATCGGGCACTTCTCGTTCCCGTGGTTGAGGTCTCACACACCGGTTAGCCTTGTGCCGGTTGATTGTTGGGGAGGAGGACGAGGACGAGTGACCGAGACCGCCATCCCGCCGGCACCGACCGCGGCCGGACTGGTCGATCAGCTGTCAGCCGGCGGGGCGTTGACCGCCGAGTGGCGCGCCGCGTTCCGGGCCGTGCCCCGGCAGCTGTTCGTCCCCGATCTCGTGTGGCACCACCTGGGCAACCAACGGGGCATCGAGCCGGTACGCCGATCCGAGCAGCCGGACACCTGGCTGAAGCTGGTCTACCAGGACGAGTTCCTGGTCACACAGATCAACGACGGTTGCTGCCGGCTGGGGGCCTGCAGACCGAACCCCCAGCGTGGTTCCCGACGGTTGCGGCGGCGGTCTGGTCGAGCCTGGAGGTTGTGCAACGCAACGTTGCACAACCTCCAAGGCTCGTTGTGCAAGGAAGACTTGCACAACGAGCGTTGTCCGACCTCGAAATTGTGCAGCGCAATGCTGCACAATCGCCCTGTCGCTGCCAGATCATGCGGTTGCGGAGGTTCGGCACCGCTGAGCTGCGGCACTGGGACTGCGCCACTGGGAACTTCCCACCTGAGCCTGGAACTGTTAAGTCGACTAGAAAGCTGCTTAACAGTTCAGCTGGCGTAGTAGAAAGTAGCCAACGCAGCTGGGTGCAGACCAGCGGCCACGGCTGGCACTGGCGTTCCAGTCAGGTGCGTCGTGCCACGTCGCCACGGGGCACGATCTCGACTGCGAGGTCGGCATCGAGTGCGCGGGCGATTCGCCCCAGCACCGGCAACGTCGGCACCGTCCCGCCGGCCTCGAAACGCGCCACCGCGGACTGGGTCATCTCTGCCGCCGCAGCCAGTTCGGCCTGGCTCCAGCGCCGCGCGAGCCGCAGCTCTCGCACCGCCGCCCCCAGCTCGAAGGCCATGCGGGTCGCCTCGTACGCCTCGCGAGCCCCCGGTGCGGCCATCAGGCGGTCACGCAAGTCCGTCCACGATTCTCGCTCAACCATCGTCGCCCCCGCGTTGATCATAGACGACTTGGACCTCGCTCAGCACACCACTTGTGTCGCCGGGCTCCTCGACTTCCTGGGTGCGGCCGAGCTTGCAAGTGGACTATAAAGTTACTTACTATTATTCCAACGAAATAGAAAGTAGGCACTCGCTGTGGCCGTGGAACCGGAGAGCCTCCCAGCGCTCGTCCACGCCCTGCGTCGTTTCGGCTCCGAACCGACCGGCGTCGAGGTGAAGAGCGGCGCGGGTGGGTTCCCGACCTCGGTCAGGGAGACGATGGTCGCCTTCGCCAACACCGACGGCGGGATCATCGTGATCGGCATCGACGAGCGGGCTGACTTCGCGGTCGTCGATCTGCCCGAGGTGGGCCGGTACCGGGATCAGATCGTCGACCTGAGCCGCACGGCCGTGACGCCACCGCTGCAGATCGACACCGAGTTCGTGGAGCTTGAGGGCAAGCGGGTCCTGGTGGCCGTCGTGACGCCGTCTCCGGCGGATCAGCGGCCGGTGTACGTGACGTCGAAGGGCGTCACCAATGGCGCATACCTGCGGACTGGTGACGGGGACCGGCGGATGTCCGAGGCCGAGATCGCCCTCCTGTACGCCGCCCGCACCCAACCCGCCTACGACCGTGAGTCGGTCACTGACGCGCGCTTCGAAGATCTCGACCGCAACTCCATGGCGAGAACTCTCGAACGGGTACGGCTGGGCTCGGCCTACCTCCGCGAGGTGGACGATGCGACCGCACTGCACAGGCTCGGCGCACTCTCCGGTCCTGATCCCGATGCACCGCCCACGCTGGCCGGCTTGTTGGCCTTCGGTCGATTCCCTCAGCAGATTTTTCCTCAGCTCATGGCGTCCGTTGTGGTCCATCCGAGCGAGAGTGACTCCGACACCAGATTCCTGGACAACGTGACCCTGCGCGGACCGATCCCAGAGATCGTCACCGAATCCCTGGCGGTGTTGCGTCGGAACCTCTCCGCACGGGCCGTCACCGTGGCGGGGAGCCGAGAGGACCGGCTCGACTTTCCGCTGCCCGCGATACGTGAAGCCGTGGTCAATGCGCTGATGCATCGGGACTACAGCCCCACGACGCGGGGGACGCAGGTCCAGATCGATCTGTTTCCCGATCGTCTGGCGATCCGCAGTCCGGGAGGCCTGTACGGACCCATTACCGCCGAGGATCTCGGCGAGGTCGAGGTCTCGTCATCACGGAACGCGGTCCTTGCGCAGCTGCTCTCGGACGTCTACCTGCCCCGCTCGGACCAGCTCGTCGCCGAGAACCGGGCGTCCGGGATCCCGATCATGATTTCCCAGGCTCGGCGACATGGGCTGCCCCGGCCGGTCTTCGAATCCCGAGTCACCTCCTTCAGCGTGACAATGAGCCGCTCGGAGCTGCTCGGTCCGAATGTGCGGGCCTGGCTGGCCACGCTGCCTGTCCCGTTGCCGACGCCGGCGCACGAGATCGCCGTGGCGATGATGCGGGGTGGCTTCGTGACGAACGCGGCGCTGCGGGAATGGGGCGTTGAACGACACGTCGCGGGGGCTGTGTTGCGGGAGCTGACCGACCTCGGCATCGCTGTTCGGCAGGGCGGGCGGCGCTACGCACAGTACGTCCTCGACCCCGCAACCGCCCCGAGAACGATGCGGGAACGCGTAGTCGATGTGGCGACAGCACTTCGAGAGGTGCGCACTGCATCTGCGGCGGAACTGCAGGCCCGAACCGGCCTCAGCCGTCCAACAGTGATCAACAAGCTGAACGAGCTGGTCGCGTCCGGACAGGTCCGTGCGCACGGCGCGCCGCAGAGCCCGAAGCGGACCTACGAATGGATAGGGGACGCGCCATGACGCAGCACACCGGGACGTCGGAGGACGACTGGGAGCAGTTCGCCAAGGAGATCCTCGGGGAGCTCTCCTGGAGGCCGGTCGACGGTCAAGAGATCGCGCCGGGCAGCGGTGAACGTCAGGGCTGGGACGATCTGGTCCTCAAGCCGCGGTTGCTCGACGCGCTGCGCCGGTTCAACCCGGACGTCCCCGGCGTCTATCTGCAGCAGGCCCTCGCGGAGATCATCGAGCCACGCTCGGATGACCCGATCTCGGAGAACCATCGCGTCCACGACTGGCTGGTCGGCGGCTTCCGCGCCATCACTTACACCGACGACGACGGCCAGGAGCAGACCCCGACCATTCGGCTGCTCGCGGCGAGCGCCGACGACAACGACTGGCTGGTGGCGAGCCAGGTGACCCTGCGGCGGGCGGAGTTTTACCGGCGGTTCGACCTGGTCCTCTACTGCAACGGCATGCCGGTGAGCATCGCCGAGCTGAAGAAGGCCGGTAGCAAGTCGGCGGACGTGGCGGCGGCGCACGCGCAGCTGGAGACCTACCTGCGCGAGTTCCCGATGGCGTTCCGGTTCGCCCTGCTCACTTTGGTCTCCGACGGAGCGACCGCCCGCTACGGCACGCCGTTCACCGAGTTGCACCACTTCGCACCGTGGAATGTCGACGAGGATGGCGCGGTGGTGCCTCTCGGCAGCCCGGGTGCGGACGGTGAGCCGGTCACCGGGCTGGAGCTGTTGCTGCACGGGGTCTTCGGCCAGGTCCGCTTCCTGCAGCTGCTGCGCTCGTACTGCGCCTTCGCCGAGGGCGACGGCGGGCTCGCCAAGCGGATCGCCAAGCCGCACCAGTACTTCGCGGTGGCCAAGGCGGTCGGCAGCACTGTCGAGGCGGTGCGCAGCGACGGCAAGGCGGGCGTCGTCTGGCACACCCAGGGCTCCGGCAAGTCCATGGAGATGGAGCTCTACACCAACCGGATCATGCGGACGCCGGAGCTCGCCAACCCGACCGTCGTCCTGATCACCGACCGTAATGAGCTGGACGGTCAGCTCTACAGTTCGTTCGCGGCCAGCCTGCTGCTCCCGGAGAAGCCGAAGCAGATCCACCGCCGCGCGCAACTAAGGACTCGTAGTAAAATAACCTAGTTTTCGGCCTCGGGATGGTTACGGTCTGTGCTATGTCGCCGGTGGTGGAGTCTCTCGCTCGTCGTTACGACGCGATCAAGCCGCATCTGAGCGAGCGGCAGCG
>JALYVZ010000313.1 GCA_030852965.1 Actinomycetota bacterium | reverse complement strand
GCACCGGGGTGGCGGTCGACGTGGCGGACGACTCCGGCGGCCGCGGCACGCTCGTCGTGGTGTTGACGCCGTCCGGGGCGGACACCCATCCATCGGACACCCGGACCAGGGTCAGCGCCACCGCCCTCCCGCGGTCCGGCGGCGAGCTGTGGGTCACCGCCAGCTCGGCCGGTGGCCCGGTGCCCTACCGCGACCGGCTCGACCAGCTGGTCCGCGCGCTGGCCGGCCGACTGTAGGCCTCCCGCGACGCGGTCCCGTCGCCACCTTTGCGACGTAGGGTGGAGCGGTGATCCCCAACGTGCTGGCCGCCCGGTACGCCAGCGCCGAGATGACGGCACTGTTCTCCCCGGAGCACAAGATCGTCCTGGAACGCCGGCTCTGGCTGGCGGTGCTGCGCGCGCAGGCCGAGCTCGGTATCCCGGTGCCGGACGGCGCGATCGCCGACTACGAGCGGGTGGTGGACGCCGTCGACCTGGCGTCCATCGCGGCCCGCGAGCGGGTCACCCGGCACGACGTGAAGGCGCGGATCGAGGAGTTCAACGCCCTCGCCGGCCACGAGCACGTGCACAAGGGCCTGACCAGCCGCGACCTCACCGAGAACGTCGAGCAGGCGCAGCTGCTGGCCGCGCTGCGCCTGGTGGCCGACCGGAACGTGGCGATGCTGGCCCGGCTGGCCCGCCGCGCCGGGGAGTACCGCATGCTGGCGCTGGCCGGGCGCAGTCACAACGTCCCCGCGCAGGCCACCACGCTGGGTAAACGGTTCGCCAGCGCGGCGCAGGAGCTGCTCATCGCGCAACGGCGCCTGACCGAGCTCACCGAGCGCTATCCCTTGCGAGGCATCAAGGGTCCGATGGGCACCGGCCAGGACATGGTCGACCTCCTAGGCGGCTCGCCCGAAAAGCTCGCCACGCTGGAGCGACGGGTGGCGACGCATCTGGGCTTCGAGCACGTGCTGCAAAGCGTCGGTCAGGTCTATCCGCGCTCGCTGGACTACGACGTGCTGACCACCCTGGTGCAGGTCGCCGCCGGTCCGTCCAGCCTGACCACCACGATCCGGCTGATGGCCGGCCAGGAGCTGGTCACCGAGGGTTTCCAACCCGGCCAGGTGGGCAGCTCCGCGATGCCGCACAAGATGAACACCCGGTCGTGCGAGCGGGTCAACGGGCTCGCCGTCGTCCTGCGGGGCTACTCCTCGATGGTCGGTGAGCTCACCGGAAACCAATGGAACGAAGGCGACGTGTCCTGCTCGGTGGTCCGCCGGGTGGCGTTGCCGGACGCGTTCTTCGCCCTCGACGGGCTGCTCGAGACGTTCCTGACCGTGCTCGACGAGTTCGGCGCGTACCCGGCGGTGATCGCCCGCGAGCTGGACCGCTACCTGCCGTTCCTGGCCACCACCAGCGTGTTGATGGCCGCCGTGCGGGCCGGCGTTGGCCGGGAGACCGCCCATGAAGTGATCAAGGAGCACGCGGTGGCGGTGGCGCTGGCCATGCGCGAACAGGGCCAGGCCGAGAACGACCTGCTCGAACGCCTGTCCACCGACCCCCGGTTGGGGCTGGCGCCCGGGGTGCTGACGCTGGGCGACCCGCTCGACTACACTGGAGCGGCCGTCGACCAGACCGACCAGGTGATCGCACTGGTCGACGAGCTCGTCAAGGCCAACCCCGACGCGGCGGCCTACACCCCTGCCCCGATCCTGTAATCGCCGTGCCCCCCGCACGAGCCGCGCCCACACCGCGCCCACCTCGCGCCCACCCACCGCGCCCACCCCACCCCCACCTCGCGCCCACCTCGCGCCTCTGGCGTCGAGATCCGCGTCAGCGTGGTCGATCATGCGAAAGCCACGCTCACGCGGATCTCGGCGGGGCAACAGAACTCGGCGAACGACAGAACTCGGCGGGGCAACAGAACTGCGCGGGCGGTGACGCTCATGCGGATCTCGGCGTGCGGTGCGCGGGGTTGGGCGCGCAGCGCCAGCTGGTTGCCAACCAGGGCGACAGTGCGGCGTCTGCTCACCAGCACGTCGTCGCGGCCGAAGCGCATGGTGTGCCAGCCGTAGTCCCCGGTGCTCGCGTCCCGCCAGCGATCGTCGTCGCAGAGCTCCCGGTGCCGATGACCTCGGCCGTCGTACTCGACGGCCAACAGCTCCTCGGGATAGGCCAGGTCGAACCGGGCCACCACGAAGCCATGCTCGTCGAGCAGTTCCTGCCGTACCACCGGAGCCGGCAGACCGCCTTCGACCAGCAGCAACCGAAGTCGGGTCTCCATCGGCGACTCCGCCCGAGGGTCGGCGAGCGCCACCACCCGGTCGAGCCGACGACAGCGGCGGGCGCCCGGCTCGCGCTCCCGGCGGGTCAACAGGCCGGCGGGCGCGAACCGGCCGGGCCCGCGAACCCGACCCAGAGCGTCGAGGGCGACGACCGCTTCGGTGAGATCCAGCCGCCGGCCAAGGTCCCACGCGGTGCGCTCTGGCGAGGTCACCACACAGCCGCTGGCTTGCCACCGATCGGGGCCGGCCGCGTCACCGCGGTGCGCCAGGAGCCCGGGATGTCGGCGTTGCCCGCCGGCCACGATCACCTCGGCCGGGGGTGTCCGGCGGGGCGCAGTCGGCACCGAGCAGCCGAGCGACGGAGTAACCGCCGAGTAGCGCGCCTCGGTGTTCGACCAACAGAAACGCCGCCCGCGACCACGCGGCCAGGTCGGGCGGGCCGGCCGAGGCCGGGAGGTACACATCAGGGAAGAGCCGTCGATAACGAGGGCCGCGCAGCTCACTCGCGCCGATCAGGCCACGCGCCACCGCCGCCGATCCCCGGAACGGTCCGTTCAGCACCTCGTGATCATGACAACACGACACACGCTGTGGGCCGGTTTCGAAGGATTCGCCGTACCGATGGACGTCTCGCCCCGCTTCTCATCTCCCATCTGCCGTCCAGATCCGCCTCAGCGTGCCGTTTTCTTGATCAAAGCACGTTGATGCGGATCTCGGCGAACCCGGGCCAGCGAACCCAGGGGCGGCGCACCTACAGGCGGCGAACCCGGGGCGACGAACCCAGGGGCGGCGAACCCAGGGGCGGCGAACCCGGCCCGGAGGCGAGGCGCCACCGGAGATCGTCGAGCTGACCCGGTCACGTCATGTCGACCTGCATGAACGTCGCACGGGCAAAGCGTGGCATGGTTAGCCACGCCCACACCCGGGTACTCACGATCACGGCTGACTGGAGGCTTCCCCGTGGCGCAGATACCTGCGAGCACCATGCGCGTCGACCCCCCGACGCCGCTGAGCGTCGACCCGAGCGACCAGGACCCACTGGCGGTCGCGATGCTCGCCGTCCAGGGCAACGTGTTCAACGGCGAGTCGCTGGAAGCCATCTTCCGAGGCTCGCCGCCGGGGATACCGCTGTTGGCGGTCACCAGTCGACGGCTCATGATGCTGGACACGGCCACGTTCGAGGACCGGTCCGCGCTGGTCTCGGTGCCGCTCAGCGGCGTATCGTGCGTGGCCTTCGTGGCCTCGGGCGACCAGTCGTTCGACGCCACCACCACCGTCGGGATGGTGCTGCTCCGCAAACCGGTCCTGCTGGTCTGCGAGAGTCGGGAAGAGGCCCGCGAGCTGCACGACATGCTGATCTGGACCCTCACCAGCTGAGGTGTGACCCAGCGCCCAGTCGACGAAGTCTTTCGACGATCTCCAGCGCGCCACTAGGCTGACGGGCATGGCGCGTGTGGTGGTGGACGTGATGCCCAAGCCGGAGATCCTCGACCCGCAGGGACAAGCCGTGGTCGGCGCGCTGGCCCGGCTCGGGTTCGCCCGCGTGCGCGAAGTACGCCAGGGCAAGCACTTCGAGCTCGACGTAGACGACACAGTGGACAACGAAACGCTGGAGAAGATCGCGGCCACCCTGCTGGCCAACCCGGTGATCGAGGACTGGCGGGTCACTCGGGTGACGGGTGCGCGAGGCGTGACGACTCCGTGAGGATCGGCGTCATCACCTTCCCTGGCACCCTCGACGACGTGGACGCCGCCCGCGCGGTCCGGTTGGCCGGCGCGGATCCCGTGCCGCTGTGGCATGCCGACGCTGACCTGCACGGCGTGGACGCGGTGATCGTGCCGGGCGGGTTCTCCTACGGCGACTATCTGCGGGCTGGCGCGATCGCCTCGTTCGCCCCGGTGATGGGGTCGGTGGTGCGGCGGGCTCAGACCGGAATGCCGGTGCTGGGGATCTGCAACGGGTTCCAGATCCTGTGCGAGGCCGGGCTGCTGCCGGGGGCGCTGACCCGCAACGCCGGCCTGCGGTTCATCTGCCGGGACGTGTGGCTGCGGGTGGAGAACGCCGCGACTGCGTGGAGCGCGGCCTACCAGAGCGGCCAGGAGATCCTGGTGCCGCTGAAGTCGGGCGAGGGCCGTTACGTCGCCGACCAGCACACGCTGGACGCGCTGGAGGCAGAGAACCGGGTGGTGTTCCGCTACCGCGACCCGGCCCCGAACGGCGCGCTGCGCGACATCGCCGGGGTGGCGTCGGCTGACGGGCGGGTGGTCGGCCTGATGCCGCACCCGGAGCACGCGGTCGAGGACCTGACCGGTCCGAGCACCGACGGGCTGACCTTCTTCACCAGTGTCATCAAGACCCTCGTCGACGCATGACCCTCGACACGGTCGACCGCGCTGCCAGCACGCCGGACGAGGAGCAGCCCTACCTCGAGCTCGGGCTCGAGGATGATGAGTACGCCAAGGTCAAGGCGATCCTGGGCCGACGGCCGACGCAGACCGAGCTGGCGATGTACTCGATCATGTGGAGCGAGCAC
>JALYVZ010000312.1 GCA_030852965.1 Actinomycetota bacterium | reverse complement strand
GTGCCACGGCTGACCCCGACGATGCCCGCGATCTCGCTGATGGTCCGCTGCTCGCCCAGCAGCATCCGCGCGGTGGTCAGCTTCTGCGGAGTCATCACCGGCGGTCGGCCACCGACGCAGCCGGCAGGGTGGCCAGCGGGTCGCCGCCCTCGAACTGGGCTCCCGCGACGGCCGAGGAGGCGGCGGCGACACGCCCGGGCCGGCTGCGGAACCAGTTGATCGTGCGTTCGAGCCCCTCCGGGGTCGCGACGACGGGCTGCCAACCCAGGCGGGCCTGGGCACGGCCGATGTCGGGGCGGCGCCGGGTCGGATCGTCGGTCGGCAGCGGATGGAACTCGATGCGCGACAAGGAACCGGTGATCATCAGCACCATCTGCGCCAGTTCCCCGACGGTGCGCTCGACCGGATTGCCGAGGTTGATCGGGCCCAGCTCGGGAGAGTCGAGCATGGCCACGATGCCGCGGACCAGATCGTCGACGAAGCAGAAGCTGCGGGTCTGGCTGCCATCCCCGTAGATTGTGAGCGGGTCGCCGTTGAGGGCCTGGGTGATGAAGCTCGACACAACCCGGCCGTCATCGGGCCGCATCCGCGGGCCGTAGGTGTTGAAGATCCGCATGATGCCGACGTTCACGCCGCGGGTCCGCGCGTAGGCCATCGAGATGGCCTCGGCGAACCGCTTCGCCTCGTCATAAACGCTGCGCGGACCGACCGGGTTGACGTTGCCCCAGTAATCCTCACGCTGCGGATGCACCTGCGGGTCGCCGTAGACCTCGCTGGTGGAGGCCAGCACGAACCGCGCCCCGTGGTGGTCGGCGAGCTCGAGGGCGTTCTCGGTGCCGCGACTGCCTACCTCCAGGGTCTCCAATGGCATCCGGTGGTAATCGGGTGGAGACGCCGCGCTGGCCAGGTGCGCCACCGCATCGACCCGACCGTCGACCTGGAACGGAATGCTCACATCAGCCTGCACGAACGTGAACTGCGGCAGGTCCAGGAACGCGGTGATGTTCTCACGCTGCCCCGTTGACAGGTCATCCACACAGACAACGTCATCGCCGCGTCCCAGCAGGAACTCACACAGGTGCGAGCCCAGGAAGCCGGCCCCGCCCGTGACGACCACCCGGCGCCGCTCCCGCCGCGGCACCGGAACCTGCACGCCCAAAGTGTGGAGAGACTCGGCGGAGGTGACGGGCCCAGGCCGGCGACTGGGCAGTGCCGCCGTTGGCCGCTCCGTCGACGTTCGAGATCATTCAGGCTCCCTGGTGGTATCAACACGGTTGAACTGGCCTTGCGCCGATCGAGCTGACGTTCGCCCGTGTGGGCGCAACCCGTTCACAGCTCTGTCCACCACCCACATCGCTGCATCGAGTCGCACCGTTTCGATAGAGGCCAAGATTCATCAATATTGATGACTCTCATCCAACGCCGTGATCACTCCACAACGACCCGATGGGCCGCCTACGCTGGACAAGCCCGCAGTTCGGCCTGGAACGCCGGCCACACACTGCGCTGTCTGGCGGTGTAACGCGGACCGGCTCGGTGCGAACGTTGAGGCAGGTAAGGAACGGAGCGTTTCGATGCGAGGAAGCTCAGTGACGAGCAGTGCGGTCGACGGCGACCGGCCTCGTCCACCTCTACCCGAGTAGCTCGGGTTCCGCGCCGCACACCTGATGCCGGCGCGCAGCTCGTCGCGGTGGTCGATCTCGGCCGGGTCAGTGGGTAGCCCAGCGCGGCGACGTCGGGTCCGCCATCCAGAGCGCGCTGGCGGTCGGTGATCACGTCGAGGCGCTGGACCAGCCGAGGACTAGCCGCTCAGCGGCGGGGCTGCCAGATCGTCACCGTGCTCAACCGGGCCCGCCCGCGCAGCACCACCCGGATCGGCGGAGGTTCGTTCCGGCCGCGGCGGCGCAGCAACCCACCTCGGCCGCGGCTCTCTCCGGCGCCCGCCGGCAGGCCCCACCCGGGCAGTCCCCGGCCGGACCATCCCCGACGGCGGATCGTCCCGACCACCAGCTCCAGCTCGTCGGTGTCCAGCTGCGCATGCCCGGGCAGCAGCACCACGGTGGCGCTCATGGTGGCCGACACCTCGATCACCACCTCGGGCCGCTCCAGGTGGGCCTCGGTGAGGTCCAGGACGGTGCGCTGGCCGATCCCGGTGATCTGGACGAGCTCCGGTACCGGCCAGCGCCCGGTGCGGCGGACCTGGCCGAACGCCACGTTCAACACCAGCGGCTCCAGCCCGGCGTGGGTCAGCCCGAGCGGTCCGCCGGGCAGGTCGGCCAGCACCGCGACCAGCTCGGCCCTGGTGCGCGCGGCGTAGGCGTCCTGGCAGCGGTCGCTGTACTCGACCGGGGTGAGCCGACCCTGCTCCATGGCGGTGCCGAGCAGCCGTGCGGCATTCTCCCGGTCCAGATCGGAGATCCGCCAGGTCCTTGGGTCTGTGCTCATGGCTCGACCCCCGACCGCTGGGCCTCGCTCGCGCCGGACACCCCTCTACGGTAATGCGCCGCTGGCCCGACGGGCGACGAACGCTGGTTGCAGTGTCACGTTGGCTGACCGCGTGGGCCGGCGCCCGCGATCGGGTAAATCGAGTGTCTGACGTGTCACGTCCAGGAGCGGCTGACCTGCCGCAACTGTCAGGGTGGGTTGGCACGGCCCACCCCAGGTCCCCGGGAGGACAACAAGTGACCAGCACCACCGCCAACCCCACCCGACCGGTCGCCGACAGCGGCATCTTCAAGCTCGGCGACGCCATCGCGGTCAACCGCCTCGGATACGGCGCCATGCAGCTCACCGGGGAGGGCGTCTGGGGTCCGCCGAAGGACTCCGGCGAGGCGATCCGGGTGTTGCGGCGCGCGGTCGAGCTCGGGGTCGACCTGATCGACACCGCCGACTCGTACGGTCCGTTCGTCAGCGAGGAACTGATCCGCGAGGCGCTGCACCCCTACGATGGCGTCACCGTGGCCACCAAGGCCGGCCTGCTGCGTACCGGACCTGGTGAGTGGCACCCGTGTGGGCGCCCGGAGTACCTGCGCCAGCAGTGCGAGATGAGCCTGCGTCGGCTCGGGGTGGAGCGGATCGAGCTGTTCCAGCTGCACCGGATCGACCCGCAGGTACCGGCCGGCGAGCAGTTCGGGGTGCTGGCCGAGCTGCAGGCCGAAGGGAAGGTCGGACTGGTCGGACTGTCCGAGGTGACGGTCGACCAGATCGCGCACGCCGGGCGCACGATCGAGGTGGCATGCGTGCAGAACCGCTACAACCTCACCGACCGGGGCAGCGACGACGTGCTGCGCTACTGCACCGAGCGGGGCATCGGCTTCATCCCGTGGTTCCCGATCGCCGCCGGTGAGCTGGCCAAACCCGGCGGCCCGGTGCACGAGGCCGCTGTCGAGCTGGGCGTCACGCCGGCCCAGGTCGCGCTGGCCTGGCTGCTGCAGCGCAGCTCGGTGATGCTGCCCATCCCTGGCACCTCGACGCTCGCCCACCTGGAGGAGAACTGCGCGGCCGCCGCGCTACACCTGCCGCTGGCCACGGTGAGCGTCCTGGACGACGCGAGCTAGTCGCCGCCGCGCGCGGTGAGGCGGCGGATCGCGGCGTTGACCCGGCCGATAAGTGCCCGCAGCCGCCGCCGCTCGCGGGGTTCGGCGCTCGCAGGCCTGGCCTGCAGCGGGTCCAGTGCGTTGATGTCGGCGGGCAGTGGCTCGCCGGTGGCCATCAGCGAGCGGATGCCGGTGGACAGCACCGCCACCAGCGGCACCGCCACCAGCGCGCCGATGATGCCGGCGACCACCACGCCGCCGGCCACCGCGAGCACCACCACCAACGGGTGCAGCTGAACGGCCCGCCCGAGCAGAATCGGCTGCAGCACGTGGCTCTCCAGCTGCATCACCGCGACCACGATGCCGAGCACGATCAACGACTCCACCGGCCCGGTGGCCACCAACGTCACCAACACCGCGACCGACCCGGTCAGCACTGCGCCGATGACCGGGATGAACGCGCCGAGGAACACCAACGCGGCCAGCGGGATCCGCAGCGGCGTACCCATGATCCACAGGCCGATCCCGATGCCGAGTGCGTCGACCACCGCGACGACCACGGTCGCCCGGGTGTACCCGACCAGCGAGGCGAACGCCCGCTGCCCGGCCACGTCCACCCGGTCGCGGTGCACCGCCGGTACCACCTTGATCAGAAAAGCCCAGATCTGCGGCCCGTCGTGCAGGAAGAAGATCAGCGCGAAGAGCGCCAGCAGCAGCCCGGCCAGCACCTCGGTGAGGGTGGCGGCGGTGCTCAGCGCGCCGGAGGTGATCGCCTCGGAGTTGGCGGCGATGGAACGCTGCAGCTCGGCGGGCAGGTCGTTCAGCCGCACCGGGGAGAGCCGCAGCGGCGGGCCGGCCAGCAGCGGCCTGATGGTCTCCTGGTAGCTCGCGATCAGCTGGTCACGCAGCTCGGGCAAGCCGGCGACGAAAGCGTTGATCACCCCGGACAGCACCACCGCGAACAGCGCGATGCCGCCGATCAGCACCAGCCCGGTGGCCAGCCCGCGAGGCAGACCGATCTCCTCCGCCGCGGCGCGCACCAGCGGCGCGAGCAGCGCGGACAACAGCAGCGCGATCGCCACCGGGATGACCACCACCCGCAGCTGGATCACCAACCACCCGACCACGGCGAGCGCGGCGGCCAGCACCAGCAGCCGGGCGGCCAGCTCGGAGGCGACCCGCAGCGGAGCGGGGATCAGCCCCACGGCGGCGGGTGGTGAGGCTGGCGTGGTCGGTTCTCGCGGCGCGGCTGGCTCGGCCGGTCGCGGTCCGCTGTCGCCCGCCGGCTCGTGC
>JALYVZ010000311.1 GCA_030852965.1 Actinomycetota bacterium | reverse complement strand
GGCCGAGGCGGCGTCCAGTGCGACCTCGCCGATCCGGCGGGCCGGGGTGGCCGGAGCGCCGGCCGCGACCCGTCTCGGGCCGGCCAGGGTGGCGGTCGCCGGGACCAGTTCCAGGGTGCCCCAGCTCTGGCACTCCGGGCAGCGGCCGTGCCACTTGGCCACCTCGTGGCCGCACTCGCCACAGCGGTGCGCTGTCGTGGGGCGCGGGATGGCCGGCTCCGGGGTGTGCTGCTCGGAGGGTGGGGCTAGTTGCGCTCGGCCAGTGGGCCGGACGGGTAGCCGACCGGCACCTGCGCGGTGAGCGCTCCGGCTCGCTCGAAGCGGAGGGTGACTAGGTAGGTGAGCCCGGCCCGGATCGGCCTGACGAGGCCGACCAACTTGATCGCGATGGTCCGGCCCGCCAGCGCCTGGGAGTCGGCTCCGGCGTTGTTGCCGACCGTCACGACCGTGCCGCCGGGCAGCACCGCGTCACCCACAACCTGGCCGGAGGCTGCCACCGGGCTGGACACCGAGAGCAGCCGATCGGCGGTGTCGCCGATGTTCACCAGCGACATGCTCAGCGGCGCCGACCCGCCCGATTGGTACACCGCGCCATCGAGGCCTCCGGCGTATTCGATGGTGGCGTCCCGGACCAGGACGTTGCCGGCCTGTCCGGCGTAACCGTCCACGCCGGACGCCTGGGACGCGGTCTGGGTGATGGCGCCGGCGCTGCACCCGGTGAGGGCGAGCACGGCGAACAGGGGGAGCAGCACTGAAGCCGCGAGGGCCTTGCCGGTGCTCGGCCCCAGGCGCTGCACGACTGACGGCATGGTCGGCGGGTCCTTTCGTGGGGATGCTCACACGGAGCATCCCGGCAACAATCAGGGGCGGGTCCGGCACGGCGACCTCCCACGAGGTGGGCGGGTCGGTGCCCGATGTGCGTACCGGATGACCTGGGAGAAGCCTAGCCGCAGCCCCCGACAGTTGGTGCCGCCGGTGGTGCGTGAGCCTGATCGCCCGGTCGATGATGACCTTGCTTGCACGATCTTGTACTGTTGTCAATCCCCTGACCTGCGATGACGAGCCAACCCGATGAGCGACGCAAGGTACAGCCGTGTTAACCTGGGTTCAGCGAAAGGGGCTAGAGGGCATATGGTTTTCAAGGTCGGAGAGACCGTCGTCTACCCGCACCACGGTGCCGCTCTCATTGAGGCGATCGAGACCCGGACCATCAAGGGCGAGGAGAAGAAGTACCTCGTTCTCAAGGTGGCCCAGGGCGACCTGACCGTACGCGTTCCCGCGGACAACGCCGAGTTCGTCGGTGTCCGGGACGTGGTCGGCCAGGAGGGCCTGGACCGGGTTTTCGATGTGCTCCGGGCGCCGCACACGGAGGAGCCGACCAACTGGTCTCGGCGGTACAAGGCAAACCTGGAGAAGCTCGCCTCCGGTGACGTGAACAAGGTCGCCGAAGTCGTGCGTGATCTCTGGCGTCGGGAGAAGGACCGCGGCCTGTCCGCCGGCGAGAAGCGGATGCTGGCCAAGGCTCGGCAGATCCTGGTCAGCGAGCTTGCGCTGGCCGAGGGCACCGATGAGGAGAAGGCCGAGCTGCTGCTCGACGAGGTGCTGGCCACGGCCTCCTGATCGACACGGCCTCCTGACCGGTCCTTCCGAGGTGAGCGTTCTGGCGCTGGTCCCGGCGGCGGGTGACGGGGTTCGTCTCGGGGTCGGTGTTCCGAAGGCGCTGGTGCGGCTGGGCGGCGTGCCTCTTGTGGTCCGCGCGGTTGACGGGCTGGTCGGGTCCGGTGTCGTTGACGCCGTGGTGGTGACGGCCCACCCGGCGCATCTTGAGGCGGTCCGGGAGCTGTTCGTCGGCTGCTCGGTCCGGGTGGACGTGGTGGCTGGCCACGGTCCAGACCGGTCGTCCTCCGTCCGTGTCGCGCTTGACCATGGGCTGCGCGCCTACCCGGACACCCACACCGTGCTGGTGCACGACGCCGCCCGGGCGCTCACGCCGCCGTCGCTGATCGCCGAGCTCGTCGCGGCGGTGGCCGGTGAGGTCAAGGCGGTGGTGCCGGTGCTGCCGCTGGCCGACACGGTGAAGCGGATCGATGACGTCGGCTCGGTGGTGAGCACCCTCGACCGATCGGTGCTGCGGGCTGTGCAGACCCCCCAGGCGTTCCAGGCATCGCTGCTGCGGCGGGCGTACGCGGCCTCGGGTGCCGTGGCCTCGGGTGCCGTGGCCTCGGGTGACGCGGCCTCGGGTGACGTGGTGACCCACGACACGGTGACCCACGACACGGTGACCGACGATGCCGGGCTGGTCGAGCGGCTGGGTGAGACGGTGCACACCGTGCCCGGTGACCCGCTCGCGTTCAAGATCACTACTGCCTGGGACCTGCGGGTCGCCGCCCTGCTGGTGGGCGCGCGTTGATCCCCCGGGTCGGCATCGGTACCGATGTGCACCAGGTGGCGCCAGGGCGGGAGTGCTGGCTGGCCGGGTTGTTCTGGGACGGAGTCGACGGCTGCGCCGGGCACTCCGACGGTGACGTGGCGGCGCACGCGCTGTGCGACGCGCTGCTGTCCGCGGTCGGGCTCGGTGACCTCGGCGCGGTGTTCGGCACCGCGGACCCGCGCTGGGCCGGGGCGCACGGTGTCGATCTGCTGGCGCACGTGCGGGATCTGATGGCCGAGGCAGGCTGGCTGCTCGGCAACGCCGCCGTGCAGATCATCGGGAACGCGCCGAAGATCGAACCGCGCCGGGCGGAGGCGCAGGAGGTGCTGTCCAGAGCGGCCGGCGGGCCGGTGTCGGTGTCCGGCACGACCACCGACGGCCTGGGCCTGACGGGACGCGGCGAGGGCATCGCCGCCGTGGCCACCGTCCTGCTCGTGCCCCGGTGGTGAGAATCGTCACTCCCGCGAGCGGTGATCAGCCCACCTTGGCGTTACGGATGTAGGTCTCGAGCTCATGGCGGTAGATGCGAAACGATCGTCCGATGCGCAGGGCAGGAAGCTCCCCGGCCCGCACCAGGCGGTAGACCGTCATCTTCGACACGTTCAGCATCTCCGCCGCGGCCCTCGTGGTGAGCAACTCGGGTGTCTTGCTCTCGTCGTCTGATTCGGTCGTCATGTACGAGTACCGTCCTCGCTGTAACAGGCCGCCCGCGGTCACCGGTGTCTAGATTATAGCCCTGATCGATAGCGCAACGATCCATGTGCCTCGATCGGCGCGGCAGAGCCTGGCCGGGTGCCGCAGATCACCCGTCGATCCCGGTCCGTACCATCTGTACACGTGAGTCTGCACCTCTACGACACCGCCACCAGAAGCCAGCGGGAGTTCACCCCGCTGCGGCCGGGGGCCGCGTCGATCTACGTCTGTGGCGCGACTGTGCAGGGTCTGCCGCACATCGGCCACGTACGCAGCGGGCTCAACTACGACGTCCTGCGCCGCTGGCTGGCCCGCAACGGGTTGGACGTCTCGTTGGTCCGCAACGTCACCGACATCGACGACAAGATCCTCACCAAGGCCGCCGACGCCGGTCGGCCGTGGTGGGAGTGGGCGGCCACCCACGAGCGGGCGTTCGACGCCGCGTACGCCGCGCTCGGCTGCCTGCCGCCGTCCATCGGCCCGAGAGCCACCGGCCATGTGCCGCAGATGATCGAGCTGATGCAGCGGCTGATCGACGGCGGGCACGCCTACGCCGCGGCCGGTGACGTCTACTTCGACGTGCGCTCCTACGCCGAGTACGGCGGGCTGTCCGGGCAGCGCATCGACGACATGCAGCAGGGTGAGAGCTTCGCCGGCGCGAAACGGAACGTGAGCGACTTCACCCTCTGGAAGGCGGTCAAGCCCGGCGAGCCGAGTTGGCCCACGCCGTGGGGGCGGGGGCGCCCGGGTTGGCATCTGGAGTGCTCGGCGATGGCCTGCGCGTACCTCGGGCGAGAGTTCGACATCCACGGCGGCGGGCTGGACCTGGTGTTCCCGCACCACGAGAACGAGCGGGCGCAGTCCCGCGCGGCCGGTGACGGGTTCGCCCGATACTGGACGCACAACGCCTGGGTCACCCTCGGCGGCGAGAAGATGTCCAAGTCCCTGGGCAACACGCTGTCCATCGACGTGCTGCTGCGGCGGGTGCGCGGCGCCGAGCTGCGCTACTACCTGGTCGCCCCGCACTACCGTTCGATGATCGAGTACTCGGATGCCGCACTCTCCGAGGCGGTTGCGGCGTACCGGCGGATCGAGTCGTTCCTGCACCGGGTGCGGGAGCGGGTCGGTTTGCCGGAGCTGGGCGGAGTGCTGTGCGCGGACTTCACCGCCGCGCTGGACGACGACCTGGGTACCCCGGGCGCGGTGGCGGCCATCCATGGCTGCGTGCGCGAGGGCAACACGGCACTGGACGCCGGCGACCATGCGGCCGCGCTCGGCGCCGCGGCGAGCGTGCGGACGATGACCGACGTGCTCGGGCTGGACCCGCTCGGCGAGCAGTGGCGCGGCTGCGGCGCGGGCGTCCACGACGGGGCGGCGCTGGCTGCGTTGTCCTTGCTGGTCGAGGAACTGATCGCGGAACGCACCGAGGCCCGGGAGCGGCGGGACTTCGCGGCCGCCGATGCGGTCCGGGCCCGGCTGTTGGCGGCCGGTGTCCTCGTCGAGGACACCCGCGACGGCGCCACCTGGACGTGGAAGGACGGTAGCGACTAGCGATGGCCGGCAGTTCGCGTCGACGCGGCGCGGTTCGTAAGGAAGGCACGAAAAAGGGCGCGGTGGTCGGCTCCGGCGGACAGCGCCGCCGCGCGCTGCGCGGCAAGGGCCCGACCCCGCCGGCCGAGATGCGCCCGGGCCACCCCGCTCAACGCCGGGC